>CALMQI010000140.1 GCA_937871935.1 uncultured Burkholderiales bacterium
AACGGCATGAAGGTCCACACCCATTCCGCGCAGGCGATCGACGCGCAGAAGGGGGTTATGGAGTTTCTCCTTATTAATCATCCACTTGACTGCCCGATTTGCGACCAGGGCGGCGAATGCCAGTTGCAAGACCTGGCGGTGGGCTACGGCGCGTCCAGTTCGCGCTACACCGAAGAAAAGCGCGTGGTGTTCCACAAGAACGTCGGCCCGCTGATTTCGATGGAGGAGATGAGCCGCTGCATCCACTGCACCCGCTGTGTGCGCTTCGGGCAAGAGGTCGCGGGCGTCATGGAGCTCGGCATGCAGCATCGCGGCGAGCATTCCGAGATCACCACCTTCGTCGGGCGCACGGTCGACAGCGAACTGTCGGGCAACATGATCGACATCTGCCCCGTCGGCGCGCTCACCAGCAAGCCGTTCCGCTACAGCGCCCGCACCTGGGAACTGGCGCGCCGCCAGAGCATCAGCCCGCACGACTCCACCGGCGCCAACCTGGTGGTGCAGGTCAAGGCTGACCGCGTGATGCGCGTGGTGCCACTCGAGAACGAAGCGGTCAACGAATGCTGGATCGCCGACCGCGACCGCTTCAGCTACGAGGCGCTGAACGCCGATTCGCGACTGAAGTCGCCGATGATCAAGCAGGGTGGTCAATGGCAGGCGGTGAGCTGGGACGTGGCCCTCAACTACGTGGCCGACGCGCTGAAGCGCCTCAAGGCCGAGCACGGCGTCAAGGACATCGGCGCCATCGGTTCGGCGCACGGCACGCTCGAGGAGTTGCACCTGCTGGGCAAGCTGGTGCGTGGCCTAGGCAGCCAGAACATCGACCACCGTACGCGCCACAGCGATTTCGCCAATCGCGCCGCCAAGGGCAGCGCACGCTGGCTCGGCGCCCCGATCGCGACGCTGTCGACGCTCGACCGCGCGCTTGTCGTCGGCTCGTTCCTGCGCAAGGACCATCCGTTGTTCGCTCTGCGCCTGCGCCAGGCGGTGCGCCGCGGCGGTAAGCTGATCAGCCTGCATGCCCTGCACGACGACTGGGCGATGCCGGTGTCGCTCGCGCTCACGGCAGCGCCGAGCGCGTGGGCACAGAGCCTGGCCGACATCGCGTCAGCGGTGGCCGCGGCCAAGGCCATCACCGCGCCGATCAGCGGCACTGCCACCGAGTCAGCCAAGGCGGCCGCCGAGTTGCTGCTGTCGGGTGAACGCAAGGCGGTGCTGCTCGGCAACGCGGCGGCGCAGCATCCGCAGGCGAGCCAGCTGCTCGCCCTGGCGCACTGGATTGCCGCGCAGTGCGGCGCCACCGTGGGTTATCTCGGCGAGGCTGCCAACAGCGTCGGCGCGCAGTGGGTCGACGCGATGCCGGGCCCGGGCGGCAAGGATGCCGGCGCGATGCTGGCCAAGCCGATGAAGGCGCTGCTGCTGCTCGGCGTGGAGCCGGCGCACGACGCCGCCGACCCGGCCGCGGCACGCGCCGCGCTGCAGGGCTCCGGCCTGGTGGTCGCGATGACGCCGTTCCGCGACGCCGCTGTCGACAATGCCGACGTGCTGTTGCCGGTGGCTCCGTTCACCGAGACCGCCGGCACCTTCGTCAATGCAGAGGGCCGGGTGCAGAGCTTCCACGGCGTCGTCAAGCCGTTCGCCGATGCACGCCCGGCCTGGAAGGTGCTGCGGGTGCTCGGCAATCTGCTGGGTCTCGATGGCTTCGAATACGAAACGGCAGAGCAAGTGCGCGATGAGGCATTGGCCGGCGCGCCCGCCGCCACGCGACTGTCGAACGAGCCGTCAGTCGCTGCGAGCGCCCCGGCGCCTGCGTTGCGTGGCCTGGAGCGGGTGGCCGACGTGCCGATCTACAGCGCCGACGCGCTGGTGCGTCGTTCGGCGCCGCTGCAGGCCACCGTCGACGCACGCGTTCCGGTGGTCGCCCTGCCGAGCGCGGTGTGGGCGCAACTCGGGCTCGGTGCGCATGCGCGTGTACGTGTCAGTCAGGGCGGGGCCAGTACCGAGTTGCCGGCGCGCGAAGACCCGTCGCTGGCGCCGAGCGCCGTGCGAGTGGGGGCGGGCCACGCAGCGACCGCGTCGCTGGGCCCGATGTTCGGCGCGATCAGCGTCGATGCGGTGCGCTGAGGTCGATGACGATGCTCGCAACGATCAACGAATACGGCGTCGGCTGGCTCGGCCAGCAGGGCTGGACGATGACGCTGGACGTGGCGTGGAGCCTGTTCAAGATCATCGCGCTCGTGCTGCCGCTGATGGGCTGCGTCGCGTACCTGACGCTGTGGGAGCGCAAGGGCATCGGCTTCACGCAGATTCGCCCGGGTCCCAACCGGGTCGGCCCGTTCGGCTTGCTGCAGCCGATTGCCGACGCGGTGAAGCTGGTCTTCAAGGAGATCATCCGCCCGAGCGCGGCCAACAAGGGCCTGTTCTTCCTCGGACCGGTGATGACCATCATGCCGGCGCTGGCGGCCTGGGCGGTGGTGCCGTTCGGCCCCGAGGTGGCGGTGTCGAACATCAACGCGGGTCTGCTTTTCGTGATGGCGATCGCCTCGCTCGAGGTCTACGGCGTCATCATCGCCGGCTGGGCCTCGAACTCGAAGTACGCCTTCCTCGGCGC
Source organism: uncultured Burkholderiales bacterium (assembly GCA_937871935.1). Lineage (GTDB taxonomy): Bacteria > Pseudomonadota > Gammaproteobacteria > Burkholderiales > Burkholderiaceae_C > JAEUPI01. Next base: position 2,612 of record CALMQI010000140.1, read on the forward strand.
CTTGCGCGCGTCGGCACAGATGGTCAGCTACGAAATCGCGATGGGCTTCGCGCTGGTCGTGGTGCTGATGGTCAGCGGCACACTCAACATGTCGGAGATCGTGCTCGGCCAGGCACGCGGCTACTTCGCCGACATGGGCGCCACGTTCCTGTCGTGGAACTGGCTGCCGCTGCTGCCGATCTTCGTCGTCTACTTCATCTCCGGTCTGGCCGAAACCAATCGGCACCCGTTCGACGTGGTCGAGGGCGAGTCCGAGATCGTCGCCGGCCACATGATCGAGTACTCGGGCATGGCGTTCGCGATGTTCTTCCTCGCCGAGTACGCCAACATGTGGCTCGTCTCGGTGCTCGCGGTCACCATGTTCCTCGGCGGATGGACCGCGCCGATCAGCTTCTCGCTGCTGGGCATGAGCACGCCGGCCTGGATCCAGAACACGATGTGGCTGTGGGACTGGCTGTGGCTGTTCGGCAAGACTTTCGTCGTCGTCACGATGTTCCTGTGGGTGCGCGCCACGTTCCCGCGCTTCCGCTACGACCAGATCATGCGGCTGGGCTGGAAGATCTTCATACCGATCACGCTGGTCTGGCTGGTGGTGGTGGGCCTGTGGATGCAGACGCCCTTCAACATCTGGAAGTGAACCGAGCCGTACCATGTCCACCGCCACCTCGATGAAGGACTTCTTTACCAGCTTCCTGCTGCTGGAGTTGCTGAAGGGCATGCGGCTCACAGGGCGGCATTTCTTCCAGAAGAAGATCACCATCCAGTTCCCGGAAGAGAAGACGCCGCTGTCGCCGCGCTTCCGCGGCCTGCACGCGCTTCGTCGCTACGACAACGGCGAGGAACGCTGCATCGCCTGCAAGCTGTGCGAGGCGGTCTGCCCGGCGCTGGCCATCACGATCGAGAGCGACGTGCGCAACGACGGCACGCGCCGCACCACGCGCTACGACATCGACCTGACCAAGTGCATCTTCTGCGGCTTCTGCGAGGAGAGCTGCCCGGTCGATTCGATCGTCGAGACGCACATCTTCGAGTACCACGGCGAAAAGAGGGGCGACCTGTACTTCACCAAGGACATGCTGCTCGCGGTGGGCGATCGCTACGAATCCGAGATCGCCGCAGCCAGGGCCGCCGATGCCAGGTACCGCTGAGCGCGAGGCCCCCGGTCCGCGACGCCCGACTCCACCACAACCATGAACACCACCAGCGCGCTCTTCTACCTGTTCTCGGCCGTGCTGCTGTTCGCGGCGGTGATGGTGATCACTGCGCGCAACACGGTGCACGCTGCCCTGTTCCTGGTGCTGGCATTCGCCAGTGCGGCCTGCGTGTGGATGCTGCTGCGCGCCGAATTCCTGGCCATCGCGCTGGTGCTGGTGTACGTCGGTGCGGTGATGGTGCTGTTCCTGTTCGTCGTGATGATGCTCGACATCAACAGCGATCGCTTCCGCGAAGGCTTCTGGCACGTGCTGCCGTTGGCCGGCCTGGTCGGTGCGCTGATCGCCCTGGAGATGGCACTCGTGCTGACCAATGGCTTCGACGTGCGACAGGCTCCCGCCGTGACCTCGGCTGCTGCCAAGCTCGGCAACACCAAGGTGCTGGGCATCGCGATCTACACGCAGTACCTCTATCCGCTGCAGATCGCCGCGGTGCTGTTGCTGGTGGCCATCGTGTCGGCGATCTCGCTGACGCTGCGCCGGCGCAAGGACAGCCGCTACATCGACCCAAGCGAGCAGGTGCGCGCCCGCAAGGCCGATCGCCTGCGCATCGTGCCGATGAAGCCGGTGGTCGAGCCACGGCCGGTGCCGCCTGCCGACGCGGCCTCGGGGGCCAAGCCATGAACTTCTCGTTCGGGCCGGTCACGCTGGGTCACTATCTGTCGCTCGGCGGCATCCTGTTCGCGATCTCGGTGGTCGGCATCTACCTGAACCGCCGCAACCTGATCGTGCTGCTGATGGCGATCGAGCTGATGCTGCTGGCGGTCAACCTGAACTTCGTCGCCTTCTCCCACTATCTGGGCGACATGGCCGGCCAGGTGTTCGTCTTCTTCATCCTCACGGTGGCGGCGGCCGAGTCGGCCATCGGCCTGGCGATCCTGGTGGTGCTGTTCCGCAACCGCGCCAGCATCGACGTCGAGGATCTCGACGCGCTCAAGGGCTGAACTCCGGGGAGCACAACAACAACATGGCCGCAACCCTCTCCCAGAACCTGCTGCTCACCATCGCCCTGGCGCCGCTGGTCGGTTCGGTCATCGCCGGCCTGGGCGGGCGTGTCGTCGGCCGCCGCGGGGCGCATGTGGCCACGATCCTCGGGGTGCTGGTCTCGTTCGTCGCCTCGGTCATCGTGCTGAAGGCGGTCGCCGTCGACGGCGCGCGCTACAACGAGACCGTCTATCAGTGGATGGTCGTCGGCGGCCTGAAGATGGAGATCGGCTTTCTCGTCGACGGCCTCACGGCCATGATGATGGCGGTCGTCACCTTCGTCTCGCTGATGGTGCATGTCTACACCATCGGCTACATGGAGGAGGACCCGGGCTACCAGCGCTTCTTCTCGTACATCAGCCTGTTCACGTTCTCGATGCTGATGCTCGTGATGAGCAACAACTTCCTGCAGCTGTTCTTCGGCTGGGAGGCGGTGGGCCTGGTCAGCTACCTGCTGATCGGCTTCTGGTTCAAGCGGCCGACGGCGATCTTCGCCAACCTGAAGGCCTTCCTGGTCAACCGGGTCGGCGACTTCGGCTTCATTCTGGGCATCGGCCTCATCGTCACCTACGCCGGCACGCTGAGTTACGCCGAGGCGTTCGCCAAGGGCGGCGAACTGGCCAAGCTGGTCTTCCCCGGCAGCGACTGGCTGCTGATCACGGTGATCTGCATCTGCCTGTTCATCGGCGCCATGGGCAAGAGCGCGCAGTTCCCGCTGCACGTGTGGCTACCCGACTCGATGGAAGGCCCGACGCCGATCTCGGCGCTGATCCACGCGGCCACGATGGTCACGGCCGGCATCTTCATGGTGGCGCGCATGAGCCCGCTGTTCGAGCTGTCCGATACCGCGCTCAACGTCGTGCTCGTCATCGGCTCGATCACCGCGCTGTTCATGGGCTTCCTCGGCATCATCCAGAACGACATCAAGCGCGTCGTCGCGTACTCCACGCTGAGCCAGCTCGGCTACATGACAGTGGCCCTGGGCGTGTCGGCCTACTCCGTGGCCGTGTTCCACCTGATGACGCATGCGTTCTTCAAGGCGCTGCTGTTCCTGGCGGCCGGCTCGGTGATCATCGGCATGCATCACGACCAGGACATCCGCAACATGGGCGGCCTGCGCAAGTACATGCCGCTGACGTGGATCACCTCGTTGCTGGGCAGCCTGGCGCTGATCGGCACGCCGCTGTTCGCCGGTTTCTACTCGAAGGATTCGATCATCGAGGCGGTGCACGCCAGTCACCTGCCGGGAGCGCAGTTCGCGCTGTTCGCGGTGACTGCGGGTGTATTCGTCACCGCGTTCTATTCATTCCGCATGTACTTCCTGGTCTTCCACGGCAAGGAGCGCTTCCACCACAAGCCGCATCCGGCGCCCGACGACCATGACCACGGGCATGGCCACGCGCCGCACGAGTCGCCGTGGGTGGTGACGGCGCCGCTGGTGCTGCTGGCGATCCCGTCGGTGGTGATCGGCTACATGACCATCGGACCGATGCTGTTCGGCGACTTCTTCCAGGATGCGATCGTCGTCGACGCCGCGCGCCATGGCGCGATGAAGGCGCTTGCCGAGGGCTTCCACGGCCCGCTGGCGATGGCGCTGCACGGCCTGACCTCGCTGCCGTTCTGGCTGGCGTTGGCCGGCGTGGTGACGGCCTGGGTGTTCTATCTCAAGGCGCCGGCCATTCCCGCCGCGCTCGACAAGGTGCTGTCGCCGCTGCGCGTGCTGCTCGAGAACAAGTACTACATGGACTGGATCAACGAGCGGCTGCTGGCGCCGGCGGCGCGTGGCGTGGGCACCGGCTTGTGGAAGGGTGGCGATCAAGGCTTGATCGACGGCATCGCGATCAACGGCTCGGCGGCGGTAGTGGGCGGGGTCGCGCGGCTGACGCGGTTGGTGCAGACCGGGCGCCTGTACTGGTATGCGCTGGTCATGCTGCTGGGCGTGTTCGGACTGCTCACTTGGCGACTGTGGCCGACGTTGGCCACTCTGTGGGCACGATGAGCGCTGCGGCGGAGAACAACAAATGGGTCTTCTGAGTGTCGCGATCTGGCTGCCCATTGCGGTGGGCGCGCTGCTGTTCGCGCTCGGCCGCGACGACAACGCGCTAACGGTGCGCTGGGTCGCGCTGATCGGCGCCATCGCCGGCCTGCTGGTCACGCTGCCGCTGATCGCCGGTTTCGACGTCACCACGGCGGCCATGCAGTTCCAGGAGGACCTGCCGTGGATCGACCGCTTCAACGTGCGCTACCGGCTCGGCGTGGACGGCATCTCGATGTGGTTCGTGCCGCTCACGGCGTTCATGACGGTGGTGGTGGTCATCGCCGGCTGGGAGGTGATCACCGACCGCGTGCATCACTACATGGGCGCGTTCCTGATCCTGTCCGGCATCATGGTGGGCGTCTTTACGGCGCTCGACGGACTGCTGTTCTACGTGTTCTTCGAGGCGACGCTGATCCCGATGTACATCATCATCGGCATCTGGGGCGGACCGAAGCGCGTCTACGCGGCGTTCAAGTTCTTTCTCTACACCTTCGCCGGCTCGCTGCTGATGCTGGTGGCGCTGGTGTACCTGTACTACAAGTCGGGTGGCAGCTTCGACATCCTCAGCTGGCACAAGCTGCCATTGAACGCGAGCGCGCAGACGTGGCTGTTCTTCGCATTCCTCGCCGCATTCTCGGTCAAGGTGCCGATGTGGCCGGTGCACACCTGGCTGCCCGACGCGCACGTGGAGGCGCCCACCGGAGGGTCGGTGGTGCTGGCGGCCATCATGTTGAAGCTGGGCGCCTACGGTTTCCTGCGCTTCTCGCTGCCGATCGTGCCCGACGCCAGCCATCAGTGGGCCTGGTTCATCATCGCGCTGAGCCTGATCGCAGTCGTGTACATCGGCCTGGTCGCGCTGGTGCAGCAGGACATGAAGAAGCTCGTCGCCTATTCGTCGATCGCGCACATGGGCTTCGTGACGCTCGGTTTCTTCATCTTCAGCGACCTCGGCGTCTCCGGCGGCCTGGTTCAGATGATCAGCCACGGCTTCATCTCGGGCGCGATGTTCCTGTGCATTGGCGTGCTCTACGACCGCGTCCATTCGCGTGACATCGCGGCCTACGGCGGTGTCGTCAACACCATGCCCAAGTTCGCCGCGCTGGCGGTGCTGTTCGCGATGGCCAACTGTGGCCTGCCGGGCACCAGCGGCTTCGTCGGTGAATGGATGGTCATTCTGGGCACGGTGAAGACGAGCTTCTGGCTGGCCGCATTGGCCGCCACCACGCTGGTGTTCGGCGCGGCCTACACGCTGTGGATGGTCAAGCGCGTGTACTTCGGCGACGTCGCCAATGCCGACGTCAAGGCGCTGGCCGACGTCAATGCGCGCGAGTTCACGATGCTGGCGATCCTGGCGGTTGCCGTGCTGTGGATGGGCGTCTACCCCAAGCCGTTCACCGACGTGATGAACGTGTCGGTCGGCGAGCTGCTCAAGCACGTGGCCCAGTCCAAGCTGCAATGACGTAGGGCGTGTCATGAACGAACTGAACTGGCTGCTCGTCTACCCCGAAATCGTATTGCTCACGATGGCCTGCGTGGTGGCCATTGCCGATCTGTGGGTGACCGACCCGCAGCGCCGCGCCACCTACTGGCTGACTCAGGCGACCTTCGTGGTCGTCGGTGCGCTGCATCTCGGGCTCATCGAAGGCGTGAGGGTGCCCTACGGTCTGCAGGACATGGTCGTCAGCGACGCGATGGGCCATACGCTGGCGTTCTTTGCCTGCGTGGCGATGGTCATCACGATGGCCTACGCGCAGCCGTACATCGCTTCGCGTGAGATGCTGAAGGGCGAGTTCTTCACGCTGTCGATGTTCGTGCTGCTCGGCATCTCGGTGATGACCTCGGCCAACAACTTTCTCGTCGTCTACCTCGGTCTCGAGTTGATGACGCTGTCGCTATATGCGCTGACCGCGCTGCGGCGCGACCACCCCATCGCCACCGAGGCGGCGATGAAGTACTTCGTGCTCGGCGCGCTGGCCAGCGGCTTCCTGCTCTACGGTCTGTCGATGATGTACGGCGCGACGCGTTCGCTCAACATCCCCGAGGTCTTCACGGCGATCAACAGCGGTCAGATCAATCCCTCGGTGCTGACCTTCGGTATCGTCTTCGTCGTGGCCGGCCTCGCCTTCAAGCTCGGCGTGGTGCCGTTCCACATGTGGGTTCCCGACGTCTACCACGGTGCACCGACCGCGGTGACGCTGCTGATCGGCGGGGCGCCCAAGCTGGCGGCCTTTGCGATCACGATGCGACTGCTGGTCGAGGGCATGCTCGGCCTGGCGGTCGACTGGCAGCAGATGCTGGTCGTTCTGTCGGTGGCCTCGCTCGTCATCGGCAATCTGGCCGCCATCGCGCAGAGCAACCTGAAGCGCATGCTGGCCTATTCGACGATCGCGCAGATGGGTTTCATGCTGCTGGGCATGACCGCCGGCGTGGTGACCGGCAACACCCTGTCGGCTGGCAATGCCTACAGCTCGTCGATGTTCTATCTCGTCACCTACGTGCTGACGACGCTGGGCACCTTCGGCCTCATCATGTACCTGTCGCGCCAGGGGTTCGAGAGCGAGGAGATCAATGACCTTGCCGGCCTCGCCAGGCGCTCGCCGTGGCTGGCCGGGGTGATGACGCTGTTCATGTTCTCGCTGGCCGGCGTGCCGCCGACGGTGGGTTTCTATGCCAAGCTGGCCATCCTGCAGGCCCTGGTGACGACCAACGTGCCGGGCTACATCACGCTGGCCATCGTCGCCGTGGTGCTGTCGTTGATCGGCGCGTTCTACTACCTGCGCATCATCAAGGTGATGTACTTCGACGCACCGGTCGCGGGCGTGCCGGCCATCGAAGCCCGCTCGCAGGGCATCAGCGCGATGCTGGCGCTCAACGGCGGCGCGGTCATCGTACTCGGGCTGCTGCCCGGTGGATTGATGGCGCTGTGCCGCGACGCGATCCTCCGGGCCCTGGCCAGTTGAGCGACGACGACAGCGCCTCGACGCGTGGCGCGACGACGCCGCAGGTGGGCGCTGACGAGACGCACCTGCTGGAGCGCTTCGTCCACGGCGAGCAAGTCTTCCGGGGTCGCCTGCTCGACGTGCGCCGCGACACGGTGGCCATGCCCGATGGCCGGCCGGCGACGCGTGAGTACGTCGTGCATCCGGGTGCCGTGGCGGTGGTGCCCATTCTCGACGACGGGCGGCTCGTGATGGAGCGGCAGTTCCGCTATCCGATCGGCCGCGTGGCGCTCGAGTTTCCCGCCGGCAAGATCGACGCGTGCGAGCCGCTGCTGGTCTGTGCACAGCGCGAGCTGACCGAAGAGACCGGCTATCGCGCGCGTGAATGGGCGCGTGCCGGTCTCACGCACAACGCGATGGCCTACTCGACCGAGATCATCGAGATCTGGTTCGCGCGCGGTCTCACCGCCGGCGAGCGTCGGCTCGACGACGGCGAACTGATCGACCTGGCTCTGGTGACCGAGAACGAGCTCGATACGGCAATCGCCAGCGGCGAGGTCACCGACGCCAAGACAATGATCGCGCTGCTGTGGCTGCAGAAGTGGCGTGCAGGTAGCTGGCCATTGCATTGGTTCACGCCGGGCTGAGCTGCCGTTGGCGATAATGCAGGCACGATGAAGGTGCTCGATCTGCGTTGCGCCAATGGCCATGCCTTCGAAGGATGGTTCGCCTCCGACGACGATTTCATGAGCCAGAATGGTCGTGGCATGGTGGAGTGCCCACTCTGCGCGGACCGCATCGTCACGCGCATGCCGAGTGCACCGCGCCTGAACCTGTCGCGACCGGAGCAGCCGGTGGACGCGCGGCCCACTGCAGTCGCCAGCTCGGCGCCCGCGACCACCGTGTCGATGCCCGATCTGCAGGCCGCCTGGCTGCAGGCCGTGCGCCACGTGATGGCGCACACCGAGGATGTCGGCACTCGTTTCACCGAGGAGGCACGCCGCATCCACTACGGCGAGCAGCCGTCACGTGGCATCCGCGGCCAGACCACGCCCGAGCAGCGCGCCGAATTGCTCGACGAGGGTATCGAGGTCATGGCGCTGCCGGTGCCGCGCGGGCTGGACGGCCCGATCCAGTAGCGCGCATTGCGTCACGCCGCGCCGGGCGCGCGTGGTTGCGCCTGCATCGGGCGGTTACCGCCGTCGTGCCGAAATGCCGAGCAATCGCGCTTCCGACACACTCGTTACCCGCGACCGCGCACCAGCGCGATGGCGACTCGGGTACGGTGGCTGTCCTCGCCGACGCTACCGTTCGTCATCTGCGAAATGCGCGACTCGTCTCACACGCGATCCATCCCGTTGCCGCTGGCCCAGGCCTTCGCGGCCGCCGCTGCGATGGCGCTCATCGGCTGTGGTGGCGGCGACAGTGATCGCAGCGAACCGGCGACGGCGGCCGCACCGGTGCCCGCGCCGTCGCCGGCTCCTGCACCGACGCCAACGCCAACGCCTGCACCCGCACCAACGCCTGCACCCGCACCCGCGCCAACGCCTGCACCCGCCCCGTCGGCGATCGTCACGATCGCCGGCGTCGAGTTCGCGCAGGCGATGGTGTTCCCGAGCCAGGACCCCGAGCTCGTGCTGGTCGGCAACCGCTCCGTTCTGATCAAGGTGAACGCCGTGGCCGCGTCGGCCGGTGCGGCCAAGCCGAGCGGGGTGTTGCGCATCGAGGATGCCAACGGCGTGCTGCAGCGGGAACTGCCATTGGCGGCCCCCACCGGCAACCTGCCGCTGGCGGCGCCTGCGGCACCGAGCTTCAGCGACAGCTACAGCGTGATCGTGCCGCCCGAGCTGGTGCGCACCGGGATGCGGGTGACGCCACGCCTCACGCCCGCCGCCGCCAACGCGGTGACCGTTGCGCCGCGCGTCGGTGGCAGTGTCGCCATCACACTGACGGCGGTGCCGGTGCAGATCGGCGGCACGGTCGGACAGATCGTCGCGGCACCCGACACCTTCATCGGCCTGCGCCTGCCGGTGTCGCAGGTGACGCGGCAGGATCACGTGCCGCTGGTGTCCGCCGGCGTGACGACGTTGCCAACCAGCGAAGCCGCATGGAGCACCGCCTTCAGCCGCATCCTCAACGAGCTGGACGACCTGCATCTGCTGGAGAACGCCAGCTCGCGCAACTACTACTACGGCTTCATTCCGAAGCGTACGTTCGGCCTGTCGGGCGTCGGCTTCCGGCCGGGCAATGCCGCTGTCGGCTTCGACTTGCCGAACAATCCCACCGTGGTCAAGGAGACCCTGCTGCATGAGGTGGGCCACAACCTCAGCCTGCTGCACGCGCCTTGTGGCAGTCCATCGGGGCCGGACCCGTCGTATCCGTATGCCAATGGGACGCTGGGCGCGGGCACCCGCTTCATCTGGGGCTACGACGCCGAAGCACGGCGCTTCGTCGACCCGCGGCCGACCAGCCGCCACGACGTGATGAGTTATTGCGATGGCGACTGGTTCTCCGACTACAACTACCGCCGCGTGCAGGTCTTCCTGACGCCTGCCGACCGCACCCTGGCCGCCTCCGCCGCCACCGAGGTGGCCCTGTCCGCGCAGGCGGTGCAGGATCTGCTGCTGGTCAGCGGCGAGATCGACGCGTCAGGCGAGGTGGGCCTGAACCCGCTGAAGGCCAGTACCGGCACTCCGCGTGCGCCGTCCGGTGGCCCGTACCTGCTGCGCCTGACGACGCAGCAAGGCGTAGTGCTCGAGTACCGCTTTGCCGGCAAGGAAGTGGACCACCTGCCGCAGCAACGCTTCGGCTTCACCGTGCCGCATCCGGGCACGCTGGCAAGCATCGACGTGCAACGCGACGGCCGCGTGCTGGCGACCCGTCGGTCGCGCGAGCAGGCCCTGGCGTCGGGCGCCGAGAACGTGACACCGCAGTTGTCCTTTGTCGAGCAGGCCGGCATGCTGCAGGTGACCTGGGATGCGCAACGCCATCCCTATCTCACCGTCACCCATGTCGGCGTGGCACGCACGGTGCTGGCGATCGAGGCCCGCGGTGGCCTCGTGAAAGTGCCGCTGAACGGCGTGCCGACAACGGGGCAGTTCGAGTTCGGCCTGTCCGACGGGCTCAACAGCCGGCTGCTGCGTCGCGAACGCTAGGGCATCCGCAACCCTTCCCGTGGTGTGAACGGGCCCTGAGCTACGCGCCGGCCATCCGGGTTTTCGAGCACGTCCGGAGCGGCTCGCCCCACGCGAACAGGGTGTTACAAGCGTCCCCGCAATGCGCGACGATCCTCGCGCTGGATGGAGCGTGGGCCGGTCGAGCCTCACTCTGCTACCCGGCCGGCGCATCACACGCGTCGTTGGGGAACACAGTGGTTCACTTGATCTGCCTGCACTGCAACCGGGCCAACACGTCCGAGGCGAAGTTCTGCACGGATTGCGGTGCCAGTCTGCTGCGCAAGTTCTGCAAGTCGTGCCACGCGGCCAACGATTCGTCGGCCCATTTCTGTCAGTCCTGCGGCACGGCCCTGCGCTCGGCCGCGGAAACCGCGGCGGCGATGAAGAGCGCGCCGCCGGCGCCGCGGGGGGACTTCGTGCCCAGCCTGACCGACGTGGTCACCCTTGGGCCGACAGTGAGCCTGCAGCCAGCGCCGAGCATGCCGCTGGCGGTGGGGGCCAACACCCAGCTCGCGCCGCAAGACGACCCGCCGTGGGCCACCGTCAGTGTCACGACCGCCACCGCGGTCCGTCGGGCGTCGCGGCCGGTTCCGGCGCGGCCCTAGCCGGCGCCGTCTCGACGGCCGTCGTCTTTGCCATTTGGGCCGGCTTCGTCGGCGAAATATACCTTGCCCAATTCCTTGCCCACGACTGGCTTTCTTGGATCAATCAACCGTTGGTCCAATTGCCATGGACGGGCGGGATTTTTCGCTGAGTTGCGAGCTGTCGGAGCATGCCGCTACATGCTCCGACATCAACTCTCCACTTACAGCGTCGCGGCTGAAAACGTATCGCACTGATTGGTGTCGCCGGTTTGCAGGCCCTTCTTGAACCACGCCGCGCGTTGCGCCGACGAGCCGTGGGTGAAGCTTTCGGGGACGACGTAGCCCTGGGCTTGTTTTTGCAAACGGTCGTCACCGACGGCGGCAGCCGCGTTGAGCGCTTCCTCCAAGTCGCCGGCTTCCAAAACTTGTTTTTGCTTTTCGGTGTGATGGGTCCAGACGCCGGCGTAACAGTCGGCTTGCAGTTCCAATCTCACGGATAGTTGGTTGCCCTCTTGTTCGCTGGCGCGCGCGCGCAGCGCGTTGACCTTGCTCGACGTGCCGAGCAGCGTTTGGATGTGATGGCCGACTTCGTGCGCGATGACGTAGGCGAAGGCGAAATCGCCGCTGGCGCGCAGCTTCGCACTCATCTCGTCGATGAAGGACAGGTCGATGTAGACCTTCTTGTCGCCTGGGCAATAGAACGGGCCTGCCGCGCTTTGCGCGTAGCCGCAAGCCGAGTCGACGGCGTTGCGAAAGAGGACGAGCGTCGGCGGTTCGTAGGTTTGGCCCGCATTGCGGAAGATCGCGGTCCAGGTGTCTTCGGTGTCGGCGAGCACGACTTTGACGAAGTCGCTGCGCTTGGCCTCTTCGGCAGTCTCTTGATAGGGCTCGCCCGGCGCCGTTTGCGTCGAACCGGCGCCGCCGAGCGCACCGGGATCGCGCGCGAGCTCGAGCCGCGGGCTCTCGAGCGATCGATCGTCCTCGGGCCGCCGCACGGCGGTCTCGAGCACGGCGGCGCGCGGATCGCGAACACGGTACACGCGATGGCCCATCCCCATGATGCGGCGGCCGGCGGCGAGGGCGGCGGCGAAAATGCTTGCCGCCTGAACGCTCATCGTCTGCGGCAGGTGGAGCACTTCATTGTTAAACGTCGGCAGCCACGTTCCGATTCCCTGTTCTATGAGCACGTAGAGGAACGCCGAAATGACGAACACGATCACGGCGGGACGCCAGAGCAGAGCGATCATTTCAGCGAAGTCGCGATCGAGGCGCGCATTGCGTGCGGCGAGCGGCGGCATCACCGGCGCGAAGGTCGTCTGCAACGCATGGGTGGTGCCGTTGGGCCCGGCGCGCTGGATCATCAGCGTCAGCTCGGTCAGGTGCAGCGTGAAGTCGTGGCTCGGAAATTGCGGGCGGTCGGTCGCGATCGCATCGGCGAGCTCGGCGATGCCGATGGTCTTGTCCTGCTGGCCGAGCTGGCGGCGCTTCAAACGCTGGAGCTGGTCTTTCGGATGCCACCAGCGATGCGGGGATTGCGCGGGCGCACTGCGTCCCGGCTGCGGCAGC
>CALMQI010000141.1 GCA_937871935.1 uncultured Burkholderiales bacterium
GCGGCGGCGAGGTGGAGGCGGTGTACGACGCGATCCCGATCGCCACGGGGTTCAGGTTGCACACGCTCACGAACAGGCCGATCGCCGGCCCGGCGTAGCCGAGCGGAGTCTGCCCGCGGACCAGAACGAACAGCGCGACGCAGCCCTCCACGAGCATCAGGCCGAACGGGATGACCCACAAGAACCCGACGAGCAGCAGGGCGAGCGTGAAGAACCACATCGTCGACACCACGCCGTTGAGGAAACACAGCAACAGCTCGATCCCGGCTCCGGTCCGAGCCAACCGATCCGCATCGCTCATCTCGACCTCCGCCCGCCCCGGTAAGGCGGCCGACCGGCCGGCCGGGGCTCCGCCGACCGGCTGATCCAGAGTTGTTCCAATTCCGGACGGCCTACGAGGGGGCGGTCGACGTCACTCCCGACCGACGAGGACTGCAGGGAACACGCGGCGTCCGAGATCGTCCTGCGGATCGATCCGACGAACCACCTGCCGCTGGTGGTCGAGCTGGAGCCCGACTGAGCAGAGGTCGCGCGAGCCACCGCCATGCCCACCGCCACCGAACCGACCGTCGAGGGGTCCGCCAGCACGGGTGGGTGGGCACGGCGCGGTGTGCCCGAGTTCGTCGGCGGCAACGTCGTGCAGCTGCTGCAAGGCGGCGATGAGTTGTTCCCGGCGATGTGCCAGGCGATCGCCCGCGCGCGCCACGAGATCTGGCTGGCTACCTACATCTTCCACGACGACGACGCCTCGCATGCGGTGGCGCTGGCGCTGGCCGAGGCCGGCCGGCGCGGGGTGCGCGTCGGCGTCGTCGTCGACGGCTTCGGTTCCAAGTCCACGCTCGGGCGCCTGCGCGACTGGCTGCCGGCCCCGCAGGTCGAGCTGACGGTCTTTCGCCCGGTCGACCGCTGGTGGAGCCTGCTGCAGCCCGGACAGCTGCGCCGCCTGCATCAGAAGCTGTGCGTGGTCGACCACGAGGTGGCCTTCATCGGCGGCATCAACGTGATCGATGACCGCATCGACCTGCGCCATGGCCGCTCCGATGCGCCGCGGCTCGACTTCGCGGTCGAGTTGCGAGGCCCGCTCGTGGCCGCGGTCGGCCAGACGGCGCGGGCCCTGTGGAGCCGTGCCGCGCTCGGCGCCGACTGGCGCGAGGAGGTGGCCGCGCTGGCGCGCAGCGCCGAGCCGATGGCGCATGCGCGGCGCGTGTTGCAGCGGCTGCGCATCGTGGCGCCGGTGCAGCCGGCGCCGCTGGTCGGCGTGCCGCCGGTGCAGGCGGCCTTCGTCGTGCGCGACAACCTGCGTCAGCGACGCTCGATCGAGCGCGCGTACGTGGAGGCAGTGGCCCAGGCCCGGCAGCGCGTGGAGCTGATCACGCCGTACTTCTACCCCGGGCGGGCGTTCCGGCGCGCGCTGGTGCACGCCGCCCGGCGCGGGGTGCGCGTGCGCCTGCTGCTGCAGGGCAAGATCGACTACCGGTTCGCCGCGCTGGCGGCGCAGGTGCTGTACGACGAGTTACGCAGCCAGGGCGTGTTCATCTACGAGTACACGCCGGCGTTCCTGCATGCCAAGGTGGCGGTGGTCGACGACGACTGGGCCACGGTGGGCAGCTCCAACATCGATCCGCTGTCGCTGCTGCTCAACTTGGAGGCGAACGTCATCGTGCGCGATGCCGGCTTCGCACGCGAGCTGTCGAGTCGCTTCGACGCCGCGATCGCGGTCTCGCGCGAGGTGTCCGACGCGACACGCCGCACGGGCTGGTGGCAGGTGGTGCGCCGTGGCTTCGTCGCCTGGTGCGCACACTGGTTTCTGCGCATGGCCGGCATCACCGGGCGGTACTGACGCTCCCCCCGTAGCGCCTGCGGCGCCTCCCCCCAGGGGGCGACACCGGTGGACCGGCGAAGCCGGATCCACGGTGTCCGCTTGATATCGACGTCAAGCCGCCTGGGCGGCGGCTTGGCCTGCCTCATACAACACCACGCGATTGCGGCCGCCGCGTTTGGCCGCATAGCAGGCCGTGTCGGCCGCGTGCATCAGGCGCGCCACCGTGTCGAGCGAGTCGTCGCGATGGACCACGCCGATGCTGATGCCGATGCTGAAGACCACCTGCTGCCACTCCAGCCGATACAGCTCGACGGCACGGCGGATCGCCTCCGCCACCGCGATAGCCCGCTCGGGCGGGCAGTCGAGCAGCAGTGCGCCGAACTCGTCGCCGCCCAGGCGCGCCACCAGGTCGGTCTGGCGCAGCGTGGCGCCGATCAGCTCGGCCACGTCGCGCAGCACGCGGTCGCCGGCGGCGTGGCCGGCGTTGTCGTTGACCTGCTTGAAGCGGTCGAGGTCCATGAAGAGCGCGCAGAACGGCCGGTCCTCGTCGACCGCGCGCGTCAGCCGCCGGTCGAAGCTCGCGCGATTGGCCAGGCCGGTGAGCGCGTCGTGATCGGCGGCCCACGACAGCTGCTGGCGCTGCTCGCGTGCATGCGTCACGTCCTCGACGATCCAGATCGTGCCCGCGGCCACGTCGCCCTGGTGCACGGCGCGCGCGCGCAGCCGGCCCCAGAACACGCCGCCGTCGGCATGGACGAGGCGCGCCTCGCCGTCGAAACTGCCGCTGCTGGCGAACATGGACTTGGCGCGCGCCACCAGGTCGGAGCGGTCGGCGTCGCTGGCGTACATGACCCGGGTCGACTGTCCCTGCAAGTCCTCGGGCCGGCTGCCGAACATGTGCGCGAGATGCCGGCTCACCAGCTCGAAGCGGCTGCTGCGCGCGAAGGCCAGACCCATCGGCGCGTGCTCGAGAATGGCGACCAGCCGCTCGTGCAGGTACTGCATCTCGCGCTGGCTCTCGCGGCGCTCGTCGGCCACGCGGCGCAGCGTGTCGGCCAGGCGGCCGATCTCGCCGCCTGCTCGCGGCCAGGCCTGGTCGGTGCCGGCCGCGTTGTCGAACAGGCGTGCCGCGCGCTGCTCGAGCGCGTCGATCGGTCGCGTCAGGCGCACCGCCAGCCAGGCGGCCAGGACGCCCGACAGCAGCGCCAGCAGCGCGCCGAACTGCCAGGCGTGGCGCTGCGCCTGCGCCAGCGACGCGAAGGCCTGCGTCTCGGGCACCAGTCGCACCACCTTCCAGCCGGTCGACGGCACGACGGCCATCGACACCAGGTGGCCGTCGGCATGGACCGCCGACGGCGCGACGCCGAGCGCGGGGCCGAGCGAGGCCCAACGGGCGAACTCGGTGCGCAGCCCCGGCTCGTCGGCGGCGCGGCCGAGCAGCCGTTCGTCGTCCGGGTGCAGCACGATCTCGCCTTCGTGCGTCAGCACCAGCGTGCGCACGTCGGCGGCCGTGTCGGGATCGTTGTCGAGCGACAGCAGGCGCACCGATCGCAACGCGAGGGTGCCGCCCATCACGCCCACCACCTTGCCGTCGGCACCGATCACCGGCACACCGAAGGTGACCAGCGGCTCGCCATCGTCGGCCTGCAGCACGGGCGCCGACACCAGCGCGTGCCGGCTGCGCAGCACCGCCTGCGCATGCTGCTGCTGCGCACTCTCGACGATCGGATTGCCGCGGTCACGAAAGCCCACCATTGCGCGCGGCACACCATCGTGTCCGGCGACGAACAGATGGTCATACAGCGCCTGCAGCGGGGCGAGCCCGGCCAGGAAAGCCTGCATGGCGGCCGGATCCTCGATCTGCTGCACCGACAGCGTGTCGGCCGCGTGGGTCAGCGTGCTGCGCAATACGTCGATCTTGCTCGACACCAGCATCGCGGTGCGCTGCACGGCCGATGCGTCAGCGTCCAGCAGCAGCTCGATCGTCTGCCGTTCACCCACGCTCATCACCACCCAGGCGCTGAGCCACGCGACGCCGACCGCCACACTGACGCCCAGTGCAGCGATCTGGAACTTCAGCGTGCCGGCGAATCGCCGCCATCGGTGCTCGGCGATGAATGACATGAATGGCTCCTGGTTGTTGTTCGAATCGAGCGCACGACGGCCCGCGCAGCGCACGTCGGGACGGGCTCGGAGCTGTTATCGGTGGGGCAGGTGGCCAACTTGACGTTGGTCAGCCATTGGATTGCGAATAAGTTCTTCGTCCCGCCACAAATACCGCCGCGTCCCGGCTGGAACGACCGGTCGGTCAGGCAACCGCTTGTGACGAGTCGAGCCCGAGCGTGGCCATCGCCGCGGTGAAGTCGCGCGCGATCGCATCGCCGTCGGCATGCCGATGCTCGCGGACGACCCAGCGCCCGCCGCAAAGCACGTCGCGCCATGGTCGGCCGGGACTGGAGAAGACCAGCGCGTCCAGCCAGTGCATGATGGGCAGCCCGAGCAGGGATGCATCGTCGCGATCGATCACCAGCAGGTCGGCCGGCGCGCCGACGCTCAGCCCCCAATGGGAGAAGCCGGCCGCTCGCGCGCCGCCGGCGAGCGTGGCATCGAACAGGCGCTGCGCCGTCGAAGGGACGCCGGCCTCCGGCGCGGCGGCCACGTTGCGTCGGCGCAATGACAGACGCTGCGCGTAGTCGAGCCAGCGCAGCTCTTCGCGCCACGCCCGCGTGATCTGGCTGTCCGACCCCACCGACAGCGGCACGCCGGCGGCCAGCCAGCGCGGCAGATCGGGCACGCCGTCACCGAGGTTGGCTTCGGTGCTCGGGCAGAGCACGACGCCCGCGCCGCTGCGCGCCACGGCATCGATCTCGTCGGCGCTGGCATGCGTCGCGTGCACCAGCTGCCAGCGTGCATCCAGCGCGGCATGCTGCGCGAGCCACTGGATCGGGCGCTCGCCGGTGGCGGCGAGGCAGTCATCGACCTCGCCGGTCTGTTCGGCGACATGGATGTGGATCGGGCCGTCGTCGCCGGCGCAGGCCTCGACCAGCGCCGCGATCGAGGCGGGCGCGGCGGCCCGCAGCGAGTGGATGGCGACGCCGGCATGCACGCGCGGCGACCGTTGCGCGCGTACGGCGTCGCGCCAGCGCATCACGTCCTCGACGCTGGAGGCGAAGCGGCGCTGGTCGTCACGCAGCCCCGCCTGCGCGAAACCGGCGCGTTGATACAGCACCGGCAGCAGCGTGAGCCCGATGCCGGCGCGCGCGGCGGCGCGCACCAGCGCCCGGCTCATCGTCAGCGGGTCGGCGTACCGTGCGCCATCACGCTCGTGGTGCAGGTAGTGGAACTCGCAGACCTGCGTATAGCCGCCGCGCAGCAGCTCGGCAAACAGCTGCGAGGCCACGGCCTCAAGCTGCTCGGGCCCGATGCGCAGCGCCACGCGGTACATGTGGTCGCGCCAGCTCCAGAAGTCGTCGTGGGCCTGCGCACGCCGCTCGGCGAGGCCGGCGAAGGCGCGCTGGAAGGCATGGCTGTGCGCATTGACCAGACCGGGCAGGACCGGTCCGCTCAGGCGCAACGCGCCGGCCGGCACCGGCGCATCGGGCCGTACCTCGGCCCAGCGGCCGTCGGCCGCCACGCGCAACAGCACGGCGTCGCGCCAGCGCCCGTCCAGCCACGCCTGCGGCGCCCACAAGAGCTGCGGTGGATCAGCCACGTGCCGGTCTCCAGCTCAGCAAGGTGCCCACCAGCTGGCGCAGCAGCGGCAGCACCGATGCTGCGCGGGCACGATCGTAGGCATAGGGTGGCTGCTCGCGCATGTAGCAGCGCCAGCACATCTCGAGCTGGATCGCATGAATGCCGCGCGTGGGCTGGCCGTAGTGGCGGGTGATGTGGCCGCCCTTGAAGCGACCGTCCACCACCTGCGTGAAGCGGCCCTGCCCGGCCAGCACGCCAGCCAGCGCGGCGCGCAGGTCGGCGTCGCAACTCGCGCCGCCGGCCGTGCCCAGGTTCAGATCGGGCAGCCGGCCTTCGAACAGCCAAGGCAGCTCGCTCTTGATGCTGTGTCCGTCGAACAGCACCGCGTGACCCAGCGTGGCGCGGATGCGCTCGAGCTCGTCGCGCAACGCATCGTGATAGGGCTGCCAGAAGCCGGCGACGCGGCGGGTGATCTCGTCGGCGTCGGGCGCGGCGCCGTCGCGGTACAGCGGATCGCCGGTAAAGAAGCGCGTCGGGCACAACTCGGTGTTGTTGACGCCGGGGTACATCGGCGCGTTCTCGCTCGGGCGGTTCAGGTCGATCAGGTAGCGGCTGTAGCGCGGCACGATCAGCGAGGCGCCGAGTTCACGCACGAAGCCGTACAGCTGCTCCAGATGCCAATCGGTGTCTTCGAAAGCGAACGCGCGCTCGACGTAGCGCGTGCGCTGGTCGTCCGGCAATTCGGTGCCCACGTGCGGCAGGCTCACCAGCAGAGGGGCGGTGCCCCGGTGCAGGGTGAAGACGGTCATGCGAGGCTCCCGGGTGCGATGCATCGGGCGCGCTCCTGCCCGGCGAACACCACGCGCCGACACGGGTTGTGGCCGAACCGGTAGGCCAGCTCGCGCGGGTGCTCGGCGTCGAACACTGCGAAGTCGGCGCGTTGGCCGACGGCCAGCGTGCCGCGGTCAGCCAGGCCGAGCGCGCGCGCGGCCTGGATTGTCACGCCGCGAAACGCCTCCTCGGGCGTCAGGCGAAACAGCGTGCAGGCCATGTTGAGCATCAGCAGCAGCGACAGCGTCGGCGACGAGCCGGGGTTGTGGTCGGTGGCGATGGCCATCGGCACGCCGGCCTCGCGTAGCGCCGCCACCGGCGGCAGCGTGGTGTCGCGCAGGAAATAGTAAGCGCCGGGCAGCAGCAAGGCCACCGTGCCGGCCTGTCGCATCGCCGCGATGCCGCTCGCGGACAGGTGCTCGAGATGGTCGCACGACAACGCGCCGTAGCCGGCCGCGAGCGCCGCGCCTTCCTGGTTGCTCAGCTGCTCGGCATGCAGCTTCACTGGCAGCTCGAGCGCACGCGCCGCGTCGAATACGCGGCGTGTCTGCGCCGGCGTGAAGCCGATCGTGTCGCAGAATCCGTCCACCGCATCGACCAGTCCGGCGCTCGCCTGCGCGGGCAACCAGCCGCACACCGCGTCGATGTAGTCGTCGGCGCGGCCGGCGAACTCCGGCGGCAGCGCGTGCGCGCCGAGCGAGGTGGTGCGCACCGCCAGCGGCAGCTCGCGGCCAAGCCGGCGGGCGACGCCGAGGCACCGCGCCTCGTGGTCGGCGGCCAGTCCGTAGCCGGACTTCACTTCGATCGTCGTCACGCCCTCGGCCATCAGCGCGCGGGCGCGCGGTGCCGCGAGTGCGAACAAGCTGTCGTCGCTGGCAGCGCGCGTGGCGGCCACCGTGCGCTGGATGCCACCGCCGGCGCGGGCGATCTGCTCGTAGCTCGCACCCTGCAGCCGTTGCTCGAACTCGCCGGCGCGCTCGCCGGCGTAGACCAGGTGGGTGTGGGCGTCGATCAGCCCCGGCGTGACGAGTGCGCCGGCGAGATCCACTTCGGCGTCGACGGCGCTGCCGGCAGGCACGTCGTCATCGCGGCCGACCCACGCCAGTCGCTCGCCGTCGACGAGCAGTGCGCCGTCGTCGAGCCAGCCCCACGGTGTGCTGCCGTGCAGGGTGGCCAGGCGTGCATGGCGCCAGAGCGTGCGTTGCGCCGTCGTCACGTCTGGTCCGCCGGTTTGAACCACAACCAATGTGCGACCAGCGCATCGTCGTCACTTTGCACGCGCCAGCGTTGCCGGGCAGCATGCGCGCTCCAGGCCAACGAGCCGGCGGGTAGGCGTGCCGCGTCGGCATCGTCGATCTGCAGGCGCGCCGGCTGTGTGACGAACAGCGCGCGCAGCGGCGCGGCGCTGATCCACTCGTCGTCGGGCAGCGCGCGTTGCATGCCGCCATTGCCGGCGTCGCGCCGGATCATCAGGTTGAGGTCGCGCGTTGCGCCGTCCAGCAACTCGGCGTAGGGCGCCGCTGCGCCGTCGAAGTGAAACGGCGCGCTGTCGACGTCGAGCGCGGCGCGCTGCGCAGGAAACCGCAGCACCACGCCGGCGCCGTGAATCACCGCGAACCAGCGATCGATGCCGTCGAAGCGGCTGAAGTCACCGTCGCGTGTGATGTCGGCGACGCTGGCGCGCAGGTGCCAGGCATCGGCCGACGGCCAGGCGAGCAACTCGCGCGTGAAACCACCTGCGTTGCGCCACGGTTGCGCCGCCACGCGGTCCAACGAAACGACGTCGATCACGCGGGTTCTCCCCTGGCCACCGCGGCGGCAGGCTCGGCAAAGGCACACCGACGGTTCACGGCTCGAATTCTCCCTGCAAACCATAGCGTGTGCCGGGATGCACCAGCCGGCCTATGGTGATCGGCGCCTCGCGCGTGAAGGTGCGCCGCACGACGATCAGACAGGGTTCGTCCGGCGCAATGCCGAGCAGCCGGGCCTCCTGACCGGTGGCGCGTGCGGCCTCGATGGAATACTGGGCCCGCCACAGCGCCGTCGCCCCGAACAGATAGTGCGTGGGTGTGATGCGGGTGAAGTCCTGGTCCCCGTAGCGGGGTGCGGTGGCCGGGTTCACGAAGCGGTCTTCGCATTGCAGCGGCACGCCGTTCTCGTGATGCACGATCAGCGTGTGGAACACCCGCGCACCGGGTTCGACGCCCAGCTGCGCCGCCAGCGCGGCGCTCGCCGCCTCGGCGCGCTGCAGGTGCACGACGGCATGGTGAACATGGCCGCGCGACTCGATCTCGTCATGCAGGTCGCGGATCGTCAGCGTCGACGATACCTTGTGCAGCGGCGCGGCGAAGGTGCCCACGCCCTGCGAGCGCTGCACCAACCCCTCGGCCTGCAGCTCGCGGATGGCCCGGTTCACCGTCATGCGGCTGACCGAGAACTCGGCCGTCAGCTCGGCTTCCGACGGCATCAACGCCCCCGGCGGCCAGCGGCCGGCGGCCAGACCCGCCTTGAGGAAATGCTTGACGCGCTGGTACGGCGGCGCCATCGTCTCCGGGGAAACCATGAGCGGACTCTACTTGTCTAGCCTTGTCTAGACAAGTAGAGTTCAACCCTAGCACCCGTCCCGGAGCCTGCCATGACCGATCTGTCTCCCCTGCACCGCGTGGCCCAGCCGCGCCCCGTGCGTGCGCCGCGCGGCGGCGACATCGTCTGCGCCAACTGGCTGATCGAGGCGGCCTACCGCATGCTGCAGAACAACCTCGACCCCGAGGTCGCCGAAAACCCCGACGCGCTGGTGGTCTACGGCGGCATCGGCAAGGCGGCGCGCAACTGGGACTGCTTCGAGGCCATGCTCGATGCACTGAAGAAGCTCAAGCCCGACGAGTCGCTGCTGGTGCAGAGCGGCAAGCCGGTGGGCGTGTTCCGCACCCACGAGGACGCGCCGCGCGTGCTGATCGCCAACAGCAACCTGGTGCCCAAGTGGAGCACCTGGGAGCACTTCCACGAACTCGACCGCAAGGGTCTGATGATGTACGGCCAGATGACGGCCGGCAGCTGGATCTACATCGGCAGCCAGGGCATCGTGCAGGGCACCTACGAGACCTTCGTCGAGGCGGGTCGGCAACACCATGGCGGCAGCCTCAAGGGG
>CALMQI010000142.1 GCA_937871935.1 uncultured Burkholderiales bacterium
CCGTGCGCTCGTGGTTGGTCGCGTCGATCTGTCCGCCGAGGAGGAAGTCAGCCATGGCCGCACGCTACCTCTCGCCGCAAACGCTAGGCCGCGGTGATGCGGTAGGCGCAGCGTTGGTCGCCGCTCAGCACGTGTTGCTCGCGGGTCACGGAGATGTCGGCGCCGAGCGCGGTGCGGAACACCTCCATCTCGGCGCGACACAGGCTCTGGCAAGATCTTGCCGCGCTGCAGATGGGGCAGTGGTGCTCGATGAGCAACAGGTCGTCGCCGTCGCGGACCACCTCGGCCAGGTAGCCCTCGGTGGTTCGTTGATCGGCGAGGCGGCGCACGCGCCGCAGGTAGCCCTGCAGCTCCTCGCGCGGAATGAAGCGGCCGTAGTTGGGCGGCGCGCCCTTCGGGCTCGAGGCACTCATGCGCCGCTCCGCAGGCTACACGAGCTCACGAGCCGCTCCGCCGGCTACACGAATTCATCGGCCGCCCCGCTGGCCAGGGCGATCTGGCCTTCGTCGACCAGGCGGCGCACCGTCTTCAGCATTTCCTTCTGCTCCGACTCGACCTCGGACACACGCACCGGGCCGCGCGACTCGAGGTCCTCGCGCAGCGTCTCGGCGGCGCGCGTGGACATGTTCTTGAAGATGCGTTCGCGCAGCTCCGGCGTGGCACCCTTCAGCGCAATGACCAGCGACTCGGACTGCACTTCCTTCAGCAGCGACTGCACGCCCTTGTCGTCGAGCTTGATCAGGTCGTCGAAGGTGAACATGTTGTCCTGGATCTTCTGCGCCAGGTCGGCGTCGGCCTCGCGGATGTAGTCGAGCACCGCGGTCTCGACGGCGTTGCCCATCAGGTTGATGATCTCGGCCGCCGCCTTCACGCCGCCGAGCGAGGCCTTCTTCAGCTTGTCGCCGCCGGCCAGCACCTTGCCCATCACTTCGTTCAGGTCCTTCAGCGCCATCGGCTGGATGCCGTCGAGCGTGGCGATGCGCACCATCACCTCGTTGCGATGCCGCTCGCTGAAGGCCTTGAGCACGGCGGAGGCCTGGTCGAAGTCCAGGTGCACCAGGATCGCCGCGACGATCTGCGGATGCTCGTTGCGCAACAGTTCGGCCACCGCGCCGGCGTCCATCCACTTCAGGCTCTCCAGGCCCGACACGTCGCTGCCCTGCATGATGCGATCGATCAGCAGATTGGCCTTGTCGTCGCCGAGGGCCTTGCGCAGCACGCTCTTCACGTATTCGTCGGTGTCGGCGACCAGCATGTGCTGCTCGGCCGCCACGGTGGTGAACTTGTCGATCACCTGCTCGACGCGCTCGCGCGACACCGCCTTCATCCTGGCGATCGTCTCGCCCAGGCGCTGCACTTCCTTCGGCGCCAGATGCTTGAACACCTCGGAGGCTTCCTCCTCGCCGAGCGACATCAGCAGGATCGCCGCGCTTTCGAGTCCATGATCGTCCATGGTCAGGCCGATTCGTTGTTTACCCAGTCGCGCACGATGTGCGCGACGGCCGCCGGGTTGCTCTTGGCCAGTTCGCGGGCGTCGAGCACGCGCCGGTCGTTGGCCGGCGCCTCCAGCGACAGCGGATTCTTCGGCGGCGCGGCCAGGTTCGGCGGGTCGGCCACCACGGTGTCGACCTGGCTGCCCACCGGCACGGTGTTGGCAGCCTTGATCGCCGGCTTGATGATGCCGGTGACGACCAGCAGTGCGATCAGCGCCAGCGCGCCGGGTACGGCGGCGGCGCGAATCAGATCGGTCAGCCAGGGCTGCTTCCAGGCCGGCAGCGGCTCGACCTTCGGCATCGCCTCGACGCGGAACGGCGCGTTGATCAGCTTCAGCGAGTCGCCACGGTCCTTGTTGAAGCCGATGCTCTCCTGTACCAGCGCGGTCAGCTTCTCGATCTCGTCGGCCGACAGCGGCGTGCTGGTGGTCTTGCCCTTGGCGTCGGTGACGACACGATGGTTGACCACGACCGCGGTGTTCAGGCGCTTCACGATGCCGGTGGCGGCACGCGTGACGCGCACGGTCTTGTCGAGTTCGTAGTTCATCACGTTGTCGCGCCGCGTCGTCGGCGCGGTCGCGCCGCCCTGGGCCGGGGTCAACGGCGCCGAGGCGCCGGTCAAAGGCGCCGTCGCGGGTACCGGCGGCTGGTTGCTCGCCGCGCCGGGTACGCCGGCCGGTTGCGCACCGGCGCCGTTGACCGACTCCGACGACTGCAGGCTGCGCACCGCGGCCGGCGCGTTGCCCTGGTTGGGCTTGAACAGCTCGTCGGTGGCCTCGGTCTGCGAGAAGTCGATCTCGGCGGTGACGTTGGCGCGCACGTTGTCGCGGCCGAGCACCGGCTCGATGATGTCCATCACGCGCTTGACGTAACTCGACTCGACCTGCTGCACATACTGCAACTGGTGCGCATCGAGCCCCTGCGTCGGCCCGTCGGACGACGAGGCCGACAACAGCGAGCCGCTCGAGTCGAGCACGCTCACTGCCTTGGGGCTGAGCTCGGGCACCGACGACGACACCAGGTGCACGATGCCGGCGATCTGCGCGCGGTCGAGTGTGCGGCCCGGGTGCAGCTGCACGAGCACCGAGGCGCTCGGCCGCTGCTGCTCGCGAAAGAACCCGTTCTGCTGCGGCAGCGCCAGGTGCACGCGGGCCGAGGCCACCGCCGACAGCGAGCTGATCGAGCGCACGAGTTCACCTTCGAGTCCACGCTGGAAGGTGAGCCGCTCCTGGAACTGCGTCTGTCCGAAGCGCGCGTTGTCCATCAGCTCGAAGCCGCTGGTGGTGCCCTTGGGCAGGCCGCTTTGCGCGAGCTTGAGCCGCACGTCGTGCACCTTGTCGGCCGGCACGGTGATGGCCGCGCCGCCCTCGGTGATCTTGTAGGGCACGTTCAGCTGCGTCAGCTGCGCGAGCACGGCACCGCCGTCCTTGTCGGACAGGTTGGCGTACAGCAGCTTGTAGTCGCCGCCCTTGCTCCACATGGCCAGCGCCGCGATCACGGCGGCCAGGGCGGCAACGCCGAGCGTCAGCATCACCATCGCCTTCACCGGCACGGCGGCCAGCCGCGCCGTCACGCTGCCGGGTGCGAGCGCGGCGGCGTTGGGGAGCGGGGTCGTCAGGGCGTTGTCCATCGGGTCCTGCGGTGGTGGCTGTCAACCGCTGCCGTGCAAATGCCAGGCGCGTCGGAAGCCGTCGATCTGCAGGCATTGTTCGGTAGCGATCCCGCGGACTATGGCGGGAACAGCCCGGACTTCGGGCTTCAGTTCGCGCCATCGGCGCCGAGGTGGCGCACCTACATTGGCGGCCATGGACAGCTCTCGCGCGGGCGCCGTGCCCGCAGCTTGCACATGAAGATCGACCTCAAGCCGTTCGACTTCGCGCAGGCCGTGGCGCGTGCCGGCCTGCGACCGGACGGCACGCCGCTGGCGCGCACCAGCGGGTCGGCCGAGGTGGTCGGGGCGAGCTTCCAGCAGGCAATGGCGCAGGCGCTCGGCTCGGTCAGCCAGCAGCAGCTGCAAGCCGCCGGCCTGCAGCGTGAACTGGCGCTCGACAACCCGGCCGTCAGCCTGGAGCAGACGATGGTGTCGATGCAGAAAGCGCAGGTCGGCTTCCAGGCCGTGCTGTCGGTACGCAGCCGCCTGGTGCAGGCTTACAGCGAGATCATGAACATGCAGGTGTGACGGTCGCGTCGACCGTCCGCTGCACACGCCTGTCCGGGAGCGAGCGAGCAAGGCTGCGGGCGGGCATGCCCTGGCGACTCAACCGCCGGCGCCTTGGCCCTGCGGGCCAAGGTCCCCTGCGATGCTTGCCCTTGGGTCGCGCCGCCGAACTCGCTACGCGACCTGCGGTCGCTGCGCTCAACCATCGTCGGCGAGTCAGAAGTTGAACCGCCTGGCGCGATGCGTTTACCCCGCGCGCATCTGCACGCGGATCAGATCAGCAGCGCGCGTAGTCGCTCGGCCCGCCGGCCTGGGCGCAGATGCTCGCGCGACCCAGCGGCGTCATGTGCACCCGCAGCGCCTGGCCCTGCGGCGACACGAACTCGGCCGCCAGCGTGATGCCCGCGATGGCCTGGCTGCCTTCGAAGATCGCGCCGGCACCGGCTGGCATGGCGACGCCGGGATAGTCGTCGCTGTGCACCACCTTGTAGGCGCCGGGCGCCGCACCCCGGCAGTCGGCCTGCGGCACCGGACCGACGGCCCAGCACCAGGGTGCACCGGGCTGCACCGTGACGTGCAGAGAGCCCGCGCCGGGGCGCAGGCTCTCCAGCCGCGTGGCGGCGAGGTCGAGTGCCAGGTCCTCGGCTGCCGATCTGAGCCGCGCCCGTGCGACGGCCTCGCCGAACGACGGCATGGCCAGGCTCACCAGCAGGCCCAGCACGCCGAGCGCGAAGACCAGCTCGATCAGCGTGAGGCCGCGCGCGAAGGCACGCACGCGAGATGGCCGGCGCGACATCAGGGATTCCAGCAGCGCGGCGACGGTTCGTAGGCGATGACGCCGGTGTTCACGCGCAGCGTCACGTGTGCGCAGCTCGGGTCGCGCGCCTGCGGTCCGTCGGGCAGCGCACTGGCGTGGACCTCGAAGTTGTCGGGTCCATCGGAGAACATCGTGATGCGGTACAGACCGCGGTCGCTCAGCTCGCGCGGCGTACCGGGCAGGGCGTCCAGCTTCATCGCGTAGCCGCCGTGGACGGCGTGGTAGTCGGCCTGCGCCTGCTGGACACGCTGCAGTGCGTCCACCGCATCGTTGCGGCGCTCGCCTTCGATCCAGTTGTGGTACGAGGGCAGGGCGATCACCATCGCGATGCTGCCCATCACGCAGGCGGCGCACACGTCGATCAGAGTCGATCCGCGCTGACGCTGCGTGGTGTACATGCCGGTGTTGCCTGCGAAGTTGCGCGCGTGGAACGCCGCGGTGGAGACTCAGTCGAGAGACAGAAGGCGCCTGCGCTTCTGTGTCTGGTCAATGTAGCGTTGCAGTACGCGTTCGGTCTTCGGCTCGACGTGCATGAATTCACAGCCCAGTCGCGCTGCCCGTGACGGTGCCTGCATCGTCGTGACATGGTGCAACATCAGGTTGGCGTCGAAACGTGCATCGGCGTCGAGCTCCACGTGCACGCCGCGGATCTCCACGCCGGCCGCTAGCGGCGGCACGTCATCGGGCAGCAGCAGCGCGCAGCCACCGATCGAGACGTCGAGCACACGCAGCGCCAGCGTCATGTCGGGCATCGACGGATGGCGGAACTGCGCCGTCGGCGATCCGCGGTCCTGCGTGCGCACGCGAAAGCTGTCGCGACGTTGGAAGCGGTACATCTCGCGTGGCATGTCGGCCTGCAGCGCGCAGTGCCTGGCGCCGCGCACCAGCATCAGATGCTGCAGGTCGAACTGCAGTTTCACGGCGTCGAGGTAGGCCACGCCGGTGGCCTCGCCCCCTTCGAGCAGGCGCTGCAGTTGCGGGCTGTCGGCGTCGGCGCTGAACGACAGGCGATGCTGCACGCTGTCGACGGCCCACAGCACGGTGGTGAAGCCGATCGCCGACGGACCCGACAGCGCGATCGGGACAGCGCTGTCGACGAGCTGCTTGAACAGAGCGGCAATCTCGCGGGTCTGCTCGATGCGAAAGGCCGCGTACGGATCGATGCCACCGGAGGCGCCGATCGCCGCCGGCTGCGTGTCGAGGAACGGGGTGGACAAGGCGCGACCCTCCGGGCGACGCTCAGTGCAGCGTGCGCGACTTGCCGCCCAGCAGCTGGTCGAGCTGGTCGAGCCAGGGCTCGGCGAGCTGGCGCACCTCGGCGTCGTTGACCAGGATGCGGTGCATGATGCGCGCCTTGCGCTGCGCGCCGGTGTTGCTCAGGCTGTCTGCGTGCGCGGCCTGCTTGAGCTGGCTGATCAGCAGCACGCAGGCACCTTCCATCTTCACCACCTGTTCCCAGTCGCCGGCGCGCGCGGCGCTCAGCATGTCGGCGCTGGCGCGCTCGATGGCTTCGTAGTAGTTCAGCAACTCGGTGTCCATGTCGGTTCTCTGCGGTGTCGGACGCGCGATGCGTGCGGCGCTCAATGCGCCGGTGCCGCGGCGGCCTGCGGTGCGATGGCCGCCCACGCCTGCAGCAGCGGCTGCACCAGGCCCTGGCATTCGGCGATGGCGGCTTCGTCGTTGTGCAGGTTGGCGTGCGTCAACCGCATCGTGATGTAGCCGTACAGCTCGTTCAGCTCACGCGCCAGGGCACCACCGTCGCGCAGGTTGAGGCCGGCACGCAGGCCTTCCTCGACGATGCGCACGGCGCGTCCGAGGGCCCGGCCCTTGAGAGCCACGTTGCCGCTCAGCATGGCGCCGCGCGCCTGCGAGCAGGCGGCAATGAAGCCATCGAACAGCATGGCCACCAGCTGGTGCGGCGAGGCACTGGCCACACCGGTGTCGACCTGCACGGTCTGGTAGAGACTGGCCGACGAGAGATCGGAGCGAGGGCGGGCGAACATCGACTGGGTTTCCTGTGTGATGCGCGTCAGATGCTCTGGATATCGGCTGCTGCGGCGGCCGACTTGAGCGGCGATCAGGCAGGCAATCTGGCAGGCAAATCCAGCAGGCGAATCCGGCAGGCGAATCGAGCCGACGAACAGGCGATCGACCCGCGCTGGAGTCAGCGCCGATGGCGCCTATGAACTGCTGCTGTTGTTCAGCAGGTTCATCTGCTGCGTCACGTAGCTCGACAGGCTGGTCAACTCGCCCATCTTCCTGTCGAGCGCGGTGTACTGCGCGCGCAGCCGGGCCTCAGTCTGCTGCACGCGCACTTCCATCTCGGCCTGTCGCTTCTCGTTGCTGGATATGCGCGTGCGCAGGCCTTCGCTGCGCGAGGCGAGTGAGCCGTCCACGCCGAGGGCCTGGTCGGCCATCGTGCGCAGCGTGGTGGCGATGCCGTTGTTGGCCGGCACCAGCGTGTCGCTGGTCGAGAACAGGTTCTTCAGGTCGGCCAGATTGGCCAGCCCGTTGTCGAGCTTGGCGCTGTCGAGCTTGATCGAGCCGTCGCGCTGCACATCGAAGCCGATGTCCGACAGCCGGCTGAACACCGGGCTGGTGCCGCCGGGGCTGCGCAGCACCGTGCGCAGCGTCGAACGCAGGCCGACGGCAGTGCCGTCGCCCTGCAGTGTCCCGGCGGTCTTGGCATTGGGGTCGTACTTGGTCTGGTCGGCCAGTTCCTTGTTCAGGTTGTTGTACGCCGTCACGAAGTCGTCGATCTTCTTCTTGATCGAGTCCTTGTCGGAGGCCGTGGTCACTTGCACCGCCGTGGCGGTGACTCGCCCGAGCGTGAGTGTCATGCCCTCGACCAGGTTGGTCAGCGTATTGGTGGTCGAGCTCACCGGGACACCGTTGACCAATGCAGCCGCGTTGGCCGCGGCCAGCGCCTGCGACATCGTCACCACGCCGACCGACGGGTCGTAGGCCAGGGCCGACAGGCCGCTGGTATCCACGTTGTTGCCGTCGACGTCGGTGGCGGTGATGCGAAATCCGTTCGCCGCGCCGGAGGCGGCCGAATTGAACACCAGTCGGGCGCCGGAAGCGTCGGTGAGCACCGACGCGGTGATGCCGGCGTTGGACGAGTTGATCATGTCGCGCACCTCGGCCAGGGACTTGGCCGGCGGCCCGATCGCGATGTCGATCGCCGTCGCGCCCGCTTTCGGCGTGAAGGCATTGCCGGCGCCCCAGCTGCCGAGTTCGATGTGCAGCGAGCCCTCGCCGATCAGGTCGGTGGTGGCCGCGTAGACCTTGGAGACGTTGGACTGCGACGATGCGAGCTGCGTCACCTGCACCGCGAAGCTGCCGGGCTTGTTGTTGCCGTCGGTGGTCACGGCCACGGCCGTCGCGTCGCTCGACGTGCCGGTGGTCTGGTTCCAGGTGGTGGCGCGGGTCAGTGCCGAGGCCGCGTCACGCAGCGCCGACAGGTTGGACTGCAGCTTGCCGAATGCCGACAGCTTGGTCTGCAGCGTGCTCGCCTGCTTCTGCAGCTGCGTGATGGGCGTGCGCTCCAGCGCAACCAGCTGGGTCACGATGCTGTTGACGTCCAATCCACTGCCGACGCCTGGCGAAGAAATGGTAGCCATGGCTTTTTTCCCCGTTCGCACTCGGCGTTTCGGCAGCGCGCCGCCGAACTTGAGTGAAATTTGTCACGGCGGGCCGGCGCGCTGTGGCAAATGCCTCAAGTGGCGCCGTGCTGGGCGGTTGACGGTGCGGCTCCAGCGCACCCAAACGGCGGCCACGGATCCGGCTTCGCCGGTCCGCCGGCCGCGCCCCCTTGAGGGGGGACGGCCGGAAGGCCGTCACGGGGTTGGGTTAACTCCGCAGCAGCGTCAGAACTTGCTGCGGTAACTGGTTGGCCTGCGCGACCATGGCGGTGCCGGCCTGCTGCAGGATCTGCGCGCGCGCCAGGTTGGCCGTCTCGGCGGCGTAGTCCGCGTCCATGATGCGGCCGCGCGCGGCGCTCTGGTTCTCGCCGGTGATCTGCAGGTTGGCGATCGCGAACTGGAAGCGGCTCATCGCGGCGCCGTAGGTGGCGCGGTTGGTCGAGATCGAGTCCAGCGCGGTATCGATCGCGGCCAGCGCGGTCGACGCGTTGGCGCCGGTGGTGATGTCGCCGCCCACGGTGGTCACAGTGGCGGTGGTGACGATCAGCGTGTCGCCGTTGTTCGGGCCGATCTGGAAGGTCTTGCTGCCGGCGCCGGCGCCGACGATCGCGGTGCCGTTGAACTTGGTCTGCGTCGCGATGCGCGTGACCTCGGCCGACAGTTGCTGGTATTCGGTGTCCAGGTTGGCGCGGTCGCCGGTGCCGTTGGAGCCGTTCTGCGCCTGCACCGCGAGCTCGCGCATGCGCTGGAACACGTCGGTCATCGTGGCCAGCGCGCCTTCGGCGGTCTGCGCCAGCGAGATGCCGTCGTTGGCATTGCGGATCGCCACGTTGATGCCGCGGATCTGCGCGTGCATGCGGTCGGCGATGGCCAGGCCGGCCGCGTCGTCCTTCGACGAATTGACGCGCAGCCCCGAGGACAGGCGCTGCACCGACGCGGCCAGGGAATCCTTCGACACGTCGAGGTTGCGCTGGGCGTTCAGCGACGAGTAGTTGGTGTTGATGGTCTGCGGCATGCGCGCTCCTTGCGCGTCCGTTTGGCCGGGGGCGACATTGCCCTGGCGTCAAGTCGGGCCTGTTCGGGCCGGCATGGACAAGTTTTCGGCAAATGCGCGCTCCGCCATCGCCGGAAATGCGGCGCGCCGACCGTTCAGTTCCGCGCCAACGAAAAAGCCGCCCCGAAGGGCGGCTCTCAGCCGGATGCGGCGCGCGAAGCGGGCCGCCGGAACGGCTTGCCTTAACGCAGCAGCGCGAGCACCTGGTTCGGCAGCTGGTTGGCTTGCGCGACCATCGCGCTGCCGGCCTGCTGCAGGATCTGGGCACGCGACAGGTTCGCCGTCTCGCTGGCGAAGTCGGCGTCCATGATCCGGCCACGGGCGGCCGCCTGGTTCTCGCCGGTGATCTGCAGGTTGCCGATCGCGAACTGGAAGCGGCTCATGGCGGCACCGTAGGTGGCGCGGTTCGTCGTGATCACGTCCAGCGCGGTGTCGAGCGCAGCCACTGCCGTCGAGGCGTTGGCAGCGGTCGTCAGGTCGCCGGCCACCGTGGTGACGGCCGTCGTGGTGACCGTCAGCGTGTCGCCGTTGTTGGCACCCACCTGGAACACGGTGGCGCCGGCACCGGCACCGACGATGGCGGTACCGTTGAACTTGGTCTGGGCGGCCAGACGCGTGACTTCAGCCGACAGCTGTTGATACTCCGTGTTCAGGTTGGCGCGGTCGCCCGTGCCGTTCGAACCGTTCTGCGCCTGCACGGCCAGCTCACGCATGCGCTGGAACACGTCGGACACCGTGGCGAGTGCGCCTTCCGCGGTCTGCGCCAGCGAGATGCCGTCGTTGGCGTTGCGGATCGCGACGTTGATGCCGCGGATCTGCGCATTCATCCGGTCGGCGATCGCGAGGCCGGCGGCGTCGTCCTTCGCCGAGTTCACACGCAGGCCCGAGGACAGGCGCTGCATCGACACGGCCAACGACTCCTTGGACGTCGTCAGATTGCGCTGTGCGTTCAGTGACGACACGTTGGTGTTGATGGTCATCGACATTCGAAAGACTCCTTCAAGTTGAAACGACTCCGGCCGAGTCGCTGGCATTGCCCGTCGCCAGCCAACCTGCTGCGATTTCCAAGGCGTTGCCGCCTCGAGCGTCACTTGGGCTGTCCAACCGGACCACGTTCCGTTTGACGGGAGCGTTGGATCCCTTATCGGAGTCGGCGCGGGCGAACTTGAGGGTCTTTCCGAGTCTGTTCCGCCGATCGGGTCGTGACGCAGTTGTCGCCGATCCGACAAAGTGCCCCGCTTTCGCGGCGCTGTTCCGCTTTCGTGCAGCGGACCGTCGCTCCGCACAATCACGCATGAACCGGATCGCCCTCGTGATGATCGCGCGCGACGAATCGCGCTGCATCGAGCGCTGTCTGCTGAGCGTGCGCGAGGCGGTCGATGTGATGGTGGTACTCGACACCGGGTCCAGCGACGACACCGTGGCGCGCGCCGAGCGCGCAGGCGCCCGGGTGCACCGCGGCGGCTGGAGCGACGACTTTGCGGCCGCGCGCAACGCCTCGTTGCAGCTGACCGATGCCGACTGGGCTCTGGTGCTCGATGCCGACGAGTGGATCACCGGTGGACTGCCGGCGCTGCAGGCGCTGCGCCAGGCGCCGCCGCAGTTCGTCGGCGTGATCACCGTCACCAATCTGTTCGGGCCTCGGCTCGACGGCGCCAGCGAATCGCCGAGCTGGGTGGCGCGTATCCTGCCGCGTGGCACGCGCTACAGCGGGCGTTTCCATGAGCAGCCGGAGTCGCCCTGGCCGCGCCACCGCATCGCACTTCAGGTGCGGCACGACGGCTACCTGGAGCCGGTGCAGCGGGCCAAGCGCGAGCGCAACCAGCGGCTGCTGGCGCGTTCTCTGGCGGAGCGGCCCGACGATGCCTATCTGCTCTATCAATCCGGCAAGGATCTCGAGCTGCGCGGGGAGTTCGCGGCCGCGCTGCCGTTCTACGAGCGGGCGACGGCCGGCGCCGACGGGGCGGCCGTCTGGCGCCACGACCTGGTGCTGCGATCGCTGTTCACCCTGAAGAAGAACCGACGCCACGAAGAGGCCCTCGCGCTGGCGCAGGCCGAGGGCAGGCGCTTCGCCGACTCGCCCGATCTGCACTTCGCGCTCGGTGACGTGTTGCTCGACTGGGCGGCTGTCGAGCCCGCGCGAGCCTGGGCCCTGGTGCCGTTGATCGAATCGAGCTGGCAGCGTGCGCTGGAGATCGGCGAGCGGCCGGATCTGCCCGACAGTGTGCGCGGCCGCGGCAGCTGGCTGGCGGCGCACAACCTCGCGGTGCTGCACGAAGGGCTTGGCCGGACCGCGCAGGCCGAGGCCTGGCGCAGCCGTGCCGCGCGGATGCGCGCCGACGCGACGCAGCCTCCCATGCGTTGATCGCGGCGAACAGCCGCCCGTGGCCGCCGCTTTTCGGGCGCTCGCGCACGGCGGCGCCGACCTAGGCTCGCGACAGCGCAATGTCATCTGCCATGAGCCTCGCCCTGCCCGAGCCCCAGACCGCCGCCGTCCGTGCATCGCCGCGCCAGCGGCGCGCCCACCATCGCTGGCTCGAAGGCCGCGCGCTGGCCGCGCGCGAAGACTGGCTCAGCGCCGCATGCGCCTACGATGAGGCGGCCCGCCTCGCCGACGATGCCGCCTACGCGCTGGCCGCTGCCCATGCCGCCATCAAGAGTGGTCAGTCGTCGCGGGCGTTGCCACGCCTGCAGTCGCTGCGCCGGGCACATCCGGCGCTGGCCGTGGCGTACACGCTCGAATCACACGCCTGGCTCGAACTCGGCCGTCCGGTCGACGCCGCTGCCGTGCTCGAGTCGTTGCCGGCCGACGCGCCGCGCGACCATCTGCACCGGGTGTCGTATGCCGTGGCGCTGCAGCGCGGCGGGAAGCACGAGGCCGCGGTGCAGGCCTTCCTGCAGGCGCTGGCGCTGAAGATCGACGATGCCGTCGTGCACTTCCGCATGGGCATGTCGTTCAAGGAGCTCGGGCTGAAGGCCGAGGCGGCCGAATGCGTGCGCACCGCGCTGGCGCTCGGCCTGGGCACGAGCGAGCTGTCGGCGCGCGCCTTGCTCGTCTTCCTGGAGCGCGAGGCCTGTCGCTGGCGCGAGGCCGACGCCGAGATGGCGCCGCTGCGCGCCGCGGTGCGCGCCGTCCCCGACGACGCGGCGATCGAGACCGGCGCTTTCGTGCACGCGGTGCTGGTCGACGATGCGATCGAGCAGCGCAAGGTCGCGTCGCTCTACGCCCGTCACCTGGCGTCCGGCGTGGTCGCATTGCCGCGACGCGCCGCCAAGGCCGGGAACGGACGGCTGCGCATCGGCTATCTGTCGGGAGATTTCCACCGCCATGCCACCAGCCAGCTGGCGGTGGAGATGTTCGAGGCGCACGACCGTGCGCGTTACGAGGTCACGCTGTTCTCCACCGGGCCCGACGACGGCACGCCGTTGCGCCGGCGCGTGCAGGCCTCGACCGAGCACTGGGTCGACCTGCACGGCCGCCCGCTGCACGACATGGCGGCCGAGATCCGCCGCCGGCAGATCGACGTCCTGGTCGACGTGAAGGGCGCCACGTTGGGCAGCGTGATGCAGGTGATGGCCTGGCGCGCCGCACCGCTGCAGGTGAGCTGGCTGGGGTTTCCGGGGACCAGCGGCGCCGACTACATCGACTACCTGATCGGCGATCCGGTGGTGACGCCGCTTGCCGACGCGGCGCACTACAGCGAGAAGATCGCGCAGATGCCGGGGTGTTATCAGCCCAACGACAGCCGGCGCATCCGGCCGGCCGTCACACCGCGCAGCAGCTGGGGGCTGCCCGACGACGCGCTCGTGTTGTGCGGCTTCCATCAGTCGTACAAGATCTCGCAGCAGGTCTTCGATACCTGGTGCCGCATCCTCGCCGGCGTGCCGGGTTCGGTGCTGTGGCTGCTGCGCTGGAACGCCAACGTGCAGGCGGCGCTGGTGGCGGCGGCGGCCGCGCGCGGCATCGCGGCCGAGCGGCTGCTGTTCGCCCCGCTGCTCGACGCCGAGCAGCATCTCGCCCGACTGGCCTGTGCCGACCTGTTTCTCGATGCCTGGCCGTGCAATGCGCACACCACCGCGAGTGAGGCGCTGTGGGCCGGCGTGCCGCCGGTCACCGTGCTCGGCACTCCCTTCGCGCAACGCGTGGCGGCCAGCTTGCTGCACAGCGCCGGTCTCGACGAACTGTCCTGCGCCGACGCCGACGCCTACGTGCACACCGTCGCCGCGCTGGCCGGCGACCCGGCCAGGCGCGACGGGCTGCGCCAGCGCCTGCTCGCGCAGCGCGACAGCAACCCGTTGTTCGACGGTCGGCGCTTCGCGCGCGACATCGAGGCCCTGTTCACGCGCATGTGGGCTCGGGCCATTGCGGGCTTGCCGCCCGACCACCTGCCGGCAGCGCCGGCCGAGCCGGGCCAGCCCGGCGCAGCGCCAGCCGCGTGATTTGACGGCACAAGACCGGCCAACTCGCCGGCTTGCGCGACGCCTGTCGCGCCTACCCTTTGCACACGAACGTTCCCGTGGCGCTGCCGGCCGGCCGCGCCGCCATTCACAGCGAAGGTCGCCCCGACATGAGTTCCATCCCGCGCATCCACCTGTGCATCGTGCAGCCGCTCGGCTACGTGCACTCGCTCGGCTTCGTCGATCCGGCGCGCTACTTCCGGCACCAGTTCCGCCGTTTCGGCGCCGAGGTGTCGATCGCGAAGAACCGCTTGCGCCACGACGCTGTCAACCTGGTGTTCGGCGCCCATCTCGGCTTCGACGCGGCACTGCGCCAGCGCTTCGCCTGCATCTTCGTGAACATGGAGCAACTCGGCGCCGGCGGCGCGACCGTGTCGCCTGACTACCTGGCGCTGCTGCAGGGCTCGGCGGTGATCGACTACGACGTCGACAACACGGCCGCCTATGCCCGTGACGTGGCCGACGTGCCGGTGGTGCCGATGCTGTATGCGCCGTACCTCGCGCCGGCGCTGGAGATCCCGCTCGAGCAGCGGCCGATCGATCTGCTGTTCATCGGCAGCCTCAATCCGCGGCGTCGCGCCTGGCTCGACCGCATCGAATCGCAGGGCCTGCAGGTGAGTCTGTTCGACTCGCCCGTCTACGGTGAGGAGCGCGACGCCTTCATCCGCCAGGCCAAGGCGGTGGTCAACATGCACTTCTACGAGTCGAGCCGCTTCGAGCAGATGCGGGTGTCGCATTGCCTGTCGCTCGGCACGCCGGTGATCGCCGAGCGCAGCCCGGCCACACGGGCGCATCAGGCCTTTGCCGACAGCGTGTGCTGGCTCGACGGGGCCGGCGTCGAGCGCTTCTTCGCCAGCGAGTTCAAGTCGCCTGCGTTCTACCGGCGCGCGCGCCAGTCGATCGAGCACTTCCGCGGCTTCGATCCGGTGGAGGCCTATGCCGATGCGCTGGCGTTTGCCGCCGGCTTCGGCCGCGCGCACCACGAGCGCCGGCCGCAGACGCCCTGGCAGCCGACGCGCATCCACCTCGGTTCGGGCAAGGACTATCGCAGCGGTTGGCTCAACCTGGACGTGATCGCACGCGCCGAACCCGACCTGGTGCTCGACCTGTCGCAGCCGCTGGTGCTGCCGCAGCGGGTTGACTCGCCGGTGGCTGGCCCATTGCTGCTCGAGGGTGGACAGGTGGACGCCATAGTCGCCAACAACGTGCTCGAGCACGTGGCCGACCTGTCGCAGCTGATGACCAACTGCCTCGCCCTGCTGAAGACCGGCGGCGAACTGGTGATCGACGTACCGTACGAGCATGCTCCCACAGCCTGGCAGGACCCGACGCACCTGCGCGCGATGAACGAGAACTCGTGGCTGTACTACACCGACTGGTTCTGGTATCTGGGCTGGTTCGAGCACCGGTTCGCGGTGGTCAAGTCGGTCTACAAGGACCTGGAGCTGCGCGAGGCCCCGCGCGAGCGCGCTGCCTTCATGCACGTGGTGTTGACCAAGGTGGAGACGACGCTGCGTGAGCGCATGACGGCGCGCACGTTCGCGCCGCAGCTCGACCTGCCGGACGACGTGGTCGACGCGTCGTGGGCCTACCGCAGCACGACCGGCGCACCGGCTGCGCAGCCCGCGCTGGTCTGAGCGCGCGCGCCATGGTCGCACCGCTGTCTCGCTTCGAGCAACTCGACTTCGAGGGCTTCCGGGCGCTCGCGGTCGATGCCACGCTGAGCCGGCACGAGAAGGTCGGCTTTCCCGACAGCTACCGTGACGGCAAGGAAGACGCGATCTTCCGCGACATGCTGGCCAAGCTGCCGAGCCTGCAGCGCCGGCGCGTGCGGGTGCTCGAGATCGGCCCGGGCTGCAGCCGGATGCCGCAGCTGCTGAGCGCGGTCTGCGCGCAACAGGCCGGGCAGATCACCTTCGTCGACAGTGCCGAGATGCTGGCGCTGCTGCCCGATGCGCCGCACGCGCGCCACGTGGCGGGTCGTTTTCCGGACGCGCTGCGCGGCGAGGCCGCGCAACTCGCCGGCCAGTTTGACACCATCGTCGCCTACAGCGTGCTGCAGTACGTGTTCGCCGAGGGCAACCTGTTTGACTTCGTCGACACCTGCCTCGCACTGCTGGCCGAAGGCGGCGAGCTGCTGCTCGGCGACCTGCCGAATACGACGATGCGCAAGCGCTTCTTCGCCAGCGCCGAAGGCCTCGCCACGCACCAGCGCTACACGGGTCGCGTCGAGGCACCCGTGGTGCAGTTCAACCGGCTCGAGCCTGGCGTCATCGATGACAGCGTGGTGCTCGCCCTGCTGGCGCGTGCACGCGCGCAGGGCTTCCACGCCTGGGCGCTGCCGCAGGCGGCTGAGCTGCCGATGGCCAACCGCCGCGAGGACATCCTGATCCGCCGGCCCTGAAGGACGAGCTCCCATGACACGACGCAAGCTGATCATCGTCGGCGACTCGGCCTTCGCCGAGATCGCGCGCGAGTACTTCGACGCCGACTCCGACCATGAGGTGGTGGCCTTCGCGGTCGAGCAGGCGTATCGACAGCGCGAGTCGCTGCACGGGCTGCCGGTGGTGGCCTTCGAGACGCTGGCCGAGCAGTTCGCGCCGTCCGGCCACAGCGTGTTCGTCGCCGTCACCTACACCCAGCTGAACCGGCTTCGCGCCCGCCTGTCGCGCGCGGCCCGCGAGCAGGGCTACGGGCTGGCGTCGTATGTCAGCTCGCGCGCCTTCGTCTGGCGCAACGTGGTGCTCGGCGAACACTGCTTCGTATTCGAGGACAACACGCTGCAGCCCTTTGTGCGCATCGGCGACGACGTGGTGCTGTGGAGCGGCAATCACATCGGCCACCACAGCCTGATCGAGGAGCATTGCTTCGTCTCGTCGCACGTGGTGGTGTCGGGTTTCTGCCGCATCGGCGCCTACAGCTTCCTCGGCGTCAACGCCACGCTGGCCAACAACGTGACGCTCGGCCGCGACAACTGGCTGGGCCCGAACACCGTGGTGATGAAGGACACCGCCGACGGCGCCCTGTTCAAGACCGAGCAGCCCGAGCCGGCCCGCGTGAGTGCGACCCGGTTCTTCAAGGTCGCGGCGTGAGATGGCAGCGCGGCGACCCGGTCTGGCGGCCCGACGGCGCCGCCGCCTGGGCACGCACCCATGCCACCTGCCCGACGCCGCACCGCCGCCGCGACGGCGGCTTGCGCCTGTACGTGCAATGTCGTGACGACGCCGGCGTCGGCCGTATCGGCTGGGTCGACGTCGACCCGCACGACCCGCGGCGCGTGCTGCGCGCTGCCGCGCGACCGGTGCTCGACGTCGGCGTGCCGGGTGCCTTCGACGACAACGGGGTGTTCCCGACCTCGGTGGTGCGTCTGCCCGATGGGCGGCTGCACCTCTACTACGTGGGCTTCGAGCTGTGCCACCACATCCGCTACCGCTTGCTCAGCGGCCTGGCGGTGAGCGAGGACGACGGCGACAGCTTTCGCCGCGTGCAGGCGACGCCGGTGCTCGAACGCTCGAACGAGGAACTGCATTTCCGCTGTGCGCCGTTCGTCGAGCGCACGGCCACGGGCTTCCGCATGTGGTACGTGGCCGGTAGCCAGTGGGAAAGCGTCGCCGGCAAGGTGATGCCGTGCTACGACATCCGCCGGCTCGAGTCGGCCGACGGGGTGCACTGGCCGGCGGCCGGCGCGGTGGTGCTGCCGTTGGACCACGCACGCGAGCACGGTCTCGGCCGGCCGTTCGTCGTGGCGGATGCACAAGGTTGGCGCATGCACCTGTCGGTGCGTCAGCGCGAACCGGCAGCTTACCGCCTGGGGCTGGCGCGTTCGCGCGACGGCGTGCACTGGCAGCGTGCCGACGACGAGCTCGGGCTGCCGCTGCAGCCCGGCGCCTGGGATGGCGAAGCCATGTCCTACAGCGCCGAGGTGACCGGCGACGACGGCACGCGCTGGCTGTTCTACAACGGCAACGACTTCGGCGCGGCCGGTTTCGGCGTGGCCCGAGCACTGACGCCATGATGGATGCGGTGCGCTTCCAGGGCGACGAGGCCGGGCGCTGGGATGCGTTCTGCCTGGATTGTTATGGCGCCACTTTCCTGCACACGCGCCGCTTCCTGTCCTATCACGGCGACCGCTTTGCCGACCGCTCGCTGGTCGTGCAGCGCGACGGTGCCTGGCAGGGTGTGCTGCCGCTCGCCCTCGACCCGACCGATGCGCACCGCGTGATCTCGCATCCGGGCATCACCTACGGCGGCCTGCAGCACCAGGGCGCCTTGCGCGGCGAGGCGATGGTGGCTGCGCTGACCGCGGTGTGCGCCACGCTGCGCGAGCACGGCATGCGCCGGCTGCTGTATCGGCCGGTACCGGGCATCTATGCCCGTGCACCGGCCGAGGACGATCGTTATGCGCTGTTCCGGCTCGGCGCGCGGCTGGTGCGCAGCGATCTGTCGAGCTGCATCGACCTGGCACACCGCCTGCCGCTGGCCGAGCGGCGCCGCCGCGGCCTGAAGAAGGCGCGCGAATCGGGCCCGGCGCTGGCCGCCGGCGCCCAATGGTTGCCGGGGCTGTGGCCGGTGGTGCAGGACAACCTGGCGCGTGCGCATGGGGTGCAGCCGGTGCACACGCTGGCCGAGATCGAAGCGCTCGCGGCGCGTTTTCCCGAGCAGGTGCGCTGCCTGGTCGCGACGCTCGAACAACGGGTGGTCGCCGGCCTTGTTCTCTTCGTGACACCGAGGGTCGTCCACGCACAATACATCGCATCGAGCGAGCAGGGGCAGGGTTGTCATGCGCTGGACCTGCTGTTCGATCGCGCCATCGAGGACGCCCGCCACATGAACGCCCGCTACTTCGACTTCGGCATCAGCACCGTCGAGCAGGGCCGTGTGCTCAACGAGGGCCTGCACCGCTTCAAGACCGAATTCGGCGCTGGCGGCGTCGTGCACGAACACCACGAGGTGCTGCTGTGAACGCGCGCGTGCCGCTGCCGCTGCTGGCCGAGGCCGATGCAACCGTGGCCATCGCCGCCTCGGGCGAGCCGTCGGTCGAGCGCTGTCGCATGCTCGATCTGCCGAAGATTCACGACCCGCGCGGCAACCTCACGTTCATCGAGGGCGAGCGCCACGTGCCGTTCGCGATCCAGCGTGTCTATTACCTGTACGACGTGCCTGGCGGCTCCGACCGCGGCGGTCACGCACACAAGACGCTGCACCAGTTCATCATCGCCATGTCCGGCAGCTTCGACGTCGTGCTCGATGACGGCCGCGACAAGAAGCGCGTGCACCTCTCGCGCTCGTACAACGGTCTGTACCTGTGCCCGATGATCTGGCGCGGGCTCGACAACTTCTCGTCAGGATCGGTGTGCATGGTGCTGGCATCGGCGCCGTACGAAGAAGCCGACTACATTCGTGACTACGCGCAGTTCATGCGCGCGCGCTGGTGCAGTTGATCCCGTTTCTCGACTTGCGGCGCGTGAACCGGCCGCACGAGAGCGCGCTGCGCCACGCGATCGCACGGGTCATCGAGTCCGGCCAGTACGTGCTGGGCGAACAGGTCGAGGCGTTCGAGACCGAATTCGCCGCGTACTGCGGCTGCCGCCATGCCGTGGGCGTGGCCAACGGGCTGGACGCGCTGCAACTGATCCTGCGCGCTCTGCACATTGGCGCCGGCGACGAGGTGATCGTGCCGGCGCATACCTTCATTGCGACCTGGCTGGCGGTGAGTGCCTGCGGTGCGCTTCCGGTGCCCGTGGAGCCTGACCTCGACACCTGCAACATCGATGTGACGCGGATCGAGGCTGCCATCACGCCGCGCACGCGGGCGATCATTGCGGTGCATTTGTATGGCCAACCGGCCGACATGAGCGGCATCCGGGCCATCGCCCGTGCCCATGGCCTGCGGGTGATCGAGGACGCTGCCCAGGCGCACGGCGCGCGCTGGGAAGGGCGGCGGGCGGGCAGCCTGGGCGATGCCGCAGCCTTCAGCTTCTATCCGGGCAAGAACCTCGGCGCCCTCGGCGACGGCGGGGCCATCACCACCGACGACGACCAGATCGCCGACCGCGTGCGCCGGCTGCGCCACTACGGTTCGCGGCAGAAGTACGTGCATGAAGTCAAGGGTGTGAACTCGCGCCTCGACGAATTGCAGGCCGCCGTGCTGCGCGCGAAGTTGCCGACCCTGGATGCGGAGAACGCGGCCCGCCGGGCGGCGGCCGAACTCTATCGACGACTACTGTGCGATCGTGGGCTGGTGCTGCCGCAGGTGCGGCGCGAGGCCGAATCGGTGTGGCACCTGATGGTGGTGCGCAGCGCCGACCGCGACGCGTTGCAGCGGCGGCTGCAGGGCCGCGGAATCGGCACCGGCATCCACTACCCCACGGCGTGTCATCGCCAGGGTGCCTATGCGGCACAGGGCTGGCCGCCATTGCCGCGCGCCGAGCAGCTGGCGCGCGAGGTACTAAGCCTGCCGATGGCGCCCTATGTCGACGCGCCGACGGTCGCTGCCGTGGCGGACGCGGTGGGCGAGTCGGAACTCGCCACGCCATAGAGCATCAGGTCAGTGCCGTCGCCGCCATGGCAACGCAGGTGGTAGCGGTAAGGGACGCCGAGGGCGTCGACCTGCTCGAACAGATCGAGCAGATCATCAGGTCGGTGATAGGCGCTGATCGCCAGCCTCGGCTGGCGGCGCCGGATCCAGTCCGATGCGCCCCGCAGCACGGCTGACTCGGCGCCTTCGACATCGAGCTTCACCAGCAGTGGATCCGGCAGGTCATCGAGCGCGGCCAGGCACTCGGTCTGCACCCGGCTGCGGCCGTGATCGCCCAGGGCGGATCCCACTGCCCCGGTGGCATCGAAGGCCAGTTGGGTGCGCTCGGACCACAGCGCCTGTTGTCGCAGCGTGATGCGATCGCGCTGAGCCTGCGGCAGGCCGTCGCGGCAGGCGATCAGCCTGGCGAAGTTGCGCTCGTCCGGTTCGAAGGCGACGACGCGGGCGAAGCGGTCTCCACGCCACGCCAGGAAGTCGCGCAGCGTGTCGCCGTCGAAGGCGCCACCGTCGATGTAGGCAGGCTGCGCGTCGGCCGCCAGATCGAGGATGTCGAGTGCGCCGCGGCAATCGGGCTGTGCGTCGAATGCGCTGAGCAGCCGCATGCGCAGGTGATCGTCGAGCACCTGGCGCGACCGTGCGTCGGCCAGCCGCGAGGCCAGCCGAGCGTAGCGCTCGCGCTGCGCCACCTGCCGCGTGATGGGTCCGAGGTAGAGGTTCGGCAGGCTCTCGGGGTGCAGATGCAGTACCTGGGCGAATGAACACAACTGGACGTCCAGGCGACCGCCGAAGCGCCGCCGGGTCTCGGCGAAACGGTGCTGCGTCGAGAAGATGCACACCACCACCAGCGTGTCGGCCGGCAGCAAGGCAAGCCCGTGTTCCACTGAATCGACGGGTTTGCCGAGCATGCTGGTGCCGGCCTTGGCGGGTGTGTCGTCGAGGTAACCGGTCACGGCGTCGCCGAGCAGGCTGCCGATCAGCCGGCCGGTCTGGCCGGCGCCGAGCAAGGCGATCGGCCTGTGCTCATCGAGCGCCCGGCGTACCGCTTGCGTGGCCAGCGCCTGGAAGCGCTCGGCCGACCACTCGCCGTCGAGCAGCGGCGGCGGGCGCGTCGATTCAGTGTGCGGCGGCACGTTGG
Organism: uncultured Burkholderiales bacterium; assembly: GCA_937871935.1. Classification (GTDB taxonomy): domain Bacteria; phylum Pseudomonadota; class Gammaproteobacteria; order Burkholderiales; family Burkholderiaceae_C; genus JAEUPI01. The sequence goes on from CALMQI010000142.1 coordinate 21,298, forward strand.
TGGCGCCAGGTTTGCACGTCGGCTGCCGGGTTCCAGCGGTAGCCGAGGTAGCTATGGAGAAACGGGTCGCTGCTGTGGTCACGCCCGTGGCGCGCCAGCAACCGGGGCATGTCGATCTGCTGGCCCATGAACGGCGTGCCAACCACGTGATTGACGGCACGGCGGACGTGGTCGGCGCTGCGATTCACGCCCGACCGGTGGAACAACATCGCATCCATCAACACCACCGAACCCGGTTCGGCTTCGATGGGCCGTTCATGCCTCGCCACGTAGGCCGACGACGGAAAGACCTCGTGCAGGTGCGAGCCGGGCAGGGCCCAGGTGGCGCCGCCCTCGACGTAGAAGCGGTCGACGCAGACCAGGAAGTTCAACGCTAGCGGCCGCGAGCTCGTCCAATGCTGGTAGTTCAGGTCGCGGTGCCAGCGTGACTGCGCCTGCTCGTGGCCGGGCCGGTTGATCACCGCGTTCTGCATCAGCAGCACCAGGTTGTCGCCGAGCAAGCGCTGCACCAGGCCCAGCACGGCGTCGTGGCAGGCGAGCGGGAGCATCGCGTCGTCGAAGGCCAGCGGGCAGCGCACGAGATCGGCGTCGCGCACGCGCTGCAGCGCCTGCTCGCCGCCGCATTGTTCGGTCTGTTGCTCGAGCAGGCGATCCAGCCGTTGTGCCACGTCACGCATCTGCGCGACCGCGAACACGTCGGTCAGCACCGTCAGCCCATCGCGGCGCAACTCCTCTTCGTGCAGCGACAGCGCGTCGCCGTCGGCAACCCGTTCACGTACACCGTAGGCGGGAGGCGGATCAGGCATCGTCGAGTTGGTCATGCGGCCTCGGCTTCCTGTCGGATAGGTTCGTTGCTGCACGACTCGGGCTCGGACTCGATCCAGCGAGTCCACAGCGCGCGGAACGGTGCGCTCAAGCGGGCTGGCACCTCGCCGCACTGCGCCACGAGGTCGAAGTACTCGCTGAATGCGGGATCGCTGCCATACACCTGCCGGCACCGCCGTGTGGCGGTGCCGATGGCCTGCCTCGCCTGCGACTCGGGCAAGAGGCCAACGTCGTGTGTGGCCAGCGCCAGCGCCACCCAGGCCAGGTGGCCACAGCGCAGCGCGTGCGATGCCACGTGGGCGGTGGCCTGCGCCGGATGGCTGCGGAAGCCACTCAGGTGATCGTGCACGAAGGCGATCGGCGCTTCCTGTGCCACATCGAGCAGCACGCCGATGTCGCCGAGCCCGAAGTACGACAGGCCGCCGATGTGCCCGGTCTGCAACCGGCGCGCAGCGGCCTGCGACAGGACGGCGTTGCTGCACTCGCCGAGCCAGTTCTGGCACACGGCGATGGTGCTGGCATACAGCAGCGGCCGGCCGATCGTGACCACGCGCTGGGCCTGCTGCTCGATGAAATCCGGTAGCGGCAGCTGGGCTACCGGGCGGCCCTCGGCACTGGTCAGCCAGCGCTGGCTGACCGAGGCGCCGACCGGCACGCTGGCGTGCGTCATCGCGTGCAGTCGATAGAAGTCCGGATAGATCACGTCGTCATCCATGTGCAGATGCACCAGCGGACTCGTCGTACCCCAATGGCTCAACAGATGCCTCACGTTGCGAAACGAGCCCTGTCGTGGCCCGGGCACCACCAGCAGATCCAGCGTGTCGATCAGCGCGTCGTAGGCGCCGCGGCGGATCAGGTCGGTGATCGCGCCGCCCGGGCTGTCGTCGGACAACACGACTCGGAAGTCGCGGAAGCTCTGCGTCTTCAATCCGAGGAAGAGCTCGCCCAGATGCTGGCTCTTGTAGGCCGGGATCAGTGTGGTGATCGTGCTCATTCGGCAGCGCTCCGGCGCCGCGCGAGGAACTGGTCGTCGATCACGCCGCACAAGGTGTGGATGGGGCCCCAGGCGGGGTGCTTGGCCGCCAGCGTCGCGGCCGAGGCGTGGAAGGCCTCAGGCAGCGTATGGTCGGTGGTGGAGTTGTGAAACAGCGGCAGCCGAACGATGCGCGGAAACACGCCGTGCTGCGTGATCGCGGTCAGGCACAGGTCGGTCGCCCACAGATGCCAGCCCAGCGCAGGGTCGATGCGGTGCACGCTGTCGCGCGCCAGCACGATCGCGAGCTCGTCGATCGATACCGCTTGTTGATTGGCGCCCCAGTCGGCGCGCGACGTGCGGTCGATCACGAAGCCGGCTTTCACCATGGCCTGCCGCTCGCGGTCGACGCCGACGCCGGCAAAGCCGATCAACGTGCGCGTACGCTCGGCCGCAGGGATCTGTGCCAGCAGCGCGTTGAGCCGGTGGCCGAAGCCGCGCGGGAAGTACACGTCCTGGTGGGTGAGCAGCACCCAGTCGACGTCGACGTGCGGCGCGGCGATGGCCATCGCCGCCGCGGGGGTGGCTGCACGCCGCACGGAGACGATGCGCGCATCCACCTCGCGCAAGCCGGGAGAAGCCTCGACGTTCGCGCGCAACTGACGGTCGCGCGTGGTCGGTACCAGCACGGTGAAGCGGCTCGGGCCAGTGGCGGCGGGTGCATCGTCGAAACCACGCTGCGCATGCACGACGTGACTGCGCCCGCCCCACTGCCGGCGCGCGGTGGTGGGCGGGATGCCGAGCGAGGCGGCCATCGCGAGGGCGGTTGTCTCGAAGCCGGTGGCCACCGGTAGTGCCGGCCGCGAGGCCACCAGGGTCGGCATCCACCCCGCGTCGAGCAAGGCCTTGTAGCCCGAGGCCAGGCTGCCGAGTGCCAGGCGCGGTGCAGCAAGCGCACCGTCGTCGTCGGTGAGGTCGGCTTCGACCCAGCGTTGCAGCATGTCCAGCGTGGCGTGGTGTGTCTGTTCGAGGGCCAGCGTGGCCTCCGGCGCCGCGACGCGGGCCAGCGCGTCGAGCGCGGCCGCCGGGTCGTCGAGCGCGGCGAGACCATCGGGCAACACGATGAGGTCGAACGCATCGCGCAGTGTGTCGATCTCGGCACTGCCAACGTGCACCACGCTGCCGCGCGCGGACGGGTGCAGCCGCCGATAGGCGGCGGCCCACCGGTCTGCGGCATCGCCGACGAACAACGCGTGGCCTGCAGCGGGCAGCGAGACCAGCAGCGGGTCGGTGCTCGAAGGATCGATGGCCTGTGCCCGAGCAGGTGTCGCACGGCCGCCACTGATCAGCACGAGCGCGGGTGCGGCGGCGTCGGCAACACGTATCGGGTGCATGCCGACATGGTCGCCGTGGCACGGCAAACGCCAGCGGCCAAACAGACACGGCATCGGGGCTTAGTTCCACTTGTCGTGAAGATGGCACGGCACCCTGTCGGCGCGCTTCCTACAGCGTCGATGGAAGATCCGGGACTGCATTTCGCGGATCGGGCCGCTATCGCACGCCAATCCTGAAGCCTAGAGTTCACTCCATCGTCACCGCAGCCGTCGCTGCAAGAAAGAGACCCCATGACATCCGAACAGATCCTTGCCGAGATTCGCGAAGCCAACCTGTCGTATCTGATGCTGGCGCAAAGCCTGATCCGGTCCGACCGCGAACAGGCGCTGTTCCGGCTCGGCGTCAGCGAGGAGAACGCGGCGCTGATCGCTGCGCTCACGCCGGCACAGATGATGAAGATCGCGTCGGGCAACACGCTGCTGTGCCGCATGCGCAGCGACGACGAGATGGTCTGGGGTCTGCTGACCAATCACGGCAAGTCGTCGGCCAACGACGCGGTGTCGCGCCTGCATGCATCCATCCTGCTGGCCGGCCGCCATCAGGAAGCCGCCTGAATGACTCCCCCCGAAGCGACCTGCGGTCGCCTCCCCCCAGGGGGCGACGCCAGCGGACCGGCGGAGCCGGATC
>CALMQI010000143.1 GCA_937871935.1 uncultured Burkholderiales bacterium
CCCATCGGTGGTGAAGCAGGAACAGAGCGGCGTCACGCTCACCGTCTCGGGCACGAACTCATGGCACGGTCAAGCCAACTGGGCGCACGTGTGCGCCTCGAAGATGGGCGCCGTCGGCATGACGCGGGCGCTCGCGGTCGAGCTGGTGAGGCAGGGCGTCTTGCGCCTCGGCGTGGCGGACGAGGTGGAGGGTTTTCATGTGGCCTCTGAGGCGTCAAAGGCAGCCAAGTTCACGTGGTCGCCGGGACAGCCAGGCTTGAAAGTCGCGCCGCCCGTCGACGACCGCCAGCACGAGCACCGTGTCGCCGTCAACCGCAAACACGATGCGCCAGGGCCGCACCAGCAGCTCGCGCCAGGGCGCCGGCTGCGCGGACTTGCGACCGCGCAACTCCGGGATGCGCCGTCCGCGCTCGGCAAACTGCGCCAGGCTCTCGGCTTGCTGCTGCAAGCGGGCGAGCACGCCTTCGGCGTTGAGCTCGCTGTCGCTGGCAATGTAGTCAACGATTTCGGCGAGGTCGCGCTGGGCGTCTTGCGACCAGCGCACATGGCGCGACACCACGGGCTCAGGTGCCTTGCCGCTTGGCGTGCTTGCTGCGCACGGCGAGTCGCTGGCGGGCCGCTGTGAAAACCTCTGCAGTGGACTTGGTGCGGCCCGCGGCGAGATCGTCCTTGGCTGCCACCAGGCGCGCCATGAGCGCCATCTCCAGCTCGATCTGGCGGTAGGCCTCCAGGCTCAGCACCACGGCGCGGCCGCGGCCGTTTTGCGTCAACACCACCGGCGGCTGGCTCTGCACGCGCTCGATCCAGCCGCTCGCGTCGTTCTTGAACTCGGTGAGACTGATGATGTCGTTGGGCATGGCGGGCTCCGGAGCAGGTAGGGCGGTCTGAATTCGGTCCGATGATACGCCGTCAATCCGCCAGCATCTGCTCGCAAAACACGCTGACACTCAGCACGGCGCACAAGCCCCGCGTGCCCGCGAGCGCCAGCAAGTCGCGATCGCCCGACACCAAAGCGCTGGCCTTGCCTGCGACGGCCAGGTGCACGAACGGCAGGTCCCACGGATCGCTGCAGGCCGGCGCCGCCGGCGGCGGGCTCGGGATCTGCACCACCTGCACCCAGGGCAGGTAGTCGGCGAGCAGCTCTTCCTGCTCACCGGCCGACAGCCTGAACTTGGGATAGCCCAACACGCGCACCAGCTCGGCCACCGTGGCTGTGCTGGCCAGCGGCGTGAAACGGCCGAGTTGCCAACCCACGCGCACGCGCCCTGGGGGGCCGCCGCCGAACAGCAGCGCCGACAGCACGACGTTGGTGTCGAGCACCACGCGCGGGGGTGGCTTCACGACCGGCGAGTGCTCTTCTTCTTGGCCACCAGCTTGGCGCCACCCCGCGCGGGCCCATAGGCCGCCTGCGGCTCGGCCGCGCGAGGCGCAGCGGCAGCGCCGGCGCGCGCCCAACGCACGGCGTCAGCCATATCGCTTTCGCCCAGGCCCAATGCCGCCAGCTTGGCGCGCACCGCATCGCCGCGCTGGATGCGCACTGGCGTGAGCACGATCTGACCGTCACGCACCTGCACGTCGAAGTACTCGGTTTGGCCGACCGCCTGCACCGCGGCCTTGGGCAGCGTGAGCTGGTTCTTGGAGGTGAGTTTGGCGAGCATGGAGAAACCCGGGAAGCAAGGAATCCTTACTTTACACGACAGGCGGTTGCTAGGCATCGCCAGCACTTGAGCGCCCCGTATCTGCCTGGGCCGCCACCACCCCAGGAGGAAGCCGCCACCGCGCGACTGCGTGCGCCGAGCGATCGCGCTACGGCGACCGTGAAACGCGCGCGCGCCCTGGCTCGACAACGGCGAATGAGCCGGTCAGCGAATCTCTCTGCGCAGCCACGAACTCGACAAGGGCGGATCCGAGCGTGCCACGTGCGCTGACGGGCCAGCGCAATAGAACGACGCCGGAGCTTTGGCGTGCGGCGGCGAAGACCAGTTGCCCGAAGTCCTTGTCTTCAGTGACGAGCACACGGCGTTCCGACCGTGCAAGTTCGATCACCACCGAATCCACGGCGCCGCGCGCGACCTCGGATACGGCGACCACGTCGTGCCCGGCGGCGCGCAGGGCGTGCACCGCCGCGAAGTCGCAGCTCTCGTCAGCCAGGAACCGCATCGCGGCAAGAGCTCAGGCCTGGCCCGTCAAGACAACCGTCTTCTCGTGCGCCAGTGAATCGGCCGCGTAGGTGACAGCCGCCTGGATATCCGCCTTCGTGAGCGTGGGGTAGGCCGCAAGAAGCGTTGCCTCGTCCGCACCCTCGGCGATCTTGCGCAGCACGAGTTCCACCGTGACGCGTGTGCCGCGAATCACCGGCTTGCCTTGCATGATGTTGGGGTTGAGCTCGATGCGATCGGTGACGGTCATGGTGGCCTCCGCCCACGAATGGTACGGCACCCTATCATCCCGCGCACTTCAAGCACACCAGCCGGAGCCCCCACCGTGCCAACTGCTTCGCTGCTCGAGGCCGCCGCCGCACTCAGCGCGCGCTGAGCCATAGCCTCCAATGACCCTGCACCTCCCCATCCGCCCCGGCGACATCGTGCTCACCCGGGCCACCGGCTTCGGCAGCCTGGCCAACCTGACGGGCCAGGCGCTGCCCACCGCCCGGCGAGCCAAGTTCACCCACGCGGCCGTGTGCGTGGCGCCGGGCGTGCTGCTCGACGCGCGGCCGTTCGAGCACATCAGGCTGCGCAACGTGGTCGACGAAGTGGCGGCGGGCAGCTTGACCGGCGACATGGGGCGCCACACCCGCATGATGGTGCTGCGCGCCGCGAAGGTGCAGCACGATCGTGATGCGCTCGACGACGTGGCCGTGGGCATGCTGGCGCCCACCTATGCGCAGCTGAGCAACGCTACAACTGGCTGTTCACCAAGCCGCAGCGCAGCGACCAAGACCCGTTGAGCGAGGACGCGAAGTTTGCGTACTGCACCGAGCTGTGCACGCTGGTGCTCAGGGAAGAAGGCGTGCTGCCCGCCGACTGGCCGGTGGCCAGCGCCGCCTTTCCGGCGCACTTTGAGGCGCTGGCGCAGAGCAAGGACTGGATCAACGTCACCGACGAGTGGGTGCGCCAGCTCGACAACATCTCGGCCGCGCTGGCCGACATCGACAACCTGGCCTCGACCAACACGCGACAGCTGCGCGCCACGGCGCAGGCGACGATCGACATGACGCTGACGATCGCCGCCTCGGAGAAGACCAACAACCTGCAGATCGAGCGCATGGCCGAGCAGGTGCGGGCGATGCTGTCGACGAACAAACGGCCGCGGAGCTTTCGGGCTGGTGTCGACGCGCTGGCGGCGAAGGTGAAGCAAAGTCTGAAGCGAGGGTGAGATCGGCAGCTCGTCGTCTAACCCCGCTAGTCCGCCGCGACCTAGCAGCGCAGGTCGTTTTGCCTGCCGCGCAGCTTGGCCCGCTGATCCTTCAGAAGATCCTGCATCTGAGCCGTCTGCGGTTGACGCGCCTGGGCGTCGATGGCCGCGATCTGCGCGTCAATGGCCTGGCACTCTGTCTGGCCGCTCCGCGTTGGCGCGGCACCTCGCGAAATCGTCGCGGCAGGAGCCGGCGGGGAATCCGGCTGCCGCGGGCGCGCCATGTACTCGAGCGTCTGTCGATCGGGCTCGACCACGTTGTTTCGCGTGTCGACCGGCACCTCCACAAGTTCGCCATTGCAGGCGCCGTCGCCATAGGTCACCCGCCCGTTCTCGATGCACTTCATGATGGTCTGCCGCGCAGGATCGGCACGGGTCATGGGTGGTGCGCGGGACGGCAGAATTTCCTCGACAGGCAGTGCGCGCGCCGGCTGAGTGCTTTCAGGCCGAGCGGCGGCGCCTTTGTCGGACGCCAGGGGTTCACCAACACCACGACCCTGGAACTCGATGGCCACCGGGATCGAGATCAAGGTCAACACGATGACCACGCTCCACAGCATCGGGCTGCGATACCAGGCCCGGCCAGGTGACAGTTGCCGGCCGTCGTCATCGGCTCGAAGGTCATCCGTCGTCAACGCGTCTTACCTCGAGGGCGGATACCAAAGAACCACCGTACCCGAAGTGTCGGCGCGCCTGTTCAGTTCCTTCGGCGTGGGGCGATAGACCTTCGCGATGAAGGGTGGCTTGTGCGCCGCCACGAACGCTTCGATGCGCGGCAGCGTGTGCACAAAGTGCTCTGCCAGCTGCGGATACGGCGCATGCCCCACCACCACCAGCAGCGCGACGCCATGCTGCACCACCGCGGCCAGCTCGTTGGCCTTGTAGCGGATGCGCTCGTCGTGCGTGATCACCACCCAACCGCACTGCCCTGCCGCTTGCAGCCACTCGGCGTCGGGCGTATTCGGCTCAAAGTGGTCCGTATGGCGCTCGACCTGCAAGCCGGCTTCGCGCAGACGCGCCGGAAACTGCTTGCCCAGGTCGCGATCGGTGAAGTAGACCCGGCTCACCTGGCGAGCGACCGATCAGGCCGCCCGTTCGTACTGCGCGGCCTGTTCGATGTCTTCGGTCGTCAGGTCGTAGTCGGCTGCCAGGTCATCCACCGACTCACCGGCATCCAGGCGCTCGGCAATGGCGTGGGTGGAGATGCTGTTGCGCACCAGCACGGGCCGGCCGAAGGCGATGTTGGCGTCGATGGCAATGGGCCGTTTGCCATCCAACGCATCGGTAGGGAACGGGTACAAGCGTACCGGGAACTTCCACTGGTCCCACTCCACGCGGGCCAGGTGATCCTGGAAGACCTTGCGCATGGCGATCTGGCCCGAGGCAGACAGATCGATCAGCTCGCCATAGTGGTCGAGCAGCACGCGGCCGCCGCGGGTGCGCAGGTCTTCGCGCAGCAGCAGGCGATCGACCTGCATCTCGCGTTCGGCATAGGCGATCGACTTGCGCAGGTCTTTGAGCGAAACCCCATGCTCCGTGCGCAGCGCGCGCAACACGTGCGCCTCGATGAGGTTGTAGAACGACAGCGTGGGCGGCTTGCCGCGCGCCGGCTTGATGAGCGCCTTGAAGCGGCCCTGCCCGTCAGCCACCGGGTAGTCGCGCCCCAGCACCCACGTGCGCAGCGTGGCCTGCGGCAGCTTGAGGTAGCGCGCGGCCTCCGCCAGCGTGTAGGCGGGTTGATGGCGAACGTCGGTCTTGTCGAAGGCGGTCATCGGTTGGAGGGCTGGTGGCGCCATTTTCTATCGAATCCGCGCAAACGCGATGGCGCGCCGAGTCGCTGGATGCGATGGACAGGGAGCTACTGCCTAAGTGCCTGGATTGGACCCTTGAGCGCGCTCTCAAACTTGATCATCACTGCAAGCATCCGGTCCTGAAGTTCAGGCCACTCCAGCTCCGGGGTCTTCCAACCCCCGGGAAGGTCAGTGCAAATGCGACAACCGATCCTATTAGGTAGTTCCTGCCAATCAAGGGCGCCACCAAACGCTCCTTCTATCTCGGCCCTTCGCTCGCGCAGGGCGCGAAAGGCCGCCTTGTTGCGATCTTCGCTCTCCTTGCCCATGCTGATGAAGCACTCAATCCGAGCGCGGTCCTCAGTCAACGAGGCATTCAATCCAAAGCCACTACGGCCAATTCCAGCAGACAGCCAGTGATCCGACGATGTGCTGCGGTTCGCATACAGAGTAGTCGTGCCCCTGGAGCGCTCGATGTATTGAGCCCAGAAACGCCGAAAGATCTCTTGTCGCGCACTGCGGACCTTCTTGATCTCTTGTGCCTGAGCGCGCACCTTGATTTCGTAGTCCTCAGCTTCCGGCAGAGGGATGATCTGCGTCACGTCGATGAGCACCTCGTCGGCTGTCCGGTATGGCTTGAATCGAATGCACGTCAAGTCAATTCCATGGCGATTCAACCAAATGACTGATGTGGTCAGTTCGGCTGAGAAGTTGGACGACACCAGCACGATGCGAACTTCATCGGTCAGCTCGGCTTCCTCCGCCGAATCCAGCTCCAGGAACTCCAAGATCTCGCGCCGCGCTGTCACCGCTGGATCAGGGGTTGCCAACATCCGCGCGTACGTCGAGATGACTTGGTCCAGCGTCATACTGGAAACCATTGCGGCGTAGCGAATGGCCTGAAGCTCCATGTGGCCGCCGTCTTCGGTACGTTTTATCTCGACGACAACTAACCTAGCCTGCTTGTCCAGGCACAGCAGATCGATACGTCGATTGCTCTCCTCCCAGTCTCCGAACTCTTCGGCAATGACCATCAAGTCATCGCCAATGGCGGAGATATCGGACTTCAGTAGTCGTTGCAGATCGCGGCGTTCGAGCAGCTTTTCGTCAACAAAAGACGTCTGCTTCACTGCTTCAAGCTTCTCCCTTGTCACCCGGTATAGCGGCATCTCCCCTCCTCGCTAATCTGCGCTCATCCTGCGTGCTCCAATCAGAACACAACCTCGCCGTGTAGCGACCGCTTTGCGGCGCGCCATCCGACGGTGCGCAGTTGGCCACGACATCTGGCAGAAACGACAATAGCGGCAGTGCCCAGCAACAGGAGAATCTCGATCTCATGGCATCCGACCTCGTCGCCATCGAATCCCGCCTCTGGGCCGCCGCCGACCAGCTATGGGCCAACACCGGCCTGAAGCCCGCGGACTTCTCTACCCCGGTGCTCGGCCTGATCTTCCTGCGCTATGCCGACAAGCGCTTCGCCGAGTGCGACGCGATGCTCACGACGAAGGGCATCCCCGCCGACGAGCGTGATCCGGTGGACTACCAGGCCGAGGGTGTGCTCTACCTGCCCGAGGAGGCGCGCTTCTCGCACCTGCTCACGCTCACCGAGGGTGCCAATCTGGGCAAGGCCATCGCCAACGCGATGGCGCGGGTGGAAGAGCACAACACCGAACTGAAGGGCGTGCTGCCGCGCGGCTACAACCTGCTGCCCAACGCCACACTGGTGGAACTGCTGCGCCTGCTGGCGCCGCTGGACCTGGATGGCGACGCCTTCGGCAAGGTGTACGAATACTTCCTCGGCAACTTCGCGCTCAAGGAGGGCCAGAAGGGTGGCGTGTTCTACACGCCCACCAGCATCGTGCGGCTGATCGTCGAAATCCTGCAGCCCTTCCACGGCCGCGTCTTCGACCCCGCCTGCGGCTCGGGCGGCATGTTCGTGCAGAGCGCCGCCTTCGTGCAGCGCCACCAGAAGAACGCCACCCGCGAGCTCACCGTGTTCGGCACCGAGAAGGCCAGCGACACCGTCAAGCTGGCCAAGATGAACCTGGCGGTGCACGGCCTGTCGGGCGACGTGCGCGAGGCCAACACCTACTACGAAGACCCGCACAAGGCGCCCGGCCGGTTCGACTTCGTGATGGCCAACCCGCCGTTCAACGTCTCCGGCGTGGACAAGGACCGGCTGAAGGATGACCCCCGCTTCGCGCTGGGCCTGCCGACCACCGACAACGCCAACTACCTGTGGATCCAGCTCTTCGCGGCCAGCCTGAACGAGAACGGTCGCGCCGGCTTCGTGATGGCCAACTCGGCCGGAGACGCGCGCGGCAGCGAGCTGGCGATCCGCAAGAAGCTGATTCAGAGCGGCGCGGTGGACGTGATCGTCAGCATCGGCTCCAACTTCTTCTACACCGTCACGCTGCCTTGCACGCTGTGGTTCTTCGACCGGGCCAAGGCGCGCGGGCCGCGCAAGGACAGGGTGCTGTTCCTGGATGCGCGGCCGTTCTTCAAGCAGGTCACGCGGGCAATCCGCGAGTTCGTGCCCGAGCAGTTGGAGTTCCTGGCCAACATCGTCCGGCTGTACCGCGGGGAGGCGCCAGAGGTCGGCGAGGGCAGCAAGGCTATGCTGGGCGAGTACTTCGGCGGTGGCGCCTACGCTGATGTGGCTGGTCTGTGCAAGGCGGCAAGCTTGGCGGACATAGAGGCGCAGGCATGGAGCTTGAATCCAGGGCGTTACGTTGGTGTCGGCGCCCGAGCCGCCGATGAATTCGACTTCGCTGAGCGCCTGGAGCAGTTGCAGGAGGAACTCGCGGCGCTGAACGCTGATGCGCGTGAGCTGGAGGCAAGCGTCGAAGGCAACGTGAACGAGATCCTGTCGCGGGTGCTCGCATGACTTGGCAGACCCAAACCTTGGGTGAGATTTGCGATGAAGGTGGCGGCGAGGTAAGGACAGGCCCGTTTGGGTCCCAATTGCACGAGTCCGACTACTCCGAGTTGGGCACGCCAGTCGTCATGCCAAAGGACATCATCGAAGGAAGGGTATCGGAGCGGACAGTCGCCCGGATTGCCGATGAGCACGTAGACCGCCTCGCGCAACACCAGCTCAGAACGGGTGACATCGTCTATGGCCGCCGAGGCGACATCGGCCGTCAGGCGCTCATCACGCCGCGCGAGAGCGGCTGGCTGTGCGGCACGGGCTGCCTGCGCATCACGCCGGGCAGAGCAAAGGTCGATTCAACGTACTTGCACTACTACTTGCGAGACGCGGGTGTGATTGAAGGTATCGCGCAGCAGGCCATTGGAGCGACGATGCCAAACCTCAACACGGCCATCCTGCGGGGTATCCAGGTGCGGTTTCCGCCCGCAAGAGAGCAGCGCCGCATCGCTTCGATCCTCTCCGGCTACGACGACCTGATTGAGAACAACACGCGGCGCAACGCGATCCTGGAGGAGATGGCCCGGCGCATATACGAGGAGTGGTTCGTCCGCTTCCGCTTCCCCGGCCACGAGGGTTTGCGGATGGTCGAGACCGAGTTGGGGTTGATGCCTGAGGGGTGGAACGTCATGGCACTTCAGGACATTGCGACCATCACGATGGGCCTCTCACCGAAAGGGGACACCTACAACGAGGCGTCCGATGGCACACCCCTGATCAACGGGCCGGTGGAGTTTGGCGAGAGATTCACGAAGCGCGTGAAGTGGACGACGGCCCCGACGAAGCTTTGTGGGGAGGGCGACCTCGTCGTCTGCGTTAGAGGCTCGACCACCGGCAAGTACGTGAAGAGTGACGGCGTCTACTGTCTGGGACGCGGCGTCTGTGCAATTCGCGGCGAGTACCAGGGCTTCGTTGATCAAGTCTTTGCGCAGCAACTGCCAATCCTTCTCGGTCAAGTCGGAGGATCGACCTTTCCGAGTTGGACCGGGCCGCAACTGAAGTTGCACCCGGTATTGGTTCCGACGAGGGATCTGCTGGCGCGGTTCGAGACGCACGCAGCGCCGATGCGCGACGCGGTGCGCGCGTACTCGCGCCAAATTGACAACCTCCGCGCAACGCGCGACCTGTTGCTGCCCAAGCTGATCTCCGGCGAGTTGGACGTGTCGGCAATACCAGAATCGGAGGCCCTTGCCGCATGACTCCGCCGCCCGGCGTCAAGGAAGTCTCTGCCGGCTACGGCGAGCTGGCGCTCGTCGAGATGCCGGCGATCGACCTGCTGACCTCGCTGGGCTGGAGCTTCAAGAACCTGTACGCCGAGACCTTCGGTGAACTGGGCAGCGAGGGGCGTGAGAGCGAGTCCCAGGTCATCCTGACCCGCCGCCTGCGCGCGGCGCTGGTGGCACTGAACCCCGGCCTGCCGGCCGACTCCTACGCGCAGGCCATCGAACAGCTCGCACAGGACCGTTCCAAGCAGATCGCTGTCAACGCCAACCGCGACTTCTACCGGCTGCTAAAGGATGGCGTGAAGGTGAAGGTGCCCGATGAGCGCGGCGGGCACGGCATCGAGACGCTGCGCGTCATCGACTGGGCCACGCCTGCGAACAACGAGTTCTTCCTGACCTCGCAGATGTGGGTGGCCGGCGACATGTACCGACGCCGCTGCGACCTGCTGGGCTTCGTCAACGGTTTGCCGCTAGTGTTCATCGAGTTGAAGAAGCCGAGCGTGCCGCTGAAGAGCGCGTTCGACGACAACCTGCGCGACTACCGCGGCCAGAGCGTGCCGCAACTCTTCCACCCCAACGCCTTCATCCTGCTTAGCAACGGTTCGGACACCAAGATCGGCACACTCACCTGCGCCTGGGAGCACTTCTTCGAGTGGAAGCGGCTGGCCGATGAGGACGAGGCGGGCAAGGTGAGCCTGGAGCGAGCGCTGCGCGGCCTGCTGGAGCCGGCGCGGTTGCTGGACTACATCGAAAACTTCATCGTCTTTCAGGACATGAAGGGCGGCGTGGCCAAAATCGCAGCCAAGAACCATCAGTTCCTGGGCGTGAACAAGTCGATCGCACGGCTGGTGGAGTTGCGTGAGACGGAGAAGGCGCAGCGCAAGCGCCTGGGCGTGTTCTGGCACACGCAGGGCTCGGGCAAGAGCCTCTCGATGGTGTTCTTCACGCAGAAGGTGCTGCGCCGGGTGCTGGGCAGTTGCACCTTCGTGATCGTGACCGATCGCGAGGAACTGGACGACCAGATCAGCAAGACCTTCAAGGCCACCGGCGCCACCGCACGCGAGGACGTGCGCGCCACCAGCGGCGAGCACCTGAAGGAACTGCTGCGCGGCAACGAGCGCTACATCTTCACGCTGATCCAGAAGTTCCGAAGCGAGCCGGGGCGGCCCTACCAGATGCTGTCGGACCGCTCGGACGTGATTGTCATCACCGACGAGGCGCACCGCAGCCAGTACGATGTGTTCGCGCTGAACATGCGCAACGCGCTGCCCAACGCCGGCTTCATCGGCTTCACCGGCACGCCGCTGATCAAGGGCGAGGAAGAGCGAACGCGCGAGGTGTTCGGTGACTACGTGAGCGTGTACGACTTCGCCAGGTCTATCGAAGACGGCGCCACCGTGCCGCTCTACTACGAGAACCGAATCCCCGAGGTGCAGTTGACCAACCAGGACCTGAACCGCGACCTGGAGGAACTGCTCGAAGCGGCCGAGTTGGACGAGGCACAGGAGAAGCGGCTGGAGCGCGAGTTCGGCCGCGAATACCACATCATCACCCGCGAAGACCGGCTGGAGGCCATCGCCAAGGACATGGTGGCGCACTTCACCGGCCGGGGCTACCGCGGCAAGGCGATGATGGTGTGCATCGACAAGGCCACCGCGGTGCGCATGTACGACAAGGTGCAGGTGCATTGGAAAGCCGAGGTCACGCGGTTGAAGGCGGCGCTGGTGCCTTCCCAGGGTGACGCCCGCGAGGCGCTGATCGCCCGCATCCACCTGATGGAGACCACCGACATGGCCGTGGTGGTGAGCCAGGGCCAGAACGAGGTGGAAGACCTCAAGGCCAAGGGCCTGGACATCGTGCCGCACCGGCAGCGGCTGCTGAAGGAGAGCCTGGACGAGAAGTTCAAGGACGAGAAGGACAACCTGCGCCTCGTGTTCGTCTGCGCGATGTGGATCACTGGCTTCGACGTGCCTACGTGCTCGACGATCTACCTGGACAAGCCGATGCGGGCGCACACGCTGATGCAGACGATCGCGCGGGCCAACCGCGTGGCGCCCGGCAAGGAAAGCGGCCTGATCGTGGACTACGTGGGCATCTTCCGGGCGCTGCAGAGTGCGCTGGCCACGTATGCGCGGCCCTCGGCAGGCGGCCCCGGCGAGGAGAGCCGACCCATCCTCGACAAGGCCGAGTTGGTGGCGGCGCTGCAAGCGGCGCTCAACGAGACGGCCGGCTTCGCAGACGTGCGGGGCGTGGGGCTGGAGGCCATCACGCGAGCGCAGGGGTTCCAGCGGATCGGACTGATCGACGACGCGATCGAAGCGTTCCTGGCTACCGAGGCGGACAAGAAGCACTTCCTGCAACTGGCCAGCCGGGTGGCGCGCCTGTTCAAGGCGATACTGCCCGACCCGCTGGCCAACGAGTTGGCGCCGCTGGCGGTGCTGGTGTCGTACCTTGCGGCCAAGATCAAGGCCGAAACTGATCCGCCGGACATCGCAGGTGTGATGAGCGATGTCGAAGCCCTGTTGAACGACTCGATCGCCACCGAGGGCTATGTGATCGGGCCTGCAAGCCAGCCCGAGGCGTTGATCAATCTATCGGAGGTCGACTTCGAGGCGCTGCAGGCCAAGTTCGCGCAGGGGCACAAGCGGACCGAGGCCGAGAAGCTGAAGCGGCTGATCGAGGGCAAGCTCACGCAGATGGTCGCGGTGAACAGCCTGCGCATCGACCTGGCCGAGAAGTTTCAGAAGCTGATCGATGCGTACAACGCCGGCAGCCAGAACATCGAGCAATTCTTCCAGGAGTTGAAGGACTTTGCGCGCGGGCTCACCGTGGAAGAGCAGCGCGCGGTGGCCGAGGGTCTGAGTGAAGAGGAACTCGCGCTTTTCGACATCCTGACCAAGCCGGAGCCGACGCTCACAAAGGCCGAGGAGGCGGAGGTCAAGAAGGTGTGCCGCGAGCTACTGGCGACGCTGAAGCGCGAGAAGCTGGTCCTGGACTGGCGGGAGAAGCAGCAGGCGCGAGCAGCGGTGATGCAGACGATGAAGATCGAGATGCGGCGACTGCCGGCGCCGTACACCAAGGACATCCGCACGGTGAAGATGGCGCGGGCGTATGCCTATGTCTACGATCACCTGGGATCGCCTGTCGTGTTCTGATCGCCGAACGCATGAACCCAAACTCCACCGAAAGCTTAGGCAGTAGGCCGACCCGCGGCGGGGCGCCAATGGCAAGCGGAGAGGTCATCGCCGATCTCGATATCAAGGAAAGCTCCGTCCTTCGGCGGTACATGGATCTGCCGAAGCTACTTGATCTTCTCCATCATCGAGTGCTGTACCTTCGGCGAGCTGACGGGTTTGCAGATCGCCTTGAGGGAGCGCTGTTTCCCTCATTGCGCACTTTGATTGATGAGGCGCATGCCCGCGGCGCCATACCTTACGACGCTGATCACTTCTATCGCCGCGCAAGAGTCGGTAACTACGTGAGCTGCTGGACCAACAGCGCCAAAGACAGCATGGCACTGTGGCAGCTATATGGGGGAGTGAGCAACTCAGTCGTCGTGACCACGACAGTGGGACGCCTCGTGCGTTTAGCAATACGATGGAACAGGCTGGTCCGCATTCATCGCGTGAAGTACGTCGATCACACGAAGATCCGCAACTATCTAGTTGGCCCCTACACCGATGTCCTAAAATTCAAGCACGAGGCGTATCGGCACGAGAAGGAGCTTCGCGTTCTTGTGTCTCAGCAAGACGGTGACTGGGAATCGAACCCGATTGGCCTACGGCTCCCGGTCCTTGATCCCGATGCGCTCGTTCGCAGCGTTGTTGTTGCGCCTGAAGCTGGCGCTGAGTACTACGAGGCGATCAAGGGACTCTGCGCAAAATATGGCCTGCGCGCCCCTGTCCGGCGTTCAAAGCTCGCTTTCGTGCCGGTGTAGGGGCTACTGAGGCTGGTTGTTTGCCGTACGCTGTGGACCAGCGGAATCAGTACTAACCGTCCCACCTACTTGCCAAGTGGCAGGTCGATCAAGTCGAAGGCCCATGGCAATGCCCGATCCGGACTCAGATTGCCTAGCGTGTCTCGATAGTGCTGCTTAAGGATGTCGGCTTGGTCAACGTTGAGCAGACCGGCTTCTACCTCATGCAGTTGAGCGAGACTGTGAAGGTAGGAGCCCGGCCACGCGTTCGCCGGTTCGTTGCCTGCTTGTTCGCGTAGCCATTTGGCGCACTCTCGGTTCGTGGCGACATCTCTGTGCCGAAGCCGTGCGAAGCGATCAGCGTGTTTGATCTTTAGCGCGATCAAGTAGGTCAGGAATGGCAAGGACTTCGCATCGGCAATAGCGTGTAGCGCGCACGCACGTTCGACGTCGCGCAGCGATAGTCGCATGTGCTTTGTCCAGAACTGAAGTTCTCCTGCAAAGGCGGCGGTCTCTCGCTCTCTCTCCTTTGGAAGCGAATACTGGCGCAGTACGCCAGCGACGTACGAGCCACCCCAGTTCGATGAGTCGCCACGAGCGTGCAGCCGAGGCAGGTCAAACCAAATGTTCACGAACTTGCCGAGATAGGCATGTCCATCGATCCCGCTTCCGTATACGCCCGCAACCGCCTGAGCGAGTTGATCACGATTTAGAAGGAGTACGAAGACGAGATTGGGTACGCTGAAGAGATGCTTGACTCTTTCAATCAAGGTGACCGCGAATGACGGCCTGCAACGGTCGAGCTCATCAATGAACACGACGATCGGTTTCGATTGGTTTTCCGCGATCTTTTGCAGCTCGCTCTTGAAGCCGGCAATGCTCGATCGCTCAGACTCGACAGCCTGGATTCGCTTGTCAAACCATTTCTCTGCGGCCGAAGCCGCAGTTTCGGTCGCTTTGTCGATCGCCTCCTCAACCTTCTCTGTCAGGTCGACTACACCAAGGGCCGTCCGCCCAGCAAAGTTGACGACGGCTTTTAAGGTTGCCGGTGCGAGCGCCTTTGCAACTTCTCCCGCCTTCCTTCTCATTGGCGACGTCTGACCGCACTCAACCAGCTTAGATAGCTCTGCAACTATCAAGACAAACGGGTCATCGACGTAGTCGCTTTCGAATGCATCGATGTATCCAACCTTGTGATCGACAGCAAGCTGAACGGCCCATCGTCTGCCAAACCAGCTCTTGCCCTCACCCCAAGGAGCATCAATACCGAGGACCGCACCGTCAGCGAGGCGATCAACGTACTTCGACAGGCGCTTTGCCAGCGTCGATCTATCTAGCTCGTCATTAGCAAACGGGTCTTCGGGATTCAACGTCGCTTGGCGAATGATCAAAGAGTCAGCGGTGGGCATTTCACACCTCTTGGCTTGCTATCGGATTCCCTCGGAGCGTACGCGAAACAGGCTCGCACGACCCACTAATACCCCACCGCCGCCCCATCACTCCGCTGATCACTCCCCCCACTCCGCACCCCCGTCCGCGCATCGATCGTGATCCCATGCGCATGCCCGGCCAGCTCGTTCCACTCGCCCCAGCGGTCGATCACGTGGCCGCGGCGCTCCAGCTCGTTGATGGTCTCGCCCGGAAACCGCGCCTCGATGTGCAGCGTGTCGCGCGCCTCGCCGAGCGCAAAGCGCCCCGAGAGCCAGCGCGGCGCCTGCTTAGGCTGGTCTGGATGTCCAGGCCGTGGTCGATCATGTTCACGTAGGTCTGCGCGTGGATGTTCGGTTGCTCGCCGGCGGGCCTCATGGCTCGGATGATGCATCGGTTTCCCACAGCGCACGGATCGGCACCGCCAGCAGGCCGGCGCCGAAGCTCAGTGCGTGTTCGCCGTCGTAGAGCACAACGCCGCAGCGAAAGCGCTCCCCGGCGGCCGACTGCAGCTTGCGCAGGCCGCGAAAGTCGGCCTCGGTGACGGAGGCCGCCGCCTTCACCTCCACACCGGCCACCTCGTGCGTGCCGCGCTCGAGCACGATGTCGACTTCTGCACCGTCTTTGTCGCGGAAGTGATGGAACGCGATGGGCTCGGCATGCCAGCTGGCCATGCGCCGCAACTCCTGCAGCACAAAGGTCTCGAGCAGCTGGCCGAGCAGGGCCCTGTCTCTCAGCAGGCCGTCGGCATCCACGCGCAGCAGCGCGGCCGCCAGAGCGGTGCCGTAGGCGTACGCCGGAGAGAAAGCGCGGATCGCATCGGCCGATTGCAGGTTTCAGGGTCGTCCAAACGAAAATTCTCGGCCGTCCAATCGAAACTTCACGGCCGGCCAGATGAAGATTTCATACCGCGGCGCCAACGGCTCACGGCGCGGCGCGCAACAGCGCGCCCACCTCGGCCAGCAGCACCGGCACTTCCTCGTCGATCGTGCTCCAGACCAGGCGGTGATCGATCAGGTCATAGCCGTGGATGAGCAAGTTGCGGAAGTCGATGATCCGGCGGTGCTTGCTGATGCGCCCTGCGGTGTCGGGGTCGTGCTGAGCCAGGCGATTCATGGCCTCGCCGATGATCTCGAAGTTGCGCTCGATGGCTTGCCGCAGCAACCGGTCGCGTTCGTAGTCTGCGAGCCCCTTGCCGCGCACGGCCTCGCCGATGAAGGCGGCCGCATCGCGGATGTCTTCAAGCAGCTTCGGCGCCTTCGGCTGCATAGACGAGCTGCCGCGTCTGGTTGACCGCCGCGATGAAGTAGGGATTCTTGAGGGAGCCGACCGTCACCAGGTCCACGCTACGGCCAAACAGCGCCGCCAGCGACTCCCTGAGACCGAAGTAGCGATCGAAAAGGTGCGCGGGGTCGTCGTCGAACTCGACCAGCAAATCGAGGTCGCTGCGCTGGGCGTCGAATGCGCCGGTCGTGGCAGAGCCGAACACCTCCAACCGGCGCACACCGTAGCGCCGGCACAGGGTTTGTACCTCTGCGAGATGGGCGTCGAGCACGGTGGACATGATGGCTTGCAATTATGCAGCCACCATCATCAGTAGCCGACTGCCGCCCCATCACTCCTCGGATCACTCCCCCCACACCGCACCCCCGTGCGTGCATCGATCGTGATCCCATGCGCATGCCCGGCCAGCTCGTTCCACTCGCCCCAGCGGTCGATCACGTGGCCGCGGCGCTCCAGCTCGTTGATGGTCTCGCCCGGAAACCGCGCCTCGATGTGCAGCGTGTCGCGCGCCTCGCCGAGCGCAAAGCGCCCTGAGAGCCAGCGCGGCGCCTGCACGGCCTGCTGGATGTCCAGGCCGTGGTCGATCATGTTCACGTAGGTCTGCGCGTGGATCTGCGGTTGCCCGTCGGCGCCCATGCAGCCGACCACGCCCCACAACTTGTGTTGTTCATTGAACGCGAGTGAGGCGATCAGCGTGTGCAGCGGCGTCTTGCCCGGCGCCACGCAGTTGGGGTGCGCGGGGTCCAGCGAAAAGTACGCGCTGCGGTTCTGCAGCACCACGCCGGTGGTGCCCGCCACCACGCACGAGCCGAACACGCCGTAGAGGCTGTTGATCAGCGCGGCGGCGTTGCCTTCGGCGTCCACCGCGGCGATGAACACGGTGTCGCCGCGCAGGCTGCCGTGCGAGGGCACGTTGTTCCACGGCAGCGCGCGGGCGGGGTCGATGAGGGCGCGGCGCTCGTTCGCATATTCCTTCGAGATCAGCCGCTGCATAGGCACATCGGCAAACAGCGGGTCGGCCAGGTGGCGGTCGCGGTCGTGATAGGCAATCTGCTTGGCCTGCACCATCAGGTGCGCGTGGTCGGGGCCCAAGGGGTCCAGGCGGTGCAGGTCCAGTGGCTCCAGCAGGTTCAGCATCTCCAGCACGGTAAAGCCCTGCGTGGGCGCGGGCGTTTCGTAGATCGTCACGCCGCGGTAGGTGCCTCGCAGCGGCTCGCCCCAGCGCGCGGTTTGTGCGGCCAGGTCGGTGGCGGTGAAGAAGCCGCCTTGTTGTGCGCTGTAGCGCGCCATCTCGCGCGCCACGTCGCCGCTGTAAAAGCCGGCGTGGCCGCCTTGGGCCAGCGCTTCGATCGTTCGCGCCAGGTTGGGGTTGCGCAGCGTGCTGCCGGCCTGCGGCGCGCGGCCGCCGGGCAGAAAGATCGCTGCGCTCTCTGCGTGCGGCGCCAGCTCGGCCGCGGCGCCGTTGATCCAGCCCGCCAGCCGCTCGGTGACCGGAAAGCCGTCGCGCGCGTAGTGGATGGCGGCGCTTAAATCGCGCTGCAGCGGCAGACGGCCATAGGCCTGGTGCGCCGCCACCCAGCTGGCCACGGCGCCGGGCGTGGTCAGCGTGGCGGGCAGGATGCCGCGAAACGGGATCTCCGTTTTGTGCCCGCGCTCGTGAAACCACGCCGCACTGGCGCTCGCCGCGGCGCGGCCGCCACCGTCGAGGTAGCGCACGGCGTGCGCCTTGGCGTCGTAGATCAACCAGAACGCATCGCCACCCAGGCCCGTCATGTGCGGGTAGATCACGGCCAGCGTGCTGCTGGCGGCGAGGGCGGCGTCCACGGCGGAGCCCCCGGCTTGCAGCGCGTCGACGCCGGCCTGGCTGGCCAGGGCGTGGGGGCAGGTGACCATGCCGCCGAGGGCGGTGACCACCGCGCGCGGCGAGAACGTGATGTCGCTCAGCGCAGCACCGCCATGCCGGCCTTGGCGGCCGATTTGTCGAAGGTGACCGTGCGCTTGCACCCTGCGCTCGCGGCGCACTCCGCGATCAGTGCATCGGCTATGTCGGCGCCATCGTCAACGGCACGCCCGAGCGCGCGCGCCACGAGCGCCCGGTTTTCCACCGCCAGCTGCCGGGCGTCGAGCAGGTCGCGTATGGTCTCGTGCAGTTCTGCAGCCGTGGCGCCGTACAGCCGCTTGAGCACCCAGCAGGCCTCCACCAGCACGATCAGGCCGATGAACCCCTGTTCGCGCTCACTGAGCTCGCGCTCGATCAACCGCGTGGCACGGGCAGACTGCGCTGCCTCGTCCTGCGCGAAGTAGCGCACCAATACATTGGTATCGAGGCCGATCACCGCGCTCGCCGCGCCTTGGCCACGCTGCCACGGGCGGCAGCACGCGCCGTGCTGATGCGCGCAGCCGCTTCGGCCTGCACGGCACTTGCCATGTCGGCCACGCTCACCGGCTGCTGTGCGCGACCGGCAAACCGGCCGCGCAGGGCCTTGACGTCCTTGCGCAGCGCGATCACCTTGTAGCCACCGGCGTTGTCGGCCACGAAGGCCACGCGGTCTCCCGCTTGCAGGCCGAGTGTCTGCCGCACTGCCTGCGGCATGGTGATCTGGCCTTTGCTGGTGAGGGTGGCTGTAGCCACGTCGCGCTCTCCTTACGTTGGGTAAGGAATGTTAGTGGCACCAGGCCCGGGCGTCAATGTGCGCGAACGCGCTCACGCCCGCCTCGCATGTGCTAATGTGTACACATTCGAGCACCCCCCGTTGAGGAACCCATGTCGACCACCATGACCGTCCGGCTCGACGACGATGTGAAGGACCGGCTCGACCACCTGGCCGAGGCCACCAACCGCAGCAAGTCGTATCTGGCCGCCGAGGCGATACGCAGCTTCGTCGAGATCAACGAGTGGCAGGTTCAGGAAACCAAGGCTGCGCTGGCCGAGGCCAAAGCGGGCGACTTTGCCACCGACAAGGAAGTGCAAGCCCTCGCCAAGAAGTGGAAGGTAACGCGTGCAGATTAGGTGGCTGCGCACGGCGCTGCGCAACCTCGACGAAGAGGCCACCTACATTGCAGCCGACGACCCGCAAGCCGCGCGCCTGGTGGTCGAGCGTGTGTTGAACGCCGTGGAAGTGCTGGCTTCACAACCGGCGCTGGGTCGGCCGGGCCGTGTGCCCGGCACGCGCGAGCTGGTGGTTGTCAACACGCGGTACGTCGTACCTTACCGTGTCCGCGGCCAGGTGGTCGAGGTGCTGCGGGTGTTTCATACATCTAGGCGACTGCCGCAACGCTGGTAGCACGCGCAGCCCCGGCGGACCGCCGGCCTTCAAGGGTGCCACGCCTCAAGGCGCTGCGGCAAACCGGGTGAGCGGCACGACTTCCACCCGCTCGGCCAGCCGATAGCGCCGTTCACCCGGGTACACGACGTACAGCGCGTCGAGTGCCAGGTCGGCCAAGGCGATACGCATCGACGGCGTCAGCGTGGGCGCATCGGCATGCTTGAAGTCGACGCCCACGCGCCTGCCGTGCTTGAACATCAGCAAATCGAGCTCGGCGCCCTGGTGCGTGGCCCAAAAATACGCCGCGTCGGGGCTGGCGAGCCGCAGCACCTGCTCCAGGGCAAAGCCCTCCCACGAGGCACCCAGCCGCGGATGGTGCAGCAGCTCGGCCTGGCTGCGCACGCCCATCAGCGTGTGCAGCAGGCCGCTGTCGCGAAAGTAGATCTTGGGCGCCTTGACCTGCCGCTTGCCCAGGTTGGCGTGCCAGGGTTGTAGCTGGCGCACCATGTAGGTTTGCGTCAGCCAGTCGAGATAACGGCGCACGGTGCTCTCGTTCACCCCCAGCGAGCGGGCGGGATCAGCCGCATTCCACACCTGGCCGTGGTAATGGGTGAGCATCATCCAGAAGCGACGCATCGCCGGCGCGGCCACGTTGATGCCCAGTAGCGGCAGGTCACGCTGAAGAAAGAGGTCCACGAAGCGCTGGCGCCATTCGAGGCTTTGCGCATCGTCGGCCGCCAGATACGAGAGCGGGTAGCCGCCGCGTTGCCACAACGCGGCCGCCGCCGCGGGGCCGGTTTCTTCGAGGTTGAAACCCTCCACTTCCACCACGGCCAAGCGCCCCGCGAGCGACTCGCTGCCCTGGCGCAGCAGCGCCATCGCGGCACTGCCCAGCAGCAGAAAGCGCGCGGGCGCGTCGTCGCGGTCCATCAGCACGCGCAGCACCGGAAACAGCTGCGGGGCATGCTGCACTTCGTCGATCACGACCAGCCCGCGCAAGCCCTCCAGCACGCTGAGCGGCGCACGAAACTGCTCGGCGACCACAGGGTTCTCGAGGTCAAAGTAGCTCGGCTCGCCGGGGGCGACAAAGGTGCGAGCCAAGGTCGTCTTGCCCACCTGGCGCGGCCCCACCAGCAACACGCCGCGAAACTGCGCCAGCAAACGCGACACTTCGCTGCGAAGGCTCGAGCGGGCCAGCTTCATGTGGCGCAACTTACCATGAAATTCCCACATCTCGTGCGGGATTTTCATGGTACTGCAAACGACCAAGGGCGCTCACGCGCTGCGGCACACGGCATGATGCACGCCGTGACGCCCCCTGCTCCGCGCCCGCCGCTGCCGGCCGCGATCTGGATGCTCGGCTTCGTGAGCCTGCTGATGGACATCTCGTCGGAGATGATCCACAGCCTGTTGCCGGTGTTCATGGTCACGGCGCTCGGCGTCAGTGCGTTCACCGTCGGCTTGATCGAGGGCGTGGCCGAGGCCACCGCGCTGATCGTCAAGGTGTTCTCCGGCGTGCTGTCTGACTACTGGGGCCGGCGCAAGCCGCTGGCGCTGCTGGGCTACGGCATGGGCGCGCTGTCCAAGCCACTGTTCGCGCTGGCCACCGGCGCCAGCAGCGTGTTCGCGGCGCGTTTCATCGACCGCGTGGGCAAAGGCATTCGCGGCGCGCCGCGTGATGCGCTGGTGGCCGAGCTGGCACCTGCCGCGGCGCGCGGTGCGGCCTTCGGCCTGCGCCAGGCGCTCGACACCGTGGGCGCGTTCGTCGGCCCGCTGCTGGCGGTGGCGCTGATGCTGCTGTGGGCCAACGACTTTCGTGCGGTGTTCTGGGTCGCGGTGGTGCCGGGCGTGCTGGCGGTGGCGCTGCTGCTCGTCGGCGTGCGCGAGCCGGCGCGCGCGGTGGGCCGCCCGGCGGTGAACCCGATCCGCCGCGCCAACCTGCGCCGCCTGCCGCGCGCCTATTGGCGGGTGGTGGTCATCGGCGCGGTGTTCACGCTGGCGCGCTTCAGCGAGGCGTTCCTGGTGCTGCGCGCGCAGCAGGGCGGGCTGCCGCTGGCCTGGGTGCCGCTGGTGCTGATCGTGATGAACGTGGTGTATGCGTTGTCGGCCTACCCGTTCGGCAAACTTTCCGATCGCGTGGACCATCGTGTGCTGCTGGCGCTGGGGCTGGTGGTGCTGATCGCTGCCGACACCGCGCTCGCCGCCAGCAACCAATGGGCGTGGGTGGGGCTCGGCGTGGCGCTGTGGGGCCTGCACCTGGGCATCACGCAGGGGCTGCTCGCCACCATGGTGGCCGACGCCGCACCGGCCGATCTGCTGGGCACGGCCTACGGCTTCTTCAACCTGGTGAGCGGCGTGGCGCTGCTGGTGGCCAGCGCGCTGGCCGGGCTGCTGTGGGACCAGGCCGGCGCCTCGGTCACCTTCGTCGTCGGTGGTGTGTTCTGCGGCGTGGCGCTGCTGGCGCTGCTGGCCACGCGGGGCAGCCCGCAGCATTGACGGCGCCGGGGCGCACAATGCGATCCGCCTCGACCCGGGGCACTCATCACACGGCGGAGGGACCGACCATGGAAGGTGCAGTGACAGCTACGGCAGACCCTCGCACGGTCGCCGCCGACCGTGGCGTGGCCTGGTGGACCGAGGCCTGGGCGCTCTTCACCAAGGCCGCCGGCATGTGGATCGTGCTCGGCATCGTGCTGTTCCTGGTGCTCATGGTGTTGAGCGTGGTGCCGGTGCTGGGCATGCTGGCGGCCACGCTGCTGGTGCCGGTGTTCATGGCCGGCTGGGTGCTGGCGGCGCGCAAGGTGCAAGGCGGTGGCACGCTCGAGCTGGGCGACCTGTTCACCGCGTTTCGGGGCGACAAGCTGGTGCCCTTGATCGTGGTGGGTGCGTTGCTGATGGCCGCCACGCTCGTGCTGGGCCTGGTGATGGGCGTGCTGGGCATCGGCGCCGTGTTCGGCATGATGGCCGGCGGCGCCACGCACAGTGCGGGCGGCATCTTCGCCGCGCTGGGGGCCGGCATGCTGGCGCTTCTGGTCGGCCTGCTGGCGGGCGTGTTGATGGCCATGGCGCTGTGGTTCGCGCCGTCGCTGGTGGTGTTTCGTGGCGTGGCGCCGGTGGATGCCATGCGCATCAGCTTTGCCGCCAGCCTGAAGAACATGGTGCCGATGCTGGTGTACGGCTTGATCTACATCGCCGCGTCGATCGTCGCGTCGATCCCGTTCGGCCTGGGCTGGATCGTGCTGGTGCCGGTGACGCTGCTGAGCGTGCACACGGCGTACGAGGATGTGTTCGGGGCTTGAGCGCCTCGGCGCACAGCGCCTCAGCGGGTTGACGTGCGGCGCCGCGCCTTCTTGGCCGGTGCCGGCGTGTCGAACTCGGCGTTGATGATCTCCACGTAGCGTGCATAGGCGTACACGCGGCCGCGCTGCCGCGCGGTGAGCTCGTTCACCACACCGTGCTGCTGCAGCTGCGCGAGCGCCTTGTTCACGGTGGCCGGCACCAGGCCGGTGGCCACGACCAGCGCGTTGCTGGTCGAAACCGGCTGGCGCTGCAAGGCCTTGTGCACCTCGAGCGCCGACGGCGCCAGCCGGCCCAGCGCGGCGATGCGATCGCGGTCGGCGGCCACCAGCGCCAGCAGCGCCTGCGCCGTGTGCAGAGCCTGTGTCGCGCTGGCAGTCACGCCTTCGGCAAAGAAGTCGAGCCAGCGCTCCCAGTCGCCCGTGGTGCGCACCGCGCTCAGCAGCTCGTAGTAGAGCGCCCGATGCTGCTTGAAGAAGAGGCTGGGATACAGCAGCGGTTCGTGCAGCAAACCGTCGGCCACCAGTTGCAGCACGATCAACAATCGCCCGATGCGCCCGTTGCCGTCGAGAAACGGGTGAATGGTCTCGAACTGCACGTGCGCCAGCGCCGCCTTCAGCAGCGGTGGCGTGGGCTCGGGCTGGTCGTGCAGGAAGCGCTCGAATCGATCGAGGCATTCGGCCAGCGCGCTGGCCGGTGGCGGCACGAACACCGCGTTGCCCGGGCGCGTGCCACCCACCCACACCTGTGAGCGGCGAAACTCGCCCGGCGCCTTGCCCTGCCCGCGGGGGTGCTCCATCAGCACGCCATGCATCTCGCGCAGCAGGCGCAGGCTCAGCGGGAAGCCGCCACGCAGGCGCTGCAGGCCGTGCGCCATGGCGGCAACGCAGCGGCTGACTTCACGCGCGTCTTCCACCGGTACGCCGGGTTGCTCGTCGATCTCGTAGAGCAGCAGATCGGCCAGCGACGACTGCGTGCCTTCGATCTGTGACGACAGCACCGCCTCCTTGCGCACGAAGCCGTAGAGCATCAGGTCGGCGTTGGGCAGCAGGCGGGCCACCGCGTCGAGCCGGCCGAGCGCCACCAGTGCATCGTCGAATCGCCGGCGCAGCGCGGGCGACCACTCCACCGGCGGCTGCGGTGGCAGCGGCTTGGGCACGAAGGCACGAAACGGCTCACCCTGCGTGGTGACCGTGACAAGGCGGCCGGGCGGTGGGCGCTGCATGGCGGTGGGTCGAGCGTAAAACAACGCGGTTCGTTATTTTAACTTCATACCACTCCGTAAAACAACGCGCGACCTTATTGCAGCGGCACCAACTCCCCCGGCAGCTCCTGCGCCAGAAAGTCGTACACCTTGCGCACCAGCGCGTTGCCGCGGATCTCGCGGTGCACGGCCAGCCAGCACGGCAGCGGCGGGATCTGCAGCATCGGCAGCAGCGGCACCACGCCGCGCCAGTGGCGCAGGTTGTAGGCAGCCACGAAGCCGATGCCGGCGCCGGCGGCCACCAGGCGGCCGTAGGCCAGCTGGTCGTCGGTGCGGATGGCGAAGTGCTCGCGCGTGAGCGTGAGGCCCAGCGCCGCAAAGCCGCGCACGATGGCCGTGTCCTTGTCGTAGCCGATCATCGTGTGGCCGAGCAGCTCGCGCGGCTCGCGCGGCGTGCCGTGCTTCTTGAGGTAGCTGCTATGCGCGCACGCCGTGAGGGCGATGTCGCCTAGCTTGCGCGCGACAAGCGAGCTTTGCGCCGGCCGCACCATGCGCACGGCGATGTCGGCCTCGCGGCGCAGCAGGTTGGTCAGCTCGTTGCTCGCCACCAGCTCGAGCGCGATGCCGGGTTCGGCCTGCTGCAGCCGCGCCAGCACGCCCGGCAGCAAGTAGCTGGCCGCCACCTCGCTGGTGGTGATGCGCACGGTGCCGCTGGTGGCGGCGGTGCGCTGCGCCAGCGCGCGCTGCAGCGTGGCGGCGCTGCCCTGCATCTGGCGCGCGGCGTCGGCGATGGCCAATGCGGCGGCGGTGGGGCGTGGGCAGCTGTGAGTGCCAAGGCGTGGTGAGGGCAATGCCGAGGCACCTGAAACGTCGACTGTGAATGTGTCTATTCGTGTCGCCAGCCTGCAGACCGGCGTGGACGCACTTGACCGGCATTTGCGCTCGGTTGACTTCTTCGATGTCGCCTCCCACCCGACGATCACCTTCAAAAGCACACAGGTGACCAAGACCGGCGACAAGACCGGCGAATTGGTCGGCGACCTGACGATGCTCGGCGTGACAAAGCCAGCGACATTGCAGGTGACCTGGGTCTATACCGGCGAGCACCCGCTCGGCAGCATCAACGCGGCGTTCCGCGACAAGACCGTCGCCGTCTTTTCGGCGAAGGGCACAATCAAACGCAGCGAGTGGGGCTTGTCGCGCGTCGTGCCGCTGGTCTCGGACGACATCCAGATCACGGTCGAGTCGGAATTGCTGAAGAAGTGACTGCTGCTGCAATCCCAGAGATGATGAGGTGAGCAACGAAGGCGGTGCCTAGGTGCCATACTGCGTGGCCGGTCAACCGAAGCCCATCGAATAAACTCAGCGGACAAATGGCAATGTCGGCGCTACGGGCCGCGAGAGACACGGCGAATACGACGCTTGCCAACATAAATCGATTTGCACCGGAAACGTGACGCTTTGCCAGAAGTATGGCGACCGACGCGAGCACGATGCCGGGTAAGACGTAGGCAAGGCCACCGTTGAGGCAACGGTTTGGTT
>CALMQI010000144.1 GCA_937871935.1 uncultured Burkholderiales bacterium
GCTGGAACCGCACCCAGATGTCGGCCTGGATGTACTCCATCATGTGGCCGATGTGGAACGGCCCGTTGGCATAGGGCAGCGCGGTGGTGACGAAGAGCTTGTCGGTCATGGCGAGGGTTCGCACTCAGGCGAACGAAACATTCTAGGCGTGCGCTTGATCGCCCCCTGCCGCGAGGTCGGTGTCGTCGGCCGTCCGGTGGCAAACTGCAGGCATGTTCAGTCCGGTTTGGCTACGGCGAGTGCAGCGGCGGCACGTCCTGGCGGCGTTGTCGTTCCAGGCTCTCGTGGCGGGCGTGCCGGCAGCGCGTGCCGGCCGCACCATTCGCATCGTCACCGGTTTTCCGGCAGGCGCCGGCGCCGACGGTGTCGCCCGCGTGGTGAGCGAGCGTTTGCGCCAGATCCTCAATGCCAACGTGCTGGTTGACAGCATGCCTGGAGCCGCTGCCCGCATCGCCATCGAGCACGTCCGCACGGCGCCAGCCGATGGCAGTGTCCTGCTGCTCGTGCCCGACGCCACCATGTTCCTCTACGCACTCGTCTACAAGACCCTCAAGTACGACCCGGTGAGCGACTTCACGCCGTTGGCCAGGCTGGTCAGCCTGTCGCTGGCGATGTTCGTCGGCCCGATGGTGCCGGCACGGGTCGGCACCGTTGCGCAGTACATCGATTGGGCCAAGTCAGACCCGAGTCGCTGGATCTACGGCACATCCGCACCTGGCGCAACGCCGCACTTTGCCGGGGCCATGTTTGCCCGTGCGGCAGGCCTGGCACTGGCCGCAGTTCACTACCAGGGAGGCGCACCCGGCATTCAGGATCTGGCCGGCGGGCATCTGCCGGTGTTCTTCGGGTCGGTCGCAGATGGCATCGGGCTGTTGCCCGGCGGCAAGATCCGGGCTCTGGCGACAACCGGAAGTCGTCGCGTGGCCGCGCTGGGCAATACACCGACCTTCGCGGAACTGGGCTATCGCGATCTGGTCATCGAGGACGGCCTCGGCATTCACGCGCCGAGCAAGCTGCCGGTCGCGGTCGGCGCGGAACTGAGTGCCGCCCTGCTTCAGTCATTGCAGTCGCCTGAGGTGAACCAGATGCTGCGCCAGCGGGGCTTCGACGTTGCGCCCGAAGGCCCCCGCGAGTTCGCGCAGCGCCTGCAACGCGAACGGGCTCGCTGGGGCCCGATCGTCCGGGCCAGCGGCTTCGTGGCCATCGAGTGACGCACTCAGACGCCGGGATCCGCTTCGACGTCGCGAAACGCGGCCGACAACTCGCCCACCACATCTTCCAGCCCTCGCGCCAGCGCCTGCGCTTGGGGCAGAAGCGTCTCGAGGTCAGCTTCCCCGTCCAACTCACGCATCAGCCGGCCCGCCAAGTCGGCCAGACCTGTCGCACCGATGCTGGCGCAGACCCCGGCCAGCGAGTGCGTGGCGGCTCGCCATCGCGTTCGATCACGTGACTCGAGGGCGGCGATCAAGGCGCTGTCGCCGCCGCGGTAGACGGCCACGAAGTGGCGCAGGACTTTCTCCAGTGTGGCCCTGCTACCGCCGACGTGGCGCAGCGCGCGATCCCAATCGATCGCAGGCAATGCTGCCGGGCGAGCTTGCAGCGCAGGGCCAGCCGCGGGCGCATTCGGCTCGGCAGCCAAGGCGCGATCACGCTGCACGGGCAGCCAGCGCAGCAGCGTCGCGTACAGGCGTTCGGGGTCCACCGGCTTGGTCAGGTGGTCGTTCATTCCCGCGGCCAGACAGGCCACACGATCCTCGTCGAAGGCGTTGGCCGTCGTGGCGATGATGGCGGTGCCCGGGCCGGCCTGCTGTCGGATGCGTCGCGTCGCCTCGAGCCCGTCGCAGATGGGCATCTGCAAGTCCATGAGGATGATGTCGTAGTGGTGTGCGAGCGCCAGGGCAATCGCACGCTCGCCGTTCTCGGCAACCTCGACTTCGAGCTCGGCGGCCCGCAGCAGCTCTTCGGCGACTTCGCGGCTGATCGGATTGTCCTCTGCCAGCAGGACCTTCTGCCCAGCGTGGCGGGACCGCAGCAGCCGCAGCGTCGTCTCGTTGCCACCCGGTCGCTCACGCGCCACGCCGCGAGCCTCTTGCGGACGCAACGCACGTCCGAGCGCATCGTGCAGTGCCCAGGGGGTGATCGGCTTGATCAGCACGGCGCCGCAGCCGGCGTCTTGCGCCAGCCTCGGTACGTGCGGCTCGTCGAAGGCGGTCACCAGTATGCTGGGCGGCATGCCGTCGCCGAGCAACTTGCGCATCTCGCGCAACGTCTCCAGGCCGTCGATCTCAGACATCTGCCAGTCGATCAGCACGATGTCGTAAGGGCGTGCGGCGGCGGCCTCTGCGCGCATGTGCTCCAGGGCCTGGGCGCCGCCGGAAGCGGTGTCGACCTGCATGCCCAGCAGTTCGAGGCGGTCCGCGATGGCGGCAAGTGCCTCCGGCAGGTCGTCCACGACCATGGCGCGCAGACCTGCCAGCGGTATCGGTGCAGCCCGGATTGTTGCCTCGGCCGCGCGGCCCAGCTGCACGGTGAGCCAGAAAGTGCTGCCTCGGCCGGGCTCGCTGTGGACTCCGGTCTCGCCAGCCATGAGTCTGGCGATGTGGCGCGTCAGGGCAAGCCCCAGGCCGGTGCCGCCGTGGCGGCGCGAGGCGGTCTCGTCCACCTGCTGGAACGGAGCGAACAACTGGGCCTGGCGAGCCGGGTCGATGCCCGGCCCGGTGTCCTGCACCTCGAAGCGCACTCGCACGGTATCGGCGTCGCTCTCCAACAAGACGCCCCGCAGGCGGACCCACCCCTTCTCGGTGAACTTCACGGCATTGGCCAGCAGGTTGATCAGAGCCTGCGACAGGCGCGTGGCATCGCCGTGCAGATGCGACGGCAGGCCGTCGGCATCGAGCACCAGTTCCAGGCCCTTGTTGTGCGCGATGCCGCTGACCATCTGGAACGCACCGGACAGCACGTCGTCGAGTGAAAAGTCGGCCTGGGTGAGCACCATCTTCCCAGCCTCGATCTTCGACAGGTCGAGGATGTCGTTGATGACGCGCAGCAGGTGCTTGGCAGCGCCGTCGATCTTGTCGAGGCGCTCGCGCATCAGTGGATCCTGGATGTTGCGCAACAGGAGGTACGTGAGGCCGATGATGGCGTTCATCGGCGTGCGAATCTCATGGCTCATGTTGGCCAGGAAGGCGCTCTTGGAACGGTTGGCCGCGTCGGCCAGGTCCGCCCGGCGGACCAGTTCGGCGTTGGCGTCCGCCAGTTCGGCCGTGCGTTGCCGGACTTGGGACTCCAGTTCCGAGCGCGAGCGTCGCAGTTGTTCCTCGGCGTTGCGACGCGCTGTGATGTCGAGGTGCAAACCGACGACGCCCAATGGCTTGCCATCGGGCCCGTCGACACGCACGCCGCTGGACTCGGCCCAGAACACGGTTCCGTCCTTGCGGCGATAGCGGACCTCGAAGATCGAGGACTGCCCACGCTTGGCCTCCTCGTAGCGCTGTGTGCCGATGCCGACGTAGTCGAATTCATCGGCGTACAGAAAGCAGGGATCCTTGCCGACGATCTCTTCGGCGCTGTAGCCGAACATCGCCGTGAATGCGTGGTTGACACGGACGATCCTGCGCCGGCGGTCCATGAGGACGATGCCATGGGGCATCCGCTCGACGAGCGTCGTGAAGGCGGCAGCGGTCTCCCAAGAATTCATCGTCGCATCGCGTGCAGCGTTGAAGGAGCAGACAAGTGCATCATGACCGGTCGGTGCGGGCAAGAGCTTAGGTCAATTAAAGCCTGCGGCGCTGTTCGTCGGGTGGGTAGGTGATCGCCCGGGTGGGCCGCAACGTGCCGAATACAATTGTCATCTCGCTGTGCAGCGCCTCGATCGCCGTGCCACCGACGACCGAACCGGGCGCCTTTCGACGTGGCCATGTCGAGGTCAACCATGTACAAAAACCTCAGGCGCGCCTTCGTGCGCGCGGCGCTGCTCGCGCTGCCCGGCCTGATGCTTCCCCTGCACGCTGCGGCGCAAGGTCCTTTGCCGCTCAAGGTGGCGTTCGTCTACGTCAGCCCGGTCGGGCAGGCGGGCTGGAGTTATCAGCACGATCTGGGCCGCCGCGCGATGGCGCGTAAGCTCGGTGCGCAGGTGCAGACCACCGTGGTCGAGTCGGTCGCCGAAGGCCCCGATGCCGAGCGCGTGATGCGCGACCTGGTCGCGCAGGGCCACAAGCTGATCTTCGCCACCAGCTTCGGCTACCTCGAGGGCGCGCTGCGGGTCGCCGCCGAGCACCCGGACGTGCGCTTCGAGCACGCCGGCGGCTACAAGACGGCGCCCAACCTCAACACCTACAACGCGCGCTACTACGAGGCGCGCTGGCTCGCCGGCCGGCTGGCCGGCATGAACAGCACCAGCGGTATCGCTGGCTACGTGGCGGGATTCCCGGTGCCCGAGGTGGTGCAGGGCATCAACGCGTTCGCGCTCGGCATGCGCTCGGTCAACCCGAAGGCGAGCGTACGCGTCGTCTGGCTGCAGAGCTGGTTCGACCCGTCGCGCGAGCGCGACGCGGCCGTCACGCTGATCCGTCAGGGTGCCGACGTGCTGACCAACCACACCGCCTCGCCCGCCGTGGCGCTGGTGGCCGAAGAACAGGGCGTCAGGCTGCTGGCCAACCAGAGCGACATGTCGGCCTTCGCGCCGAAGGCGCAGCTGGCGGCGGTGACGCACCACTGGGGTGACTACTACACGCAGGTGGCCCGCGCGGTGATCGCCGGCACGTGGCGGCCGCAGCCGGTCTGGGGCGGCATGCGCGAGGGCATGGTGCAGTTGTCGGCGCTGAACGCTCGGCTGCCGGCGGCGCAGGTGAATGCGATCGACGCTGCGCGCCAGTCGCTGCTGGCCGGTCGCAGCGCCGTCTTCGCCGCGCCGCTGGTCGACAACGCCGGCAGGACACGCCTGAGCGCGGGCAGGCTGGACGACGGGCAGATCGCGGCGATGGACTGGTTCGTCCAGGGCGTCGTCGGCAGCGTGCCGGCGTCGAGGTGACGCCGCGCCGGCATGCATGCTGCCGGTCCGGGCCCCGGGGCGCGCGCTACCAGTGCGCCGGCTGCACGAAAGCGTCGTTCAGCCGCGTGAAGATGCGGTGGTCGCGCCAGCGTCCGCCGTTGTAGAGGTAGTCGCGCGCCAGCCCTTCGTCGTGGAAGCCCAGGCGCTGCACGAGCGCCAGGCTGCGCGTGTTCTCCGGTCGCACGGCGGCCTGGATGCGGTGCAGGTTCGCCTTCGGCGCGAAGGCGGCGGCGATCACCGCGGTCAGCGCCTCGTGCATCAGGCCGCGGCCCTGGGCCTGTTCGTCGAGGCCGTAGCCGAGGTGGCAACTCTGGAACGGCCCTCGCAGGATGTTCGACAGCGTGATCTTGCCGATCACGCGGCGTGGCGCATCGCGCGGCAGCAGCCAGAACGTCCAGCCGATCCCCGACGCGAACTGCTCGCGCAGCTCGGCCAGCTGCGTGGCATGGAACGCCGCTTCGCCGTGGCCCGGCAGCAGCGGCGGGTCCCACGGCGCGAAGTGCGCGCGGTTGCGCGCGAAGTAGTCCGCCACCGCACCGGCCATCGCGACCTCGCTGGCTCGCAGCCGCAGGCGTGGCGTGTCGAGCGTGCGGGCGATGCGCGGCGGGCTCACGCGCGTGAGTGTCAGTGCAAGGCCGGCGTGGCGGCTAGCGCGGCCTGCAGTGCGGGCGCCGGCGTGCCGAAGGCGTAGGCATCCATGCCCAGGCAGCCATAGGTGAGGCTGTCGTGCACACGCAGGGCCGGGCCTTCGTGGCCGGCGCCGGCGGCCACGTACCAGGGCAGCAGGTGCTCGTCGCTCGGGTGCATCAGCGCGGCATGGGGCGCCTGCGCGCGGTAGTCGAGCAGCGCGGGCCAGTCGGCGGCCGCACTGCGCTCGGCGAACCAGCCGCGAAAGGCCGCGCTTTGCGGCACCTCGGGCGCGTCCAACGGTGGTCGCCCGGCACCGAACACCAGCGCCAAGTTGTGCGTCATGCTGCCGCTGGCCAGCACCAGCACGCCCTCGGCGCGCAGCGGCGCCAGCGCCTGGCCGAGCGCGAACAGGCGCGCCGGCGACCAGTCGGGCGGGAAGGCGAGCGGCAGCACCGGCACGTCGACGTCCGGATAGGCGTAGCGCAGCGGCACCCAGATGCCATGGTCGAGCCCGCCCTGGTCGACCGCGTGCGACGGCAGGCCGGCTGCGGCGAGCAGGGTGCCGATGCGGGTGGCCAGTTCGGGCGCGCCGCGGGCGTCGTAGCGCAGGCGGTACAACTCGTCGGGAAAGCCACCGAAGTCGTGCACCGTCTCATGCCGCGCCGCAGCCAGCAGCACCGGCTCGCGCGTCAGCGAGTGCGCCGACACCGCGACGATCGCGCGCGGCCGCGTGAAGGCGTGGTCGAGCGCCGGCCCCAGCCGGCGCAAGAAGGCGCCGGCGGCACCCGGCTCGATGGCGATCATCGGCGAGCCGTGGGAGACGAACACGCTGGGCAGGACGGGCGGGGAGTGGGTCGGCTTCATGGCTGGATTACAGCACCGGCACCACGCCCTGCGCTTCGAATGGCTTGCACACAGCGTTCGCGCCGCCGGCCCGCGGCGGCCAATGTCCGCGCGACACCCGGGGCTTGCAACTCGTGTACCGTGGCGCCCATGAGTACGCCGACGCCGCTGTCCGTCGATATCCCGCGCATGGCCTGGCGCCAGCTGGTGCGCGATTTTCGCGCCGGCGAGCTGCGGCTGCTGGTGGTGGCGGTGATGCTCGCCGTCGGCGCGCTCACCGCGGTGGGCTTCTTCGCCGACCGCCTGAACACCGCGCTGGCACGCGACGCGCGCGCGTTGCTCGGCGGCGACGCGGTGGTGGCCAGCGACCAGCCGGCACCGCCTGAGCTGGCCGAGCAGGCGCGTGCGCTGAAGCTCGCGGTGGCCACCACGGTCAGCTTTCCGAGCATGGCGCGTGCCCCCGAGGCCAGCGGCGGCGCCGCAAGGCTGGTGGCCGTCAAGGCGGTCAGTGACGGTTATCCGCTGCGTGGCCGGCTGCGTCTGCGCGATGCCGACGGCCGCGAGGTCGACCTCGCCACGGCACCCACCGAGGGCCGGCTGTGGGTCGACGCCGCGCTGCTCGACGCGCTGGCGCTGCGCATCGGCGACACCCTGCTGCTGGGCGACGCCGCCCTGACGATCGAGCGCATCATCGTGCTCGAGCCCGACCGTGGCGCCGGCTTCATGAGCTTCGCCCCGCGCGTGATGCTAAACGAGCGTGACCTCGCTGCCACCGGCCTGGTGCAGCCGGCCAGCCGCATCACATACCGGCTGGCGGTGGCCGGCAACCAGCGCGACGGCGACGCGGCCGTGCGTGAGTTCGTGCGCTGGACGGAAGAGCGCGTCAAGAGCGAGCAGCTGCGCGGCCTGCGCATCCAGGCGCTCGAGTCGGGCCGGCCCGAGATGCGCCAGACGCTCGACCGCGCCGAGAAGTTCCTCAAGCTCGTCGCCTTGCTGGCCGCGCTGCTGGCCGCGGTGGCGGTGGCGATCGCCGCGCGCGACTTCGCACAGCGTCACCTCGACGACTGCGCGATGCTGCGTGTGCTGGGCGCGCCGCAGCGCGCGATCGGCGCGACCTATCTGCTCGAGTTCGGCGGTGTCGGCCTGCTCGCCAGCCTGCTCGGCGTGCTGCTCGGGCTGGCGGTGCACTTCGGATTCGTCTGGTTCCTCGGCAGCCTGTTGCGCGTGACGCTGCCACCGCCGGGCTTTGCGCCGGCGCTGTTCGGCCTGGGTGTCGGCATGACGCTGCTGGCCTCGTTCGGCCTGCCGCCGGTGCTGCAGCTCGCCCGCGTGCCGCCGCTGCGCGTGATCCGCCGCGACCTGGGCGGACTGAAGCCGGCGTCGATGCTGATCCTGCTGGCCGGCGGCGTCGGCTTCGTCGCGCTGATGCTGGCCGCGTCCTCCGACCTCAAGCTCGGCGGGCTGGCGGTCGGCGGCTTCGCCGCCGCGGTGGCGTTGTTCGCCGGCTTGTCGTATGCGGCGGTGCGGGTGCTCAAGTCCGCGGTGCCCGAGTCGCGTGCGCCACGCTGGCTGGTGCTGGCCACGCGGCAGGTGGCGGCGCGGCCTGCGTTCGCGGTGCTGCAGGTGTCGGCGCTCGGCGTCGGCCTGCTCGCGCTGGCGCTGCTGGTGCTGCTGCGCACCGACCTCATCGCCAGCTGGCGCGCGGCCACACCGGCCGATGCGCCGAACCGCTTCGTGGTCAACCTGCAGCCCGACCAGGCCGAGGCCTTCCAGGCGCGGCTGCGCGAGGCCGGCGTCGCCCGCTTCGACTGGTACCCGATGATCCGCGGCCGGCTCGTCAGCATCAACGGCCGGTCGGTGTCGGCCGAGTCGTATGTCGACGACCGTGCCCGCCGCCTGGTCGAGCGCGAGTTCAACCTGAGCCATCAGGCGGCACCGCCGTCGCACAACACGGTGGTCGGCGGCCAATGGACGGCCGACGAGGCCGACTCCTTCAGCGTCGAGGAAGGCTTGATGGATACGCTGGATCTCGAGCTCGGCGACCGCATCGCCTTCGACATGGGCGGCCAGGTGCGCGAGGGCCGCATCACCAGCGTGCGCAAGGTCGACTGGGGCTCGATGCGCGTCAACTTCTTCGTCATGTTCCCGCTGTCGCGCATCGATGGCGTCCCGGTGAGCTACATCAGTGCATTCCGCGCGCCGGCGCAGCCGGGTTTCGACAACGCGTTGTCGCGTGACTTCCCGAACATCACCAACATCGACGTGTCGGCCTCGATCGCCCAGGTGCAGCAGGTGCTCGACCAGGTGATCCGTGCGGTCGAGTTCCTGTTCGCGTTCACGCTGGCCACCGGCCTCGTGGTGCTGTTCGCCGCGGTGACGGCCACGCGCGAAGCACGGGCGCGCGAATACGCGGTGATGCGGGCGTTGGGGGCCGGCTCGCGGCTGCTGGCACGCGTGCAGCGCGTCGAGCTGCTCGGCGTGGGCGCGCTCGCTGGGCTGCTGGCCTCGCTGGCGGCGGTGGTGGTCGGCTCGCTGCTGGCGCGCTACGTGTTCGAGTTCACCTGGAACGTCTCGCCGGCGGTGCCGCTGGTCGGCACGCTGGCGGGCGCCGTACTGGCGCTCGCCGCGGGCTGGTTCGGCCTGCGCGAAGTGCTGCGCCGGCCGGTGGTGGACACCTTGCGCCGCGCGGCGCAGTGATCGGCGCGCGACCCTAGGTGCCAGTCGGATTCTTGTCGTCCTTCTTCCGTCTTGCCTTCTTTGGTTGCCCGGTCGGATTCGTCGATGCGCTGTAGGCCACTGGCCTGCGCGCCGGGCAAGCGCCCGCCGCGGCACGTGCCTCGAATTGCGTGCCAATGGCACGGCAGTTCGGCCTGCACGCCACGGCGCCCCGGGCCAAGAATAGCCCTGTGGTCAACGCGAAGCCCTGGCAGGCGTCGGTGCGGCGGTCGACCGGGTTCAGCAAGAGAAGGAAACAATGTCCGCCATCCTCCAGTCCGGGCGAGTGAGCGCTGTCGATCGGCAGCCGCGAGTCAAGCGCGATGGTGGTTTCTTTGCCCACCACGGTGTCTGGGCTCCGGGCGTGCGGCTGTTTCGCGAGTTGCGATTTACAGCCAAGGCGCTGATCATTTCGCTCGCGTTCACCTTGCCCATGGTCGCGATGCTGGCCTGGCAGCTGAAGGCCCAGGCCGACGGAGCCATGCAGGCGCGCCTGGATTCGACCCGACAGCACGTTGAAATCGCCCACGGCGTACTCGCCTGGGCGCATGCGCAGGAAGTTGACGAGAAGATGCCACGGGCGCAGGCACAGCAAATGGCCATGCGGGCCATCTCGCGGTTGCGATACGACGGCGGCGAGTACTTCTGGATCAACGACATGACACCGCGCATGGTCATGCACCCGATCAAACCCGAGCTCGACGGCAAGGCCTTGGGCGACATGAAGGACCCGAACGGCTTTGCGTTGTTCGATGCCTTCGTCGCCACGGTGCGCCGGGACAGCAAGGGATTCGTGGCCTATAAGTGGCCGAAACCAGGCAACGACAGCCCCGTGGACAAGATCTCCTATGTTCAGGGGTTCGAGCCCTGGGGCTGGATCATCGGCTCCGGCGTGTACGTGGGCGACCTGCAGCAGATTCAATCGCAGCGACTGGCCTGGAGCGGCGGTGCCGTAGGGGTTGCGTTGTTGATCGCGGGGTACCTCTTCCTCAGCTTTTATCGGGTCATGGACGGCGGGCTTGCCGAGACGCGGCGCCACCTGCGTGCAATGACCGACGGCGACCTCACCACCTCGCCGTCGCCGTGGGGCCGAGATGAAGCTGCCCAACTGATGGTCGAACTGCGCGAGATGCAGGACTCGCTGCGTGGCATGGTGCAGCGTGTACGCCGCTCGAGCGACGAGATCGTGCATTCGAGCAGCGAGATCGCCAGCGGCGCCATGGATCTGTCCGGACGCACCGAGCAGGCCGCGGCAAACCTCGAGCAGTCGGCCGCATCAATGGAAGAGATCTCCGCGACCGTCAAGAGCGCTTCCGCGCACACCGACGAGGCGTCGCAGGTGGCGCGACACAACGCCGAGGTCGCCTCCGAAGGCGGCCGCGTGATGCGCGAGGTGGTCGACACCATGCAGAGCATCCGCGCCTCATCGGGCCAGATCGGCGAGATCATCGGCACCATCGACGGCATCGCGTTCCAGACCAACATCCTGGCGCTCAACGCTGCGGTCGAGGCCGCACGAGCGGGCGAGCAAGGGCGGGGCTTCGCGGTCGTGGCCAGCGAGGTGCGCACGTTGGCGCAGCGCAGCGCGGCCGCCGCCAAGGAGATCAAGGCGCTGATCGGCACCAGCGTGGAGCAGGTCGAGTCCGGCACGGGCGTGGTCCGCAAGGCCGGCGCCACAATCGGGGAGATCGTCTCTTCGTCGGAGCGTGTCGATCAGCTGCTGACCGAGGTCGCCACCGGTGCGCGTGAGCAGGCCTTGGGTATCGGGCAGATCGGCCAGGCCGTGCAGGAACTCGACCGCATGACGCAGCAGAACGCTGCGCTGGTGGAGCAGACAGTGGCGGCGGCGACGGCCATGAAGGACCAAGCATCCACGCTGGCCGAAGCGGTCTCGCGTTTCAAGATGCCGGCGGGCGAGCACCCAGGGCCGGCGCATGTGACCCAGGTGCCGAGTGACTTCGACTTCGACCAGGCGATCGAGGCCCATCGCCAATGGAAAGTCCGGCTGCGCAAGGCCATCGTCGATCACGACCGGCTCGATGCCGAGACGATCTGTCGCGATGACCAATGCCCGCTGGGCAAGTGGATCCATGGCCCCGGGAGTGCGCGCTGGGGCTCGCGGCCGCTGTTCGTGCAGTTGCTGGGTAAGCACGCCGAGTTTCACAAGGTGGCCGGTGGGGTCGCCAGGACGATCAACGGCGGTCAGTATGCGGACGCCGAACGCCTCATCGGATCAGGCTCACCGTTCGCGCAGATTTCGATCGAGGTCGCGACGATCCTGACCCATGCCAAGCGCGGCCTGTAGCCCCCGGCTGCTCACCCGCTGAGACCTCGCGCATGCGGCACCGAAAGGTGTTGCGCACGGCATGCGGGGGGAGCAAGCTTGTGCTCGGCGCCGGCTGCGGATCGTGCAGGGCGCCGCGGAAGTTAAGAACGAATGCGATCAACGCGAATCCGCCGGCGTGCCTCCTTCGCTTGGCTGGGCGCCGGGTCCCTCGGCATGGCCCTCCTGCTCATGCCTTTGGCCTGGGCGGCCGCGCCACTGCAGGGACGCACCCTGATCGTGGGCAGCGAGCAGGACTATCCGCCCTTTGCGGTCGGGATGACCGACGACGCCGCCGACGGATTTACCGTTGAGCTATGGAGGGCCGTGGCCAAGGTGCAAGGCTTGGCCTACGAGATCCGGGTCCGTCCATTCGACGAACTGCTGCGCAGCTTCAAGGCCGGCAACGTCGATGTGCTGATCAACCTGGCTCAATCCGACGAACGACGGCAGTTTGCCGGCTTCTCCGTCACCCACGTCGAAGTCGGCGGTGCGATCTTCGTTCGCCAGGGCGACAAGCGAATCCGATCCGAGGGCGACTTGCCCGGCGCGTCGATCATCGTCCTGAAGGCCGATCTGGCGCACGACTACGCCATCGGCAGGGGGTGGCAAGCGAAGCTGGTTCTGGTCGATACCGCCGAAGCCGGGCTGCGTCTGCTGGCGTCGGGCCGATACGACGCCATGCTGATCAGCAAGCTGGCGGGGCTGCAGACGATCCGCAATCAGCGCATCGATGGCTTGCGGGCGCTCGACGCCAAGGTCGGTTTCTCGCAACGCTTCGCCATTGCAGTGCGCAAGGGTGACGCCGAGCTGCTGGCCAGCATCAACGAAGGGCTGGCGATCACGAAGGCCGACGGCGACTACGACCGGTTGTACGAGAAGTGGTTCGGCGTCTACGAGGACAGGTCGCGCGGTTGGCGCGACGTCGCGACGCTGCTGGGTGCGGCAGCCCTGATCGGCGGCAGCGTCTGGGCGGTCGCGTATCGGCGCCGGCGCAAGCGCGACCGCCAGGCAGCGGCGGAGTTGCACGCCAGCCAGGATCGCTGGCAGTTCGCGCTCGAAGGTTCCGGCGACGGCGTGTGGGACGCGGACTTGGCTGCAGGCCGGACGTTGTACTCCAGGCGCTGGAAGGAGATGTTCGGCTACGACGAGCATGAGATCGGCTCCGGGCCGCATGAGTGGACCGAGCGCATCCATCCTGATGACCTGCAGCGCGTGCTGCGGCAGAACCAGGACTGCCTGGATGGCAGGGCCGATGCGTTCGTCAGCGAGTTCCGCATGCGCGCCAAGGACGGCCACTGGGTGTGGATCCTCGATCGTGGCAAGGTGGTGCGCAGGGCGGCCGATGGCAAGGCGCTGCGCATGATCGGCACCCACACGGACATCAGCGAGCGAAAGGCGGCGGAAACACGCGCAGCGGCGTACGCCGGCGTCATGCTGCTGATCGCCACCGGCGCTTCGCTGCCAGAAGTACTGGCGTCGATCGTGCGGGCTGCTGAGTCCACGACCGACTGGCTGTGCAGCATCTTGCTGCTCGATTCGACCGGTACCCGTCTGCAAGTGGCGGCAGCGCCCAGCCTGCCCGACTTCTACCAGGCGGCGGTGAATGACCTGCCGGTGGGTCACGGGGAAAGCCCGTGCGGCGTGGCCGCGCACACCAAGCAACGGGTCGTCAGTGAAGATCTGTGCACCGATCCGTTGTGGGCTCGATTCCGCGACGTGGCGCAGCAGGCCGGCTTGCGGGCCTGCTGGTCCGAGCCGATCCTGGGCGCCGCGGGCATTGTCCTCGGCACGTTCGCCACCTACCGTCGCCGCGCCGGTGCACCGTCGGACGCAGAAATTGGCCACATCGCCGAGGCCGCACAGGTGGCGTCGATCGCCATCGAGCGCAGCCGGGGTGAGCAGTCGCTGCGAGACAGCGAGGAGCGATTGCAGCGGGCGCTGGATGCATCGCGGCTGGCGCTGTGGGACTTCGACCTGGCATCGGGTGATATCTACCTGTCGGATGCCTGGTCGGAGATGCTGGGCGGACCGCGCGTGGCTATGCGCACGACATTCGAGGCGCTGACCACCCTGGTCCCCGATGAAGACCAAGGGCGGATCGCGGCAGCCATGGGCGCTGCACTGCGCGGCGTCACGCCGAGCTACTCGGTCGAGCATCGCGTGCGCAGGCTAGACGGCCAACTGATCTGGGTCCTCAGCCAGGGCCGGGTCGTCGACCGCGACGGCAATGGACGCGCGCGGCGGGCCGTGGGCACCAATCGCGACGTCAGCGGCCGCAAGGACGCCGAAGCGACCCGTACCTTGCTCGAAGCACAGCTGCGCGAAGCGCAGAAGCTCGAGGCCATCGGCACACTGGCCGGAGGCATCGCGCACGACTTCAACAACATCATGGCGGCCATTCTTGGCAACCTGGCCTTCGCACAGCAGGAGCTTGGTGATCGACACCCCGCCCAGTCCTACCTTCAACAGATCAGCAAGGCGGGCCAGCGCGCCCGCACCCTGGTGCAGCAGATCCTCGCCTTCAGCCGCAGGCAAGCAAGCGAGAGGGCGCGGCAGCCGCTGGCGCCGTTGATCGAGGAGACCGTGACCATGCTGCGGTCCATGGCGAGCGGATCGGCACGCCTGCGCGCGGTGCTGCCGGATCACCCGCTGGAGGTGATGGCCAACCCGACCCAACTTCAGCAGGTGCTGCTGAATCTGGGCACCAATGCCTGCCAGGCTTTGCCCGACGGAGTGGGTCAGATCGACATCGGCCTCGATGAAGTGGTGTTCGACGACGACGGATCGGCGCGCCCGGCCGGGCTGTCGCCCGGGCCTTATGCGCATCTTTGGGTGCGCGACGATGGCTGCGGCATGGACGACGAGACGCGACAGCACATCTTCGAGCCGTTCTTCACCACCAAGCCGACCGGTCAGGGCACCGGGTTGGGCCTGGCCGTTGCCCACGGCATCGTCGAGGCGCACGGTGGTGCCATTGCGGTGACGACCGCTGCCGGCAAGGGCAGCACCTTCGATCTGTACTTGCCGCTGATCGAGCACGAAAGCCAACCGATGCCGCTGGAGTCGGTTGCCACCCAGCCACTGCGAGGCCAGGGTCAGCATGTGCTCTACGTCGACGATGACGAAGTGATGGTGTTGATGGTCCATGGCCTGCTCGAGCGTTTGGGCTATCGCGCCACGTGCATGCTGGACGCGCAGGAAGCCGTTGCGCTCGTCAAGCGTGATCCCGAAGGCGTCGACCTCGTCGTCACGGACTTCAACATGCCGAACTTCTCGGGGCTGGATGTCGTGCGCGCGCTGGCGCGAATCCGATCGGATCTGCCGGTGGCGATCAGCACCGGTTATGTCTCGGATGAGCTGCGATCGCGCGCCGCCGAACTCGGTGTGCACAGCATCATGCGCAAGGAGCACACGTTCGAGGAGATGGGAGCGCTTGTGCATGCGGCGCTGTCGAAGCAGTCGGCGAATCACTCGAGGTA
The DNA here is from genome assembly GCA_937871935.1 of uncultured Burkholderiales bacterium. GTDB lineage: Bacteria > Pseudomonadota > Gammaproteobacteria > Burkholderiales > Burkholderiaceae_C > JAEUPI01. The sequence goes on from CALMQI010000144.1 coordinate 15,044, forward strand.
AAGTGGCTCGTGTCATTCTCCCTACAGGCTCAGCGACGCAACTCGCGTTGCAGGGCCTCGATGCCGTCGAGCAGGCCGCAGAATTTTTCGCCGAAGGGGGTGAAGCGATACTCCACGCGCGGCGGCATCTCGATATAGCTGTGCTTGTCGAGAATGCCGTAGCGCACCAGCTTGGCCAGCCGCTCGTTGAGCACCTTCTTCGACAGACCGTCGATGCTGTGCTCCAGCGCACCGGGCCTGCAGACGCCGCGGCGCACGGCATCGATGACCGCCAGGGACCACTTGCAGCCCACGATGTCCTCGACCATGCGCGCCACCGGCGGTGCGGCCGGCGTGCCACTGTCATCGGCGGGGGTGGGTGAGCTGTCGTGCATGCGGCTTGCCAGTTGGACACCGGCTGGTACCCGGGGCACCGTTTGGTGCCTGCTGTTCAGGCGCGCGGTGCGGTGATGCAATGCAAGCGGCTCGAATCCACGCCGCTTGAATTCATCGTCGACATCATTGTAGGAGTGCCCATGCGCCAGTTGCTCGTCAGCCTGATTGCCTGCCTGACGGCCTTCATCGCCGCACCGGCGCTCGGCGCCGATGCGCCGCCCGTGCCCTACCCCAGGGGCTACCGCCAGTGGACGCATGTGAAGAGCATGGTGATCCAGCCCGGTCATGCGCTGTACGACAGCTTCGGCGGTGTCCACCACCTGTACGCCAACAAGCTGGCCGAGAAGGGTTATGCCAGCGGCAAGTTTGCCGACGGCGCCGTGATTGCCTTCGACCTGCTGACGGCGGTGTCGGCCGACAACACGGTGCAGGAGGGGCCGCGCAAGTTGCTGGGCGTGATGGTGAAGGACTCGCGCCACTACAAGGCCACCGGTGGCTGGGGCTTCGAAGGCTTCAAGGGTGACTCCAGTTCCGAGCGCGCGGTTGGTGCCAACGCTGCCACGGCGTGCTACCAGTGCCATACGGCCCAGAAGGACAAGGACTACGTCTTCTCCGTCTGGCGCAAGTGATGGCGCCGTCGAAGTCGCTGCGCCCGGCGGCGGGCGCCTGGCCTTCGCGCGTGGGCCTCCTGCCTGCCGGCGAGCCGGCGCCGGCCTGGACGACGAGCCGGTGGTTCAACCACGAAGGCGCGGCGCTGCAGCCGGACATGCTGCGCGGCCGTGTGGTCGTGCTGCATGGCTTTCAGATGTTGTGCCCGGCATGTGTGCACCACGGCTTGCCGCAGGTGCAGCGTATCCAGAAGACCTTTGCCGCCGACGACGTGGCGGTGATCGGCCTGCATACCGTCTTCGAGCACCACGCGGCGATGACGCCGGTGTCGCTCGAAGCGTTTCTGCATGAGAACCGCATCCGCTTTGCCGTGGGGGTGGATGCCGCCGCGGTAGACGCGGGCGATCCGGTTCCGCTCACTATGCGCCGCTACGGCTTGCAAGGCACGCCGAGCCTCGTGCTGATCGACCGCCAGGGGCGCGTGCGCCGTCACGCCTTTGGTGCCGAGGAGGATCTCACCGTCGGTGCGGCGATCGCGGCGCTGTTGGCTGAAGCGGGTTGACTCGCGCACGGCTGTCCGTCGGCGGTGCAAGTTTTCGACCGGTAGAGACGCCGGCAGCTTCGCCCCCACCGAGTCGCCGCGCAGTCCGATGGCACCGCCGCCGTCAATCTGCTCGACCTCAGCGGGCGACACGCCGAGGCGTAGATGACGGTTAGCATGTTGGCAGTGCTCAGGCGGCGGTGTCGTGCCGCACTGCTGGCTTGGAGCAACTCCTGCTGGTTCACGCCCAACAAACCTGAAGAGCCGGAACGATGCCCTACAAGCTAAGCTGGGAGCCACGCGGCGTCTATCGCCGGTATCTTGGCGACGTCACCATCGCCGAGCGGCGGCACTCATTCGATCGAATCTGCGCCGATCCAAGGTTCGACGACTTGCGCTACACCATCACCGACTACCTCGACGTCGGACGTTATGAGATCACCGACGAGGCAACCGAGGAGATCGCGGCGATGCACGTCGGGCCGATGCGCACAAACCCACGCATCGTGATTGCCGCCGTCGTCGTTGACGCAAGGATCATTGCTGCCATCCAACACTTCATTTCGCTGGAGTACATCCGCCAGCCGTACAGGATTTTCCCGACCGCCGATGCCGCCCGAGAGTGGACCGGGGCTGAAGCGCTCAGATTTGTTCCACCTGTTCTGCACCCGAGAACATAGGTGCCGATCATGGGCGGTGCAACGGTGCCGCTGGGCCAGGTGGCGCGCCGCTACATCACCTTGGAGTGGCCAGTTCGAGGCCATGGAACGCGCGATCGAGGCGCATTGAGCGCGGCGAACAGCGTGGTCGTTCCATGGTGCTTGTCGCCGTGCGGCATCGTCTGCGCGCGCCGCCCCTGGGTTCACTCAAGAAGACAATCGACGCTAGAAGCTTTCCCACTCGCCGTCGGTGCCGTCGGTGCCGTCGGCGCTGGCCGGCATGGCCGCCGCGCTGGTGGCCGCCGCGGCGGTCTTCATCGGCAGTCGCGCCACGTTGGTGGCGCGGTCGGGACCGCGCCGCTCGGTTCCGCTCCAGCTGGCGCCGCCGAGCCGGGCCGAGGCGGCGGGCTTGGGGGGCTTCGGCGGCGCAGCGCGGGTGGCACGCGCCGATGCGGCGGCCGCGGCGATGGGCCTGGCGGCAGGCTGTGCAGGTCGCGCGACTTGGGTACCTGCGCCGATGCGGAACACCGCGACGGCCTGCACCAGCTGCTGTGCCTGCGTGCGCAGGCTCTCGGCGGCGGCGGCGGACTGCTCCACCAGCGCGGCGTTCTGCTGCGTCATCTGGTCGAGCTGCGTCACCGCGTCGTTGACCTGGCCGATGCCCGAGGTCTGCTCGGCGGTGGCCGAGGTGATCTCGTTGATCAGGTCGCTGACGCGCTGCACCTGCTGCACGATGTCGGTCATCGTGCGGCCGGCCTCGCCGACCAGCTGCGAGCCGGCGTCGACCTTCTCGACGCTGGCGCCGATGAGCGACTTGATCTCCTTGGCCGCCTCGGCGCTGCGCTGCGCGAGTGCGCGCACCTCACCGGCGACCACCGCGAAACCGCGGCCCTGCTCGCCGGCGCGCGCGGCCTCGACCGCGGCGTTGAGCGCCAGGATGTTGGTCTGGAACGCGATGCCGTCGATGGTGCCGATGATGTCGGCGATTCTGCGGCTCGAGTCGGTGATGTCGTTCATCGTCGACACCACGCGACCGACCACGTCGCCGCCCTTGGCGGCGGCCGTGCTGGCTGAAGCAGCCAGCTGCGAAGCCTGGCGCGCCGTGTCGGCGTTGCTGCGCACGGTCGCGTTCAACTGCTCCATCGAGGCGGCGGTCTGCTCGAGATTGGAGGCCTGCTCCTCGGTGCGTTGCGACAGGTCCTGGTTGCCCGAGGCGATCTGCGCCGAACCGGTGGCGATCGAGTCGCTGGATTGGCGCACCTGCCCGACCGTGCGCGCCAGGCTGGCCTGCATCTGCGCCATCGCGCCCACGATGCTCGCGTCGGCACCCGCAGGCACGGCGATCGATTGCGCCAGGTCACCCTCAGCGATCGCCCGCGCGATGTCGACCACCTCGTTGGGTTCGCCGCCGAGCTGGCGGGTCACCGAACGGATGACCAAGGCGCCCAGGCCGACCGAGATGAGCAGCGCGAGGCCCAGGCACACGACGATGCTCCACAGCGTGCGACGGAAGTCGGCTTCAGCTTGTTCATACAGTGCCTTCGCCTCGCGGACCTGCAAAGCCACCAGCTTCTCGAGCACGCTGTCGACCTTGGCGTACAGCACCGGTGCGATCTCGACGCTGACCCGTTGCGCCGTCTTCAGGTCGCCGCTGCGCAGTGCTTCCATCGCCGGCTTGATGGCCCCGGCGAGAAATTTGCCGCGTACGTCGATGAACTCGGCGGCGAGCCCCTTCTCCTCGGGAGTGAGGTAGGTGGCCATGTAGGCATCCCACTGCTTGGTGATCGCATCGGCGTTGCCCTGGATCCGCTGCAGCTGCGTGCGGGCTTCCTCGGCAGTGGGGTTCAGCACCGCTACGGCGATGGCTTGCTGGTTGCGCAACAACATGTCGCGCACATCGCCGAGTTGCCCGATCGGCACCGTGCGGTCCTCGTAGACCGACTTCAGTGCCCGCTCGATGCTCGACGTGCCGTAGACGCCCGCCGCGCCGATCGCGGCCACCAGGATCGTCAGTGCGCCGGCCAGCGTGGCGAGGCGGGTGCTCAGTCTCCAGGTGCGCATCGCGGCTCCTCCTTGTTCTGTCGCGCTGTCTCAGGCGTTGATCAACCCCATGTCGGGGCTGCTCATCAGGGCCTCGATGTCCATCAGGATCAGCATGCGTTCGCCGACGCTGGCAATGCCGGTCAGGCAGGCGTTGTCCAGTCCGGTGGTGGCCATCGCCGGCGCCGGACGGATCGCCTCGGCCTGCAGCTCCAGCACGTCGGACACCGAGTCGACCACGGCACCCACCACGCGCCCCTTGACGTTGAGCACGATCACGACGGTGAAGGTGTTGTACTCGGCGCTCTCGCAGCCCAGGCGCAGGCGCAGGTCGACGATCGGCACGATCACGCCGCGCAGGTTGACCACGCCCTTCAGGTAGGCCGGCGCGTTGGCGATGCGCGTCGGCGGTTCGTAGGAGCGGATCTCCTGCACGCGCAGGATGTCGATGCCGTACTCCTCGCCGCCGAGGCGAAAGGTGAGGTACTCGCCGGCGTGGGCCAGTGTGGCCATGTCTTGCTTGGCTTCTTGCCGCGCGAGGTGCTGGCCCTCCTTGATCATTTCCACTTGAGTTCTCCTTGAGCGGATCGGGTTGCGTGTGTCGAAGGACCTAGAACGATTCCCATTCGCCATCGGCGGTCTGCGCGGACGTCGTGCTGGCGGTCGGCGTCGACGCGGCGCTCGAGCGGGCGGGTGCGTGGGTAGGCTTCGGCGCGCGGACCGGCGGCGTCACGTGACGCGCCTTGGCGATGGCCTTCGAGGCGGCGGCAACGTGTGCCACGGCCGGTGCGGGCGCGTGCGCTTTCGGCATGGCCTGCGCCGGCGCGCCGACCGCACCGTCGATCTTGAAGCCGGCCACGGCGACGGTGAGCTTCTGCGCCTGCTCGCGCAGCGACTCGGCCGCGGCCGCACTCTGCTCGACCAGCGCCGCGTTCTGCTGCGTCATGCGTTCGAGCTCGTTGACGGCACCATTGACCTGTTCGATGCCGCTGGTCTGCTCGCCGGCGGCGGCCGAGATCTCGCCGATGATGTCGCTGACGCGTTGCACGCCGGAGACGATTTCGTCCATCGTCTTGCCGGCGTCCTGCACCAGCTGCGTGCCGGACTCGACCTTCTGCACCGAGGCACCGATTAGCGTCTTGATCTCGCGCGCCGCCTCGGCGCTGCGTTGCGCCAGCAGGCGCACCTCGCCGGCGACGACGGCGAAGCCGCGGCCCTGCTCGCCGGCACGCGCGGCCTCGACCGCGGCGTTGAGCGCCAGGATGTTGGTCTGGAACGCGATGCCGTCGATGGTGCCGATGATGTCGGCGATGCGCTTGCTCGACGTTGCGATGTCCTGCATGTTCGACACGACCTGTGTCATCACCGCGCCGCCGCGTTGCGCCGAATCCGAGGCCGAGTGGGCCAGTTGATTGGCCTGGGCGGCGGAGTCGGCGCTCTGGCGCACGTTGCCGGTCAGCTGGGTCATCGAGGAGGCCGTGCGCTGCAGGTTGGCAGCGGCCTGCTCGGTGCGCTGGCTCAGGTCGGTGTTGCCGCTGGCCACCTCGGCGCTGGCGCCGCGGATCGAGCCGGCGCTGTGCGTCACCTGCGACACCATCTCGCGCAGGTGCTGCACCATCGTCGCCTGGGTTCGCAGCAGCTCGCCGATGTCGTCGTCGCTGTCGTCGTGTTCGACGCGGTCGAGCCAGCCGTCGGCCACCCGGCTGGCGGTGTGCGAAACGCGCCGCACGTCGCGCACGATGCGGTGCTTCATCACGCCGGACACCACCAGTGCCGCGCCGGCCGTCACCAGCGCCAGCACGCCCATCACGATGGTCAGCCACTGCGCGCGCGCGCGCAGCGATTCGGCGGCGCGGGCATGGTGCTCGCGCGACATGCCGTAGAGCGCGGCGATCGCCGTCGCCACCTGGTGGTGCTCGGCGTCGGCCGTCTGCAGCGCGGCGATGCCGGTGTTGGCGTCGACGCTGCCCATGTCGAGTGCCATGTCGGCGGCCTTCACGAAGCGCGCGGCTGCCGCCTGCATCACCTTGGCAGCCGCCGCCGCGTCGGCGCTGCCGAGGCGCCGCGACACGTCGAGTGCCTTGTCGACCAGCCGCGCTATGTCCTGCGGCAACGCACGGCGCTGCGCCACGAGCTTGGCCTCCGGCACCGAGGCCACGATCGTCATCGTGCGGTACAGCGAGCCGTGCTCCCGGGCCAGGCCGGTCTGGGTCTGGTCGAGCATCGCCTCGACTTCGGCCGCCGCTTCCTGCTGCGCCTTGCTCTGGTGGCTGTACTGGTAGAGCAGGCCGGCGGAGCACGTGACGGCCAGCAGCAGCATCGCCGTGGTGATCCACGGTCCGAGCATCAGTTTGGTCTGTAGACGCATGAGGGTCGCCTCTATTACAGCGGGCGTGGGCGGGGCGGGGCGGGGCGAGGATGCCGGGGGCTGCCTACTTGTAGATGCCGCCGCAGACCACGGTGTCGTCGACCTTCTCGCAGTACATCTGCTTCGGCTCGATCTTCTTCGTCACCGGGTTGGTGAACTTGTAGTCCTGCCAGAAGGTGCCCTGGCTCTGGGCCAGATCGACGCGCTCCTTGACGAAGGCCTTGCCGTCGACGTCCTTCAGCTCGATCAGGTTCTTGCCGACCATCTTTTCGTTGGCGCCATGTGCGCGTACCACGCCGTCGAGCCCGTAGACCACCAGGTAGAGGTCGCGGTCGGTGAACTTGCCGGCCTTGTTGGTGATCTCGGCGTAGCCGGCGTCCTTGCCGCTGCTGCGGATGAAGGCCACACCCTTCTTGACCATCGCGGTGGCTTCGTCCTTGGTGGCATTGGCACCGGCGGCAGCCGCGGAGCCGGCGGACAGACCGACAGCGAGGGCGAGGGCGATCGAGGGGAACAGAGCACGCATGGGATTGACTCCTGAACAAGAGGTTGGATCGAGAAAGTACGGACACGGCTCGAAGACCGGTGCATCGGCTCTCGGCCGATTCGGGGCGACACATGAGGGTCGGCGTGGCATCGGCGGGCTCAGTGCGTGGAATCCAACCGGAAGCCGGCCACCACGCGGGCCAGGTGCTGCGATTGGTCCTTCAGTGAATCGGCCGCGGCGGCCGCCTGCTCGACGAGCGCGGCGTTCTGCTGCGTCATCTGGTCGAGCTGCGCGACCGAACCGTTGACCTGGTTCAGCCCCGTGCTCTGCGCGCCGGCCGCGGCGGTGATCTCGGCGATCATGTCGGACACGCGCCTGACGCCGGTGACGATGTCGCCCATCGTCGCGCCGGCGTCCTGCACCAGTCGCGAGCCGGCCTCGACCCGGTCGGCGCTGCTGCCGATCAGCGTCTTGATCTCGCGCGCCGCCTCCGCGCTGCGTTGCGCCAGCAGGCGCACCTCGCCGGCGACGACGGCGAAGCCGCGACCCTGCTCGCCGGCACGCGCGGCTTCGACCGCGGCGTTGAGCGCCAGGATGTTGGTCTGGAACGCGATGCCGTCGATGGTGCCGATGATGTCGGCGATGCGCCTGCTGCTGGCGCTGATCTCGTCCATCGTGTGCACCACCTGCGACACCACCTCGCCGCCGCGCTGCGCTGCCGCGCTGGCCGACGTGGCCAGCTGATTGGCCTGCGCCGCCGAATCCGCGCTCTGCTGCACGGTGCCGGTGAGCTGCTCCATCGAGCCGGCGGCCTGCTGCAGGTTGCTGGCCGTCTGCTCGGTGCGCGTGCTCAGATCCTGGTTGCCCGAGGCGACCTGCGCGGCTGCGACCTGGATCGACTCGGCGCTCTGATGCACCTGCGCCACGATGCGGCGCAGGGACTCCTGCATCTGCATCAGCGCGGCGAGCAGCCGCGCGGCCTCGTCGCTGCCTTCGGCGCGCAGCCGGCTGCTCAGGTCGCCGGTGGCGATGCGCTCGGCCAGCTGGCGGGCCGACTCGATCGGCCGGCAGATCGACACCATGTTGGCCAGCGTGAGCGGCACGACCAGCACGATGGCCAGCGCCAGCATGCCGATGAACAGGCCCCGCGACCAGCGGGCCACGTCGGCGCGCGACTGTGCGCTCGCCGCGGCCTTGCGCTCCAGCACCTGGGTCAGGGCATCGAGCTCGATCTCGGCGGCGTGGACGGCCTCCTTGGCCGGCCCCAGCATCTTGTTGGCCACACCGGCGGTGTCGTAGCCGCTCGCCTCGACCTGCCGCACCACCGGGGCGGCCTTCTCGGCGTAGCGCGCCACCAGCGCCTTGAGCTGCCGCGCGTGGCCGGCAATGTCGTCACCACGATCGGCCGTCAACGCGTCGGCCTCGCGGCCGAACGCCTCGATCGCGTTGCGCCACTTGAGTTTGTAGGCGGCGACCTGGTCGGGCTTCTCGTAGCTGATGACCATGTCCTTCTCGTAGCGCCGCACCTCGCCCAGGGCAGCGCGCAGCGTGCCCAGCTTCAGCGCGTTGGCATGCGTGTCGCGGGCGAACTGGTCGGCCAGGCCCGCCATGCGCGACTGGCTCCACAGCCCGGTGCCGCCCAGCAGCACCAGCAGCGCCAGCACCAGCGCGATGGCGCCCAGCATGCGGGTGCGGATGTCGAAGCGCCGCAGCAGCGCGAAGAGGGCGTGATTCATGGGCGCTGCCGATGCGTGATCAATGGCGCGACTGGCGCACCAGCGCGCCGACGTCGAGGATCAGCGCGACGCGGCCGTCACCCATGATGGTGGCGCCCGAGACGTTGCTGACCTTGCGGTAGTTGGATTCCAGGTTCTTCACCACCACCTGCTGCTGGCCGAGCAGCTCGTCGACCAGCATCGCGACGCGGCCGCCTTCGGCCTCGACGATGACCATGATGTGGTTGCCCACGGCACCGTCGGCGCGGGGCACCTCGAACACGCTCTCCAGGTCGATCACCGGCAGGTACTCCTCGCGTACCTGCACGACGCGGCTGGCGCCGCCGACCGTCTTGATGGCGCCGTCCTCGACCTGGAAGGACTCGACCACCGAGGCCAGCGGCAGGATGTAGCACTCCTCGCCGACGCCGACGCTCATGCCGTCCATGATGGCCAGCGTGAGCGGCAGGCGGACCTTGACGCTCATGCCGTAGCCCTCGGCCGAGTCGATCTCGACCGTGCCGTTGAGCGCGGTGATGTTCTTCTTCACGACGTCCATGCCGACGCCGCGGCCCGACACGTCGGTGACCACGTCAGCGGTGGAGAAGCCCGGCGCGAAGATCAGCGCCCACACCTCGGCGTCGGGCATCGAGTCGGGTGCGTCGATGCCGCGCTCGCGCGCCTTCTTCAGCAGCTTGTCGCGGTTGAGGCCGCGGCCGTCGTCGCGCACCTCGATCAGGATGCTGCCGCCCTGGTGGCTGGCGGCCAGCGTGATGGTGCCGTGCGCTGTCTTGCCGCGTGCGATGCGTTCGTGCGGCAGCTCGATGCCGTGGTCGCACGAGTTGCGCACCAGGTGCGTCAGCGGATCGGTGATCTTCTCGACCAGGCCCTTGTCGAGCTCGGTCGCCTCGCCCTGCGTGACGAGCTCGACCTTCTTGCTCAGCTTGCCGGCCAGGTCGCGCATCATGCGCGGGTAGCGGTTGAAGACCACCGACATCGGGATCATGCGGATCGACATCACCGCTTCCTGCAGGTCGCGCGTATTACGCTGCAGGTCGGCCAGGCCCGCCACCAGGCTCTGGTGCTGGGCGCCGTCGAGCGCCTGGCTGGTCTGTGCCAGCATGGCCTGCGTGATGACGAGCTCGCCCACCAGGTTGATCAGCTGATCGACCTTGTCGACCGCCACGCGCAGCGTGGTCGCGTCGACGTTGGCGCTGGCGGGCTTGTCGGCCGCGCGGGGCGCCGGCGTGGCAGCCGCTGCGGCGCGGGTGGGTTCGCTCGCCGCGGCCGGACGCACGGCGGCGGCGGGCTCGCCGGCCGGTGCGCCGGCGGCGGTGATGGGCAGGCGCGTGGCGCGGCGCAGTTTGCGGAACCAGCGCAGATTGGTGCCGCGAAG
>CALMQI010000145.1 GCA_937871935.1 uncultured Burkholderiales bacterium
TCGGCGTGTGCATCCGCAAGCCCTCGATGCAGGTGCGCCGGCTGGAAGACTTCGCGGCACAGGGCCTGTTCGGACGGGTCCGGGAGACCAGCCGTGAACTGGAGCCCTTCGAGCGCGAACTGCTGGACTTGAAGGCTCACGGCAAGTTCGTCGAGTTCTTCCGCCTGGCCGTCCAGTCGCACCAGACGATGGTGGTGGCCGGCAAGACCGGCTCGGGCAAGACGACCTTCATGAAGGGCCTGGTCGAAGAGGTCCCGGTCACCGAGCGGCTCATCACCATCGAGGACGCGGCCGAGCTGACCTTGCCGAGCCATCCGAACAAGCTGCACCTGTTCTATTCCAAGGGCGGCCAGGGGGCCAGCGCGGTGTCTGCGAAGCTGCTGCTGGAGGCCTGTCTCCGCTTGCGGCCGGACCGCATTTTTCTGGCGGAGATGCGCGGCGAAGAAGCCTTCTACTTCCTGCGCCTGGCGGCATCGGGGCACCCGGGCAGCGTGACGAGCGTTCACGCCGGCAGTTGCGAACTGGCGTTCGAGCAGATCTCGCTGATGGTCCGCGAGTCGGCGGGCGGTGGCGGGATGACGATGCCGGAGATCAACCGCCTGGCGCGCTCGGTGATCGATGTCGTGGTGCATTTCGGCGTCGATGCCGGTGGACGCTTCATCAGCGGCATCCACTACGACCCGCAGGCCCGTTGGCGGGAGGCTGCATGAGTTCCTCCCCAACCACGACCCGTGCGGTACCCGGAGCGCCGGCAGGCCGCGCCGTCAAGACGGCGGCGGTGTCGCCCACCGCGAAGCGCGTGTTGATCGCCCTGGGCGTGGCCACCTACCTCGGCGCCACCGCGGCGGCCACGGTGTACGGCAGCGCAGCCCTCTACATGCTGTTCCACAAGCAACGGCCGGCCGGCATCACGGCCGGCACCATGTCGGCTTTCTGGTCTGAATACTCGGCCGACCCGAAGGAGCGCAAGAAGCTCCAGCTGGCCCTGATGGTCCCGCCTTTCGTGCTGCTGTTATTGGTGCCCATGGGCATTGCAGCAGCCACGCAGAAGCGCCGCGAGTTGCACGGCTCGGCGCGTTTCGCCAGCGCCATCGAGGTCCGCGACGCCGGTCTGCTGGGCGGGCAGGGGATCATCGTCGGCAAGTACCGGGACAAGTTCCTCACGCTGCCGGGCAAGCAGTCGGTGATGCTCAGCGCACCGACCCGCAGCGGCAAGGGCGTCGGAGTGGTGGTGCCGAATCTGCTGGCCTGGCAGGACAGCGCCGTGGTCGTCGACATCAAGTCGGAGAACTGGGCGATCACGGCGGGGTTTCGGGCGGCGCACGGCCAGGCCGTATATGCCTGGGCACCCTTTGCCGAAGACGGGCGCTCACACCGCTGGAATCCGCTCAGTGCGATCCGGCTGGCCGATCGCCACGTCGTCGGCGACACGCTGGCCATCGCACAGGTTCTCTACCCGACGGACGTGAAAGGCAGCGGCACCGAGGGCTTCTTCAACGACACCGCGCGCAACCTGTTCCTCGGCCTCGCCCTATACCTGGTCGAGACACCCGAGCTGCCGCGCACCATCGGCGAAATCCTGCGGCAGTCGAGTGGTCAGGGTCAGCCCATCAAGCAGCATCTTCAGGGCCTGATGCAACAGCGCTTGGAGGGCTGCTCGCACCCGAGGGGTCCGCTGTCGGACGCCTGCGTCGATGCCCTGATGCGCTTCCTCTCCACCAGCGACAACACGCTGTCGAGCATCCTGGCCACGCTGAATGCGCCGCTGACGGTCTTCAGCGATCCGCTGGTGGACGCGGCCACGAGTGGCGATGACTTCTCGGTGGCCGACGTGCGCCGGCAGCGCATGACGGTCTACGTCTGCATCCCTCCGAACCGGCTCGCCGATGCGCGCGTGCTGTTGAACCTGTTCTTCGCGCAGCTCATCAACCTGAACACGGCCGAAGTGCCTGAGCACAACCCGGCGCTCAAGCACCAGTGCCTGGTCTTGCTGGACGAGTTCACTGCACTCGGCCGCATCAACATCCTGAACGCTGCCGTGGGCTACCTCGCCGGCTACAACCTGCGCCTTGTGACGGTGATTCAAGCGGTCAGCCAGCTCGAATCGGTCTACGGTCAGCACGACGCCCGCACCTTCGCAA
>CALMQI010000146.1 GCA_937871935.1 uncultured Burkholderiales bacterium
TCGCATCGACACGAGCGACCTGCAGCCCCGCGTGCTGCAAAACTGGATCCGCGACCTCCTCGGGATCCAGGCGGCCACGCTGACGCTCCTGTTCGAGTCGTTTGCCTACCGCGACGGCATTCCGCTCGATGCCGACTGGGTGCTCGACGCCCGCATGCTGCCCAATCCGCACTACGACCCGCAGCTGCGCCCTTTTTCCGGACGCGACCGCGCGGTGATCGAGCACCTCGGCCGCGACCAGGCGGTCGGGCGCTGGCTCGACGACGTGCGCGGCATGCTCGCGCGCTGGCTGCCCGAGATCGTGCGCGAGAACCGCAGCTCGGTGACGGTGGCCATCGGCTGCACCGGCGGCCGCCACCGCTCGGTCTATCTCGCCGAGCGGCTCGCGGAGCACTGCGGCAAGGAGTGGAGCGTCCTGGTGCGCCATCGCGGTCTCGCGCGCGAGCCGCTGCCCGAGTGAACGACGTTCCGCTGATGACTTAGATCACTTAGCGAGCGAGAGGACCAGCTTGCGGACCGGGGCGGGCACCGCCGCCGCGGCGGCTTCGTCGACTGCGAACCACTGCCGCCCCGGCGCACTCGGGAACGGCTTCTGCGCGACGTGACAAAGCAGCGGCCGGATGTGCAGGCGGAAATGGGTGAAGCCGTGTTCCAGCGGTGCCAACGGCGTCCTTGAAGCGATCTCGCAGCCGAAGCTGCGGCGGCAATGGCCGCGCACGTCGCGCCCCGGCGCCTCGGGAAACACCCACAGCCCGCCCCAGAGGCCCGGCGCCGGGCGCTTCTCCATGAGGAGGCGGCCGCGGCTACGCAGCAGCAGCCACGTGACGGATTTCTCGGGCAGCGCCTTGCGCGGCCGGGGCGCGGGGATCAGCGCGGTCCGGCCCGTTTTCCTCGCCTCGCAGCCGTTCGCGACCGGACAGGCGCCGCAGCGAGGCGCATTGCGCGTGCAGGCGGTGGCGCCGAGGTCCATCAGGCCCTGGGTGTAGGCCGCCATCGCGTCGGACTCGGGCAGCAGCGCCTGCGCCTTCACCCACAGCGCACGCTGCGGGCCGGACTGCGCCAGGTCGGCGTCGAAGCCGAGGTGACGCGCCAGTACGCGCTTGACGTTGCCGTCGAGGATGGCAGCGCGTTCACCGTGGCAGAACGCGGCGATCGCGGCCGCCGTCGACTTGCCGATGCCGGGCAGTTGCGCCAGCGCGTCGCTGCTGGCCGGAAAGCGGCCGCCATGCAGTTCGACCACGGCACGCGCACAGCGATGGAGGTTGCGTGCGCGCGAGTAGTAGCCGAGCCCGCTCCACAGCGCCAGCACGTCGTCCAGTGGTGCGGCGGCCAGCGCCTGCACGTCGGGAAACACCTGCAGGAAGCGCACGTAGTACTCGCGCACGGTCGCCACCTGGGTCTGCTGCAGCATGATCTCGGACAGCCACACACGATACGGGTCGCGCTGGCCCTGCCAGGGCAGGTCGCGGCGGCCGTGGGCGCGTTGCCAGTCGACGATGCGTCGGGCGAACGGCTCGACGCGGGCCGGCCGGCCCATCAGCGGCTGATCACGCCACGCTGCCGGCGGCCTCGGCCGGGGCCGTCGATGCGCCGGTGCGCACCAGCGACAAATGCGGCGCCCGGTCGGCCACCTCGTCGGCACTCGGCGGCGACGCGGCCAGGTCACGCAATGCACCGGACAGCGTGTCGACCTTGGCCAGCCATTGATTGAGCCGATCGTCCTGCGCCTGCACTTCGGCGATGCGCCGCTCCAGATCGCCCGCGGCGCTCTGGATGCGTTCGAGCGCCTCGCGCCGACGCTTGAAGCCGCGCCGGCGGTCCCGCAGCTGCGATTCGATTTGCGCGGTGGTGGACTTGCTCCACATCTCCACGTCGCCGGCGGCGTTCTCGAACACCACGCGCAGCTTGGACACCAGCATGCGCAGGAAGTGATCCATGAAGCCGGGTTCGGCCAGCCGCCAGGCGTTGGCCGCGCCGAGGTAGCGCGTATAGCTCGATTCGATCAGCGCCAGCTCGCGTTCGTAACGCTCCATGCTCGGCACCGGCGAAGTGGCCAGCGCGAAGCCGAAGTCGGCATTGAGCTGACGGAAGGTACCGCCCAACATCTGCTCGATCTCGCTCGCCTTCTGGGTCGACTGCGCCAGCAACGCCCGCATCCGCTCGCTCAAGGCGATGAAGGCCTTGCGCGCGCCGAGCTTGAACCAGCTGGCGTCACTGGCCTTGCGCATCTGCTCGACCTCTTCGCGCACGCGATCACTCGACAGCAGCATCATCACCTGCTTCAGCTGCCGGGTGTGCACCGCCTTCAGCGCCGACAAGCGCACCGTGCAGCGTTCGAAGTCGGCCGAATCGGCCTGCGCCCGCTCGAGCATCAGCTTGACCTTGGCGCCGCTCTTGCCACGCAGACCGCGCAACTCGGCCATCTGTTCGGCCGTCTGGCGGCGCTGGTCATTCAGCCGTCGCACCGCTTGCTGCTGCAGCATGGCCATGCCATCGACCGCGATGCGGCCGATCACGGCGCTGCGCTGCGGCATCAGCTGCGCCGCCAGCGCTTCCTCCAGCGCCGGCAGGCGGCTCGCGGCCAGCGCATCCGCCTGACCGGCGACGCGAGCGGCCAGCGCGTCGCGCGCCGACAGCGGGAACACGCGCTGCGCGTCGACCTGGAGGGTCTGCGCCACCTGCTCGCACTGCCGCTGCACCTGGGCTTGCACTTCCGCGGCCGAGCTCAGCGGGTCGGCCAACGTGTCGATCTTGTTCAGCACGACGAAGCGCTCGAGCGCGCGGCCGTCGAGGTGCTCGCGCCAGATCTCGAGGTCGGACTTCGTCACCCCGGTGTCGGCACCGAGCACGAACACGGTGGCGTGCGCCGAGGGAAGCAGCCCCAGCGTGAGCTCGGGCTCAGCGCCGATGGCGTTAAGGCCTGGCGTGTCGATGACGACGAGACCACGCTTGAGCAGCGGATGCGGGTAGTTGATCAGCGCGTGACGCCAGGCCGGAACCTCGACCTTGCCGTCGGCGCTTTGGGGCGGGTTGTCCTCGGGATGCTCTTCGTTCCAGAAGCCGAGCGCACGCGCCTCCTCGACCGACACGTTGATCGTGCGCTTCACCTCGGCCAGCGCGTCGGCCAGCGGACCGGCGTCGAGCGCGGGCAGTTCGATGCGCTTCCACAGGTCGGCGCGCTCGCGCAGGTCGGCCAGCGACATCGCGCGCAGCCGGGTGTCGATCGGCAACAGCGACACGCCGGCCGGTTGCTCTGCGTCCCACGCCAGCTCGACCGGGCACATCGTGGTGCGGCCGGGTGTGGCCGGGAGCACGCGACGGCCAGCATCGGCGAAGAAGATCGCGTTGATCAGCTCGGACTTGCCGCGCGAGAACTCGGCCACGAAGGCCAGCACGAGCCGGTCGCTGGCCAGGCGCTGGCGCAGTGCATCGATCTGCACGACGGCGCCGCTGTCGCGCAACTCGTGGTCGCCAAGGAAGGTGGCGAACTGCTCGACCGCGCGATCGAGCGCACGCCGCCAGTCGGCGAGTGCGTCCAGGCGACGCGCGAGGGTCGAGGTCATGTGCGAGTCCAGGGTAGGCAAGAGGCCGGTCGATCCTAGCGCAGGCCCCTATTCACCATCGGGTGGCGATACATCTGCTATCAAAGGCTGCGGCCTGTCCGCCACATAGTGCGCAGCGCGGTCGGCGGGCTTGCGTCAACGCGTCTGGCAGCTCGGGCAGAAGAAGGTCGAACGCTGCTGCTGCACGACGCGGCGAATCGTCGAGCCGCAACGCGCGCAGGCCATGCCCTCGCGGCCGTAGACCCGCGCCTCGGACTGGAACGCGCCGGCCATGCCGTGGGCATCGCGAAAGTCGCGCAAGGTCGTGCCGCCGAGCTCGATGGCTCGCGACAGGATCAGCCGCAGCGCCGCCAGCAGGCGCTCGACGCGCACACGGCTCAGCCGGTCGCAGCGCAGGCGCGGGTCGATGCCGGCCACGAACAGGGCCTCGCAGGCATAGATGTTGCCGGCGCCGACCACCAGTTCACCCGACAGCAGGGCCGCCTTGATCGACGTGCGCCGGGCCCGGCAGGCAGCATGCAGTCGCGCCGCAGTGACGGCCGGATCGAAAGGCTCCGGCCCCAGCTTGGCGAGCAGTCGGCGTGCCGGGTCCGCATCGAGCGCGGACGACCACACCACCGCGCCGAAGCGGCGCGGATCGGTCAGGCGCAGCATGCCGGCCGTCGTCAGCAGATCGAAGTGATCGTGCGAGCCGTGCTCCCGCTGAGCACCAGCCACCAGCGCCAGCGAGCCCGACATGCCCAGATGCCACAGCAGTCCGCCGCGCCGGGCGGGCGGTCCTTCCAGCGGCATCCACAGATATTTGCCGCGGCGCGCGAGCAGTCCGACGGTCAGTCCGGCCAGCGAATGGACCTGACAGCCAAGGGGCCATCGCAGCGGCTTGCCGGCACGCGCCGCGAGCACGCGCGCCCCTGCCAGCCGCTCTGCCAGGCTGATCCGCGTGACTTCAACCTCGGGCAGCTCGGGCATCACCGGATTATCGGCGGCGCGATCGGAGTGCCCGCCCTAGAATGGTTCGCACACCTGTTGCGGGAGAGTCATTTGCGAGCCAGTCGACCTGCGCGCCAGCGTCTGCGCACCATCGCGTGGGTCTGGCTGTGCGTCGGTGCTGCTGCGTCGGCGCAGGCTCCCGTGCCCGCGCAGCCGAAGGTCAACTCGCCACTCGATTCGCCGCTTTTCTATCAGGTGCTGATCGGCGAGATGGAGCTGCGCTCGGGCCGTGCCGGCTCGGCCTACGAGGTGATGCTCGACGCCGCGAAGCGCACAGGCGACGACACCTTGTTTCAGCGCTCGATCGAGATCGCCTTGCAGGGCCGTGCCGGCGAGCAGGCCCTGGCTGCCGCCAAGGCCTGGCGGGCGGCGCGCCCGGAGTCGATCGACGCTCGGCGCTATCAGATCCAGATCCTGCTCGCATTGAACCGCATCGACGAGGTCACCGAGCCGTTGAAGGGCTGGCTGACGGGCATCGCCCCGGAGCAGCGCTCGGGCCTGATCGCCGCGCTGCCTCGACTGCTTCAGCGGGTGCCCGACCGCAAGCAGGCCGCCACGGCGCTGGAGCAATGGCTGGCGCCCTGGCGCAACGCACCCGAGACGCGCACGGCGGTGCGCGTGGCGATGGCGCGTACCTGGCTCGCCGCAAGCGACGCGCCAAAGGCGCTCGCGCTGGCCGAGCAGGCCCATGCCGACGATCCGGACGCGCCGGGTGCCTATCTGCTCGCGCTGGACCTGATGCCGCTGCAACCCACCGCCGAACGCATCGCGCAGAGTTATCTGTCGCGGGACAAGGTCGACAGCGGGTTGCGACTGGCCTATGTGCGCACGCTGACACAGATGCAACGGTACGCCGATGCCGCACAGCAACTCGAGCAGATCACCCGCAGCGAGCCCGATCTCGCGCCGCCCTGGCTGACGCTCGGGGCCTTGCGGCTGGACATGCGCCAGTTCGCCGAGGCCGAGACGGCGCTGCAACGTTACGTCGAGCTCGCCCCCAAGCAGGCCGCGGCCGAGGCGTCGCAGGCCTCCGACGACGAAGCCGGCGCCGATGACGGGCAGGACCGCAGCTTGACCCAGGCCTGGCTGCTGCTGGCGCAGGTTGCCGAGCAGCGCGGTGACCTGAAAGCCGCCGAGGGCTGGCTGGCCAAGATCGACTCGCCACAGCGCGCGCTCGACGTGCAGAGTCGGCGCGCGTCGTTGCTGGCGCGTCAGGGCAAGCTGCTGCAGGCGCGCGATCTGGTCCGCAAGGTGCCGGAGCGCAACGCCGACGACGCGCGTGCCAAGGTGCTGGCCGAGGTGCAGGTGCTGCGCGAAGTGAAGCGCTGGAAGGAGGCTTCCGAGGTGCTGGCGGCGGGCAACCAGCGCTTCGCCGACGACGCCGATCTGCTGTACGAACAGGCCATGGTCGAGGACAAGCTGGACCGGCACGTCGAGATGGAGCGTCTGCTGCGCCGGGTGATCGAGCTCAAGCCCGACCATCCGCATGCCCACAACGCACTCGGCTATTCGCTGGCCGACCGCAGCATGCGGCTGGCCGAGGCGCGCACGTTGCTGCAACGTGCGATGGAGCTGTCGCCCAACGATCCCTTCATCGTCGACAGCATGGGCTGGCTCGAATATCGTGCCGGCAACCGGGAGGAAGCGGTGCGCCTGCTGCGCAAAGCCTACGCGTCGCGGCCCGACACCGAGATCGCGGCCCATCTGGGCGAAGTGCTGTGGGCCAGCGGTCGGCGCGATGAAGCGCGCCGTATCTGGCAGGACGCGCGCGGCCGCGATGCCGCCAACGAGGTGTTGCGCGAGACGCTCGCCCGGCTGAAGGTCGATCTGTGATCGTGGTGCCGGCATGGGGCCGCGCGGCGGCCTGTGCCCTGCTGCTGAATGCCTGTGCCACGCCGAAGTCGCCCCCGCGCGACCCGGACGCGCCGTATCTGTCCGGCCGCTTGAGCGTGCGCGTCGACGCCGAACCGGTACGCGCCGTCACCGCCGCCTTCGAACTGCAAGGCGACGCGCACCAGGGCGTGATGGTGCTGACTTCGCCGCTGGGCGCCACCATGGCCGAGGCGCGCTGGTCACCGGCAGCCACGGTGCTCACGGTACCCGGCGCGCAATCGCGCTACGCGGACCTCGACGACCTGGCGGCGCAGGCGCTTGGCGAGCGGCTGCCGATGGCGGCGCTGTTCGACTGGCTGCGCGGGCGGCCCTGGGCTGGCGCAGTGGCGCGTCCGCTGGCGAATGCCGCACCCGGTTTCGAACAGCTCGGCTGGCAAGTGCGGCTGGAGCGGTTCGACGAAGGTCTGGTCGACGCGCACCGCAACGCGCCCCCCCCGGTCAGCGTGCGCGCCCGGCTCGACCGTCCGGCGCCATGAGCGCGCCGGGCCGCTCCCAAGCGCGGATCCCGAAGCACGCAGGGCGAAGGGTCGTCCAGTGAGGGCGCTGTACGAGCTGCCGGCGCCGGCCAAGGTCAACCTATTCCTGCACATCGTCGGCCGGCGCGCCGACGGCTACCACCTGCTGCAGTCGGCCTTCGTGCTGATCGACTGGGCTGACGTGCTGCACCTCGAGCGGCGCGACGACGGTCGCTTCCGGCGCCAGGACCTCGGCCCCGCGCTGCCGGCGGACGACCTGTGCCTGCGGGCAGCCCGGGCGCTGCAGCAGGCCAGCGGCACACCGCTCGGCGCGGACATCCACCTCGACAAGCGCGTGCCGTGGGGCGCTGGGCTGGGCGGCGGCAGCTCGGACGCGGCGACCACGCTGCTCGGGCTCAACCGGCTGTGGGGCTTGCACTGGTCGCGGCAACGCCTGCTCGAGCTGGCGCTGCGACTCGGCGCCGACGTGCCGTTCTTCGTTGGCGGCCGCAACGCCTTCGTCGAAGGCATCGGCGAGCGCATCACGCCGATCGAGTTGCCCCGGACCTGGCTGGCCGTGGTCAAACCCGAAGCCAGCCTCGGCACAGCGGAGATCTTTGGCGCCGAGGATCTCGAACGAAATACCCCGGCTGTTATACTCGCAGACTTTCTTGCAGGCACCCAGCTGAGCGACAGCGCAGGCCCCGGGTTTGGTCGCAACGATCTTCAGCCGGTAGCGGTGAGCCGCTGTGCCGATGTCGCCAAGGCCGCCAAGTGGCTTGACTCACGATACGGCAACAGCCGCATGTCGGGATCGGGCAGCGCAGTGTTTGCGAGAGCCGGCACGGGCGATCGACCCAGGGCGACGTGGGCGGCGGAAGAGCTTCCGCCGCATTGGGTGGGCCGCATGTGCCGCAGTCTGGCGTCACATCCCTTGCGGGATTGGGCCGACTGAACCGGTTGGACGGTGACGGCGCGAGTCGGCACCGGTGTAGGGGAGTCGCCAAGTTGGTCAAGGCATCGGATTTTGATTCCGACATGCGAGGGTTCGAGTCCTTCCTCCCCTGCCAAATCTCTCGCTGATCCCTCCGCCGTAGCCACCCGCGAGCGCGCCGTGCTCTTCAACACCGTCCTCTTTACCGGCAATGCCAACCCGCTGCTGACGCGCGAGATCGCGGCGGCCCTGGGCGTCGAGCTCGGCAAAGCCAAGGTCGCGCGCTTTTCCGATGGCGAGGTCGACGTCGAGATCCAGCAGAACGTGCGGGCGCGCGACATCTTCATCGTGCAGCCCACCTGTGCGCCGACCAACGAATTCCTGATGGAGCTGCTGATCATGGTCGATGCGCTCAAGCGTGCCAGCGCACGCCGCATCACCGCCGTGATTCCGTACTTCGGTTATGCCCGGCAGGACCGCCGGCCTCGCAGCACCCGGGTGCCGATCAGCGCCAAGGTGGTGGCCAATCTGCTGGAGACGGTGGGCGTCGAGCGGCTGCTGACGATGGATCTGCACGCCGACCAGATCCAGGGCTTCTTCGACATTCCGGTCGACAACATCTACGCGTCCCCGGTGCTGCTGTCCGACCTGCAGAGCAAGGCCTATCCCAACCTGGTGGTGGTGTCGCCCGACGTCGGCGGCGTGGTGCGCGCCCGCGCGCTGGCCAAGCAGCTCGGCAGCGAACTGGCCATCATCGACAAGCGCCGTCCTGCCGCCAACGTGTCGGAGGTGATGCACGTGATCGGCGAGATCGAGGGGCGCAACTGCGTGATCATGGACGACATGATCGACACCGCCGGTACCCTGGTGAAGGCGGCCGAGGTGCTGAAGGAGCGCGGTGCCAAGCGAGTCTATGCCTATTGCACCCACCCCGTGTTCTCCGGCCCGGCAATCGGCCGCATCGCAGCCAGCCAGCTCGACGAAGTGGTGATCACTAACACCATCGCGCTGAGTGCCGAGGCACAGGCGTGCAAGAAGATCCGCCAGCTGTCGGTGGCGTTTCTGTTCGCCGAGACGATCCGGCGCATCTCCGATGGTGAGTCGGTGACGTCGCTGTTTGCGGAACAGAACAGTAATTTTTAGGGAACGATAGCGGGCTCGCTTTGCGAGCCCTTTACGGTTGTGGACTCGACCGAGTCCTTTCACGAGTGACCTGGTCGCGGGCGCTCAAATCACTTGGAGTGAATCATGAAATTCGTCGCTTTCGAGCGCACACAGCAGGGGTCCGGAGCGAGCCGCCGCCTGCGCAATACCGGCAAGGTGCCCGGCATTGTCTATGGCGGCGGTGAGCCGCGCACGATCGAGCTCGATCACAACGCCCTGTTCCACGCGCTGAAGAAGGAGGCCTTCCACTCGTCGGTGCTCGAAATGGAACTGGCCGGCAACGCGCAGAAGGTGCTGCTGCGCGACTTCCAGATGCATCCTTGGAAGCAGCAGGTCATGCACATCGACTTCCAGCGCGTCGACGACACCACGCGCCTGCGCGTGAAGGTGCCGCTGCACTATGCGGGCGAAGAGAACTCGCCGGCGGTCAAGACCGACAAGTGCCTGATCAATCACGTGGCCAACGAAGTCGAGATCGAGTGCCTGGCCACGCAGCTGCCGGAGTTCATCGCGGTCGACCTGAGTCAGCTCGTCAAGAGCCAGTCGCTGCACGTGTCGGACATCGTGCCACCGAGCGGTGTGCGCGTCGTCAAGCACGGCACGCAAAATCCGGTGATCGTCGCGGTCACACTGCCCAAGGTGGAAGAGGAAGTCGCTCCCGCCGATGCCGCTGCAGCCGGTGGCGCGGCAGCGCCCGCCGCAGGCGCGCCTGCGGCCGCCGGTGCAGCACCGGCCGCGGCCAAGACCAAGGCGCCTGCCGCCAAGGACAAGGACGACAAGAAGAAGAAGTGACCCGGATACCCCCGTTTGGGTGAGATCCAGCCCCACCTCGGTGGGGCTTTTTCATGGGCGCTCGATACGGATAATCGCGCCGCATGATTCGATTGATCGTCGGCCTGGGCAACCCGGGCACCGAGTACGAGGACACCCGGCACAACGCGGGTTTCTGGTGGGTCGACGCGGCTGCGCGAAAGCTCGGCGTCACGCTGACCCGCGACCGGGCCTATCACGGCCTCGTCGCGCGCATCAACCGGGACGTCGGGCCGCTGTGGCTGCTCGAGCCGCAGACCTACATGAACCTGTCGGGCAAATCGGTGGCCGCGCTGGCGCGCTTCTTCAAGATCGCGCCGGCCGAGATCCTCGTGGTGCACGACGAGATCGACCTGCCGCCGGGGCAAGCCCGCGTCAAGCTGGGGGGCGGCGCCGCGGGCCACAACGGCCTGAAGGACATCCTGGCCCAGCTGGGCAGTCCGGACTTCTGGCGCCTGCGTATCGGCGTCGGCCACCCGGGCGTCAAGAGCGAGGTGGTCGACTGGGTGCTGCAAAAGCCCATGGCCGAGCATCGCGAGGCGATTCACCAGTGCATCGGCAAGTCGCTCGATGCACTGCCTTTGCTGCTGGAAGGTTCGATGGAGCGCGCCATGATGAAGATCCACACCAAGCCCGCCAAGCCGGCGGCGACGCAGCCATGAAGGCCGCCGCTGTTCTGTGGCTGGCCATCGGCCTGTCCGGTGCCTGCGGTGCATGGGCGCAGGACCGCGTGTACCGCTGCGGCGAAGACGGCCGGAACTACTCGCACAGCCCTTGTCCTGCTGGCCAGCAGGTCGACGTGGCCGATGCGCGCACCGCGCAGCAGACGCGCGAGGCGCAAGAGGTGGTCGCACGCGACATCCGGCGCGCGGACGCGCTGGCCAAGGAGCGCAGGCAGCGCGAGCAGGCGGCGACGCGGCAAGGTGCCGCGCACATCGGTACGCCACGCAGCGCCAGCGCACCGGACACCGCCTCCCGCGCCAAGGCGCCGCGCAAGCCGGAGCCGCGCCGCGCGCGCAACGGCATACGGCCGCTGCACGCCCTCACCGCCCGGGGCTGACGCCGAACCGACCGCGGCCCTGGCGGGCCGCCGGCCACTCGTGATTCAGGCGTCGGCGCCGGTCTTCTTGCGCACGAGCGACGTGAACTTGGCCCACAGCACCTCGCGCGTCTCGACGTGCGCCGGATCCACCGGAATGCAGGCCACCGGACAGACCTGCACGCACTGCGGCTCGTTGAAGTGGCCGACGCACTCGGTGCACTTGGCCGGGTCAATCTCGTAGATCACCTCGCCGAGCGAGATGGCGTCGTTCGGGCATTCGGGTTCGCAGACGTCGCAGTTGATGCAGTCGTCGGTGATCTTCAGGGCCATGGCGATAGGTCTGCTTCAGGCTTCTCCGCTGTCCGTCACGCGCTCGCGCAGCCGGCGCAGCACCGAGGGCGCGACGAACTTCGACACGTCACCGCCGAGCATCGCGATCTCACGCACGAAGGTGCCGCTGACGAACTGGTACTGGTCCGAGGGAGTCATGAACAGGGTTTCGACATCGGGCATCAGCTGTCGGTTCATTCCGGCCATCTGGAATTCGTACTCGAAGTCGCTCACCGCCCGCAGGCCGCGCACCACGACCTTGCCGCCGTTCTCGACCACGAAGTCCCGCAGCAGGCCGCGAAACGCCACCACCTCGACGTTGTCGTAGGGCTTGGCCACCTCGGCGGCAATCTCGATGCGTTCGGCGATCGTGAACATCGTGCGCTTGTGGTGGCCGGCAGCCACCGCCAGCAGCAGCTTGTCGAACAGGCGCGACGCGCGGCGCATGAGGTCCTCATGACCCAGCGTCATCGGATCGAAAGTACCAGGGTAGATCGCGATCAGCGGGCTGCGTGGGGCCATGGCGCACTCCTTCGGGGCAGTTTAGCTGTTGCGGCGCAGCAAGTGAAAATGCACCGCGCCGGCGCGATCCTGGCGCCAGAGGTCGAATCCGGCCAGTGGGTCGCCGAGTGCCGCGGGTGACTCAAGGTAGAGGTAGCCGCCGGGGCGGACCAGCCCGCTGCCGGCCGCGACGGCTTGTTCGCGCCAATCGGCATCGAACGGCGGGTCGAGCAGCACGAGGTGAAACGACGCAGGCGGGGCCGTGCGCATCCAGGTCAGCGCATCGGCCCGCCGCACGGTCACCGTGTCAGCCTTCAGCCGCTCGCGCACCGCATTCAGATTTGCCAGCAAGGTAGGCTCGCGCTCCAGCAAGAGTACCTGTGCGGCGCCACGCGAGCCGGCCTCGAACCCCAGCGCCCCGCTGCCGGCGAACGCATCCAGGCAGCGCCAGCCGGTCAGGTCCTGGCCCAGCCAGTTGAACAGCGTCTCGCGCACCCGCTGCGGCGTCGGCCGCAGCCCCGGGCTGTCGAGCACCGGCAGCTTGCTGCGCTTCCAGTGGCCGCCGATGATGCGCACCTCGCGCGGCAGCGCCGCAGCCCGGCCGGAGCGCGCGCTCGCCGTGCGCGGTTTCACGGCCGCACGGCCACGCCGTGCCGCGCCAGTAGCGCCTTGGCCTGGCCAACCGTGAACTCGCCGTAGTGAAAGATGCTGGCCGCCAGCACGGCGTCGGCGCCGCCGATGCGGATGCCGTCGACCAGGTGCTCGAGCGCGCCGACGCCGCCCGAGGCGATCACCGGCACCGGCACGGCGTCGACCACCGCGCGGGTGAGTTCGAGATCGAAGCCGACCTTGGTGCCGTCGCGGTCCATGCTGGTCAGCAGGATCTCGCCGGCACCCGCCTCGGCCATGCGGCGAGCCCAGTCGAGGGCGTCGATGCCGGCATTGCGGCGGCCACCATGGGTGTAGACGTCCCACCCGGCGCCGCGCGCCGCCGCGTCGGCGCCGTGCCGGCGCTTGGCGTCGATGGCCACCACGATGCACTGGGCGCCGTACTTGTCCGACGCGTCACGGATCACCTGCGGGTCGGCCACCGCGGCGGAGTTGAAGCTCACCTTGTCGGCGCCGGCGTTGAGCAGGCGCCGCACGTCGGCCACCGTGCGCACGCCACCACCCACTGTGAGCGGAATGAACACCTGCGCAGCGACGGCTTCGATGATGTGCAGGATCAGGTCGCGATCGTCGCTGGTGGCGGTGATGTCCAGAAAGGTCAGTTCATCGGCACCCTGGTCGTTGTAGCGCGCCGCGATCTCCACCGGGTCGCCGGCATCGCGCAGTTCGACGAAGTTGACGCCCTTGACGACGCGGCCGCCGGTGACGTCGAGGCAGGGAATGATGCGTTTGGCGAGCATGGGGGCGGCCCGCCGGGGCGGGTATCGAGGGCGGAGGGTCAGCCGCCGTTCAGTTCGTCGGCGCGCTTCTGCGCCGTCACGAAGTCGAGCGCGCCGTTGTAGATGGCGCGCCCACAGATCACGCCGTCGATGCCCTCGGTCGCGACAGCGCAGAGCTTCTCGATGTCGGTCAAGCCATTCAGGCCGCCGGAGGCAAAGACGGGAATCGTCAGCGACTGCGCCAGCTTGACGGTGGCGTCGACATTGATGCCGGTGAGCATGCCGTCGCGCCCGATGTCGGTGTAGACCACGCCCTCGACGCCGTAGTCCTCGAACTTCTTCGCCAGGTCGACCACCTCGTGGCCGGTGAGCTTGCTCCAGCCATCGGTGGCGACCTTGCCGTCCTTGGCGTCGAGGCCGACGATGATGTGGCCGCCGAACGCGCTGCAGGCGTCCTTGAGGAAGCCCGGGTTCTTGACCGCCGCGGTGCCGATGATGATGTAGCTCAAGCCGTCGTCGAGGTAGCGCTCGATCGTGTCGAGGTCGCGGATGCCGCCGCCGAGCTGCACCGGGATCTTGTCGCCCACCTCGCGCAGGATGGCCTTCACCGCGCTCTCGTTGACCGGCTTGCCGGCAAAGGCACCGTTCAGATCCACCAGGTGCAGGCGCCGGGCGCCGGCCTCGAGCCAGCGCCGGGCCATCGCCGACGGGCTGTCGCCGAAGGTGGTGACAGCCGACATGTCGCCTTGCTCCAGGCGCACGCACTTGCCGTCTTTGAGGTCAATCGCCGGAATCAGCAGCATGGCTCGATCGAGCGGACGCGAATCGGTGGAAAGGACTGTGGCTTCGGGATGGGGTGTGTCCGATGCGACCACCGGCCGCGCGCACGGCGCGCATGGGCTCAGGGCATCCAGGACAGGAAGTTCCGGTAGAGGGTCAGGCCGTGTTGAGCGCTCTTCTCAGGGTGGAACTGGGTGGCAAAAATGTTATCCCGTGCGACAGCGCAGGTAAAGCGGCCGCCATAGTCGGTTTCGGCCGCAGTGTGGCATCCGTCCGACGGTTGTGCATAGTAGCTGTGCACGAAATAGAAGAACGCGCCGTCGGGCACGCCCTGCCACAACGCATGAGCGGCCCCGCCCGGACGCGACTGCCAGACCTCGTTCCAGCCCATCTGCGGCACCTTGAAGTGGCTGCCGTCGCTCTGCAGCCGCCCTTCGAGCTGGAAGCGGCGCACCCGCCCCGGCACGAGACCGAGCCCGGGCGTGTCCTGCTCTTCGCTGTGGTCGAGCAGCATCTGCATGCCGATGCACACGCCGAACAGCGGCTTGCGGCGCGCCGCGTCGAGCACGGCCTGCGTCAGCCCCGAGCGGGCGAGTTCGGCCATGCAGTCGCGGATGGCGCCCTGCCCCGGCAGCACCACGCGCTCTGCCGCTGCCACAGCTTCGGGCGACGAGGTGACGATCACGCGACTGTCGGTACCTGCCGCCACGTGCAGCAGCGCCTGCGACACCGAGCGCAGGTTGCCCATGCCGTAGTCGACCACGGCCACTGTCTGCGCCATCTCGCGTCGCCCCGGTTACAGCGTGCCCTTGGTCGACGGCACCACGCCGGCGCTGCGCGGGTCGGCCGCCAGCGCCATGCGCAGCGCGCGGGCGAACGCCTTGAACACGGTCTCGCACTGGTGGTGGGCGTTGTCGCCATGCAGGTTGTCGATGTGCAGCGTCACCAGCGCGTGGTTGGCGAAGCCCTGGAAGAACTCGTAGGCGAGCTGGGTGTCGAAGCCGCCCACCATACCGGCCTTGAACGGCACACGCATGTGCAGCCCCGGCCGACCGGAAAAGTCGATCACCACGCGCGACAACGCCTCGTCGAGCGGCACGTAGGCATGACCGTAGCGCTGGATGCCGGCCTTGTCGCCGACCGCCTTGGCCACCGCCATGCCGAGCGTGATGCCGACGTCCTCCACCAGGTGGTGGCCGTCGATGTGCAGATCACCCTTGGCATCGACCGCCAGGTCGATGAGCCCATGGCGGGCCACCTGGTCGAGCATGTGGTCGAAGAAGCCGATGCCGGTGGCCAGTTGCGCCACGCCGCTGCCGTCGAGGTCGACGCGCACACGGATCTGCGTCTCCTTGGTGTTGCGTTGCACGTCGGCAGTGCGGGAGGTCATCACAGGCTCGCTTTCAGAGCGTCGATCATCAGTGCATTCTCGTCGGGCGTGCCCACCGTCAGGCGCAGGCAGTTCGCCAGCAGCGGGTGCAGCGCCGAGACATTCTTCACCAGCACGCCGCGCGCCTTCATGCCCTCGAAGGTGCGCTTCGCATCGGCCACGCGCAGCAGGATCATGTTGGCCTCGCTCGGATACGCGGTCACGCCCGGCAGTGCGCGCAGCGCCGCCTGCAGCCGCTCGCGCTGCTCACGCAGCAGCGCCGCCTGGCGAGCGTATTCGCCGGCATGCTCGAGCGCGAACAGCGTGGCCTCGGCATTGAGCACGCTCACGTTGTAGGGCGGGCGCACCTTGTCGATCTCGTCGATCAGCGCCGCGGCGCCGGCCTCCCGGGCCTTCATCGCCTTGTACCGGAGGTCCGAATACCGGCTCGCCTTCTTCCCGTCGAACGGGCTGCTCGGATCGGTCTCGCCGGGCTCGTACCGGAGGGCGAGGACCACCCGGCCCTTCACGTCGATCGAAGGGATGAAAGACATCGTCGCGCCGATGTACGACAAGGCCTACAGCGCGCTGTTGGAAGATCTTCAGCAGCGCGGCCTGCTGGACAACACGCTGGTCTGCAATCTGTCCGAGTTCGGTCGCACGCCGCGCGTGAATCGGAATGCAGGTCGCGATCACTGGGCGCCGCTCAGCACGTTGGCCTTCTCGGGCGGCGGATTGCAAATGGGGCAGGTCGTCGGCGAATCGAACGCCAAGGCCGAGACGCCGAAGTCGACTCCGATCGGCCCGCAAGATTTGATGGCCACGCTGTTTCACGTGCTCGGCATTCCGCAAGACCTGCACGTGCAAGATACCTCGGGCCGCCCGGTGCCGATGGTGAGCGGCGGCCGGCCGATTGCGGAATTAGTTTAAGAC
>CALMQI010000147.1 GCA_937871935.1 uncultured Burkholderiales bacterium
CTTGCAACCTGGACTCCTGCCAAACAAGTGGTATGGCTGAAGGGGGCAGGTCAGTGATGCGCCGGCGTGAGTGCCACTATTCTTCGCGGCACGAAAGCCTTGACGAAGGAACCTGCTCCAATGCTCACGCTATACGGCTTTTCCAAGGTCAACGCCTTCGCCCGCGGCGACACCCGCGACCTGCGCGTGCTGTGAGCGCTCCAGGAGCTGCGGCTGCCGTTCCAGCTGGCCGGCATGGACCACCCCGCGCGCGACCTCAGCACCGAGGCCTATCGCCGGCTCAGCCCCTTCGAGCAGATCCCGGCGATCGACGACGACGGGTTGGTGCTGTCCGAACCCGCCGCCATCGTGCATTGCCCGGCCCGCAAGTGCGGGCCGGTATCGCCTGGGCCGCCCCCGCGGTATCGTCGCGCCATCACAGGTCACTCCAGGAGCACACGATGGGCTGGTTTTCTCGCACCGACAACGGCTTCTTCATCGCCACCGTCGTCCCGGACAACGACGCTGCGCGCGTCGCAAAGTACCTCGGCATCGTGCACGGCGAGGCGATCATCGGCGCCAACATCTTCCGCGACCTGTTCTCGTCGGTGCGCGACGTGGTCGGCGGCCGTGCGGGCGGCTACGAGCGCGCGCTGTCCGGCGCACGTGACGCCGCTGTGGAAGACATGGTCGCCGCCGCGCGCGAACTCGGCGCCGACGGCGTGGTCGGCGTCGACTTCGACTACGAGGTGCTTGGCGAAAAGAACGGGATGATGATGGTGGCCGTGGGCGGCACGGCCGTGAAGATGGCTTGAGGGCGCGTGCCGCCCGCCTGGCAGGCGCTGGCGAGGCGTTATGGCTTGTTCACGGTGGCGAACACCTTCTGCGCCACCACCCAGCGCCCGTCGATCTTCAGTCGCCACGCTGAACTGCTCACTTTTGAACGAGCGCCCGTCGACTATGCATGCGGTCCGCGCGACCGCGCGCCGCTAGCCTGTGAGCGCGGTGGTGCTTGGCCACCGTGGGCCGGGCGGTAGCCGGCGTACCTGTCCAGGTCAAAACGTACCTCGACCTGAGGGATGAATGTCCGCCGCGGCCGACTGGCATCGTATTCATGGTTGAACCAAAGGAGGCAACGATGATGCACGTTCGTTCGGACTTCAACTGGATCGCGCTGGCAGCGCTCGTCTCGGCGCTGGCGGTGTTCTGCGGTGGCACGCTTGCCGGCACCTCGGCACGCGACAGGCACAAGCCCGCCGAGCGCCACCGCCATGTGCTGGTCGTTCCTACCCAATACCCCACGATCCAGAGCGCGGTGGATGCCGCCGAGCCCGGCCGCATCGTGAAGGTGCTGGCGGGCACCTACGTCGAACAGCTCGTTCTCAAGAAAGATGTCATCCTTGTCGGCGCGGGAGTGGATGCCACCATCGTTCGTGCACCGGTCGCGCTGGCCAACGGCCAGCTCGGCGCGGCCTCGATCGTCGAGGTGCTCGATGGCGCCAAGGTGTCGATGTCACGGCTCACGGTGCAAGGGCCGGGCGCCAACTCCTGCGCGCGCGGGCCCTCGTTGACGTGGGGCATTCGCGTGCACTCGCGCGCGCACCTCGACCTCGGCTTCGCCGCCGTGCGCGAGATCCACGACACGCCGTTCGAATTCTGCCCGCGCAGTGGCACGGCCATCGCGGTGGGCCAGCCCGAGCCGGGCAGCCTGCCGGCGAGCTTGAACGTGCACCACAGCGAGATCACGAACTACCAGTCCACCGGCATTCTGGTGTTGGGCCCGGGCTCGTGGGCCTACATCACACGCAACACGGTGGCCGGGCCGGGGCGTGGCGCAGGTGTGCCGACCGATGGGGTCGAGCTGGTGGCCGGTGCGGTGGGCACGATCGCGCACAACACCATCAGCGGCAACGTCTGCCCGCCCAACCTGCCGCAGAACTGCGGGCCGGATTTCTTCACCCAGTTTCAGCATGCCGGCATCACCGCGGGCGGCAATGGCCCGGGGACCGTGATCGTCGACAACGTGCTGGTCGGAAACCAGGTGGGCATGTTTCTCGGCGAGGCCGACGAGATCCGCGGCAACGTGATGCTCGACAGCGAGTTCTTCGGACTCGCGCTGATCGGCCTGGAAGATGGCGCTTTCACCATCCAGGGGGGTGCCGTCAAGGGCGGGGGCGGCGGGCTGTGGCTCACGCCGGTGGCGCTGGACATGCAGGTTCTGCTTAAGCGCCTCAAGCTCTCGGATCTGGGTGGCCCCGCGGTGCAGATTCTGGAAGGTGCCGAGTTCAAGGCCACGGTGGTAAAGAAGCCGTGATCGGCGCAGCGGTCTCGAGGGCGTGCCGCTGGGCCAGGTGTTAAGGCTTGTTCACGGTGGCGAACACCTTCTGCGCCACCACCCAGCGCCCGTCGATCTTCAGCAGGTTCAGGTAGTCGGTAAAGTAGCGCGGCGGGATCTGGCACTTGAGCTTCACGAATGCCGTGGTCGGGCCCGACTGGTCGATCATCAAGATCACGTCGTCGCGCGGCAAGCCTTTGTCCTTGGGCTTCGGCCGCTCGCGCACTGCCTTCAGCCACTGCTCGCGCGGCAGCACCACGAGCTTGCCGTCTTGCTCGTAGGTGAGCACGCTGGTGTCGTGGAACACGCTGGCCAGTTTGTCGGCATCACCTTCGTAAAGGCCGTCGAGGTAGGTCTGCACCATCTGCTCGATGGCTTGGCGATCGTTGCTGCTCATGGGGTAGCTCCGGGGCGTTGCGAGGGGTGATGCTACTGCGGGGCCGCCCTGGCGATCAATGTCCTCGGCATGCTCGTCGCCGGCAGTCGGTCGGCGCGGTGACTCGACTCGAGGCCAAGCCAAGCTGGTTCACTTCGACACCGCAACAAGGCCCTGTAGGTTGTCGATCGGCAGAAGCCCGGTGGTCACCTGCTGGCGGTGCGCGATGTTGAAGGCGACGAGCGTGTCGATTTCGTAGACATCGATGCGGCCTTTCAGGCCCACGAGCTGGTAGAGCCAGCGGCCGTCGGGGCTGATGGCGATGTCGACGTACCCGTCGGCGTTGGCCAGCGGGCTGGCCGCATCGGGGTCGACCGGGATGCCGCTCGCCAGCATCTCGCCACGCGCGATCGTGCCGTCGTCGTTGAGGCCAAAGCCCGAGATCGTGGCGCCGGCCGAGGTCGTGACCCAGAAGGTCGAGTAGATGGCCGAATAGGCCAGGAACCCAGCCTGGAGCGGGCCGGACGTGACCGACGGTCCGAGCAGAAAGTCGGTTGAACGAGGGATAAACGATCCGTCTGCGGCGAGCTCCCACGTCGAGACCGAGCCGGTCTGCACCGCTGCAAAGGTGGCCGCCGGTGCCCCCAACGACGTCGCGGTTCGTGCCTCGGCAGCAATAACGAACTGACGGCCGGCCACGGCGAACGTTTCGATCCCGATGGCGTTGGGCAGGTTGCGGCCGGCTGCGTTGCCGAGCTGGGTTGACGCACCCGTGCCGGAGGGTGTGGCGGCGAGCGTGCCGTCAGGCTCGATCCTGAAACTCGACACCTCTGCCGCGGTGGGCTGCGGCAGGAGTGCCGATGAGGCGTTGAGTGACGAGACGATCAGGTGAGAGCCGTCGGGTGTGACTTCCAGATCGGCGGGGCGCCCATGCAGGCTGAGCGAGAAGCCGGCGATTCGGCTGAGCTGCCCGGTTGACGAGTCCAGGCGCAGCGCCGTGATATTGCCGCTCTGGTTCGGCGGGGCGGTGAACACCCCGTCCTCGTCGGCATTGGCGACATAGACCACACCGTTGTGATACGCCAGGCTGATCGGCATCGTGCCGCCGCTCGCTTCGATGGCGGTAGCCGTAAGACTGAAGTCGCTGTTGATGCGGAAGCAGGTGATGTCGTTGCTGCCGGCGTTGACGACCAGCAGGAACCGGTTGTCCACGGCGATGATCGAGTCCTCGGCGATCAGCGAGTTGAGTCGCGGCGGCGAGGGCGAAGCGCTGGCGCGACCCTGCCCGCCGGTGACATGCATGTCGAGCGGCACCAGCGTGCCGTCGGCGTGGCGACCGAAGCTGACCACAAAATTGCCGTCTGGCCCGTTGTTGTTGGTGCCGGCATAGACGGCCCCGACATAGCCTGGCGCCGGGGTCGGCGCTGGCGCTGGTGCTGGTGCTGGCGTGACGCCTTGGTCGGCCGGCGATGTGGAACCACCGCCACACGCTGCAAGGGCCAGCGCCAACGCCGACAGGCAGAAGTGCGCCTTCCAAAGAGCGCGCGGCCAGGGGAGAGTGCGGATCGCAGGCATGTCGATCACCTCGCGGTGCAACCGAAAGGTCAGAATACGCAAACCGCCCGATCGGCGATCTGAAAAACGCTGAAGGTGATCGACCATGCCTGGCACCAGGGAGATCCTGTCGTTCGAAGGTCTTGTGCTCGACGCAGCGCTTCGCCGCGTCACGCGGCCCGATGGCTCACCGCTGGCACTGACCCCGCGCCTGTTCAATGCCCTCTACCTGTTCGCAAGCCGCCCGGGCGAGCTGATCGACAAGCGCGAGTTGATGCAAACGCTGTGGCCGGGGCTGGTGGTGGGGGACAACAACCTGAGCCAGCTCATTTCCGCGCTACGGCGCGCGATCGGTGACGACTCGGCACAGCTGATCCGCACCGAACCACGGCGCGGCTTCCGCTTCACGGCCGAGGTCACGGCCCGGGGCGCAACGAGAGAGCCCGCTGTCGTCAGTGACTCAGCAGCGAGAACCCCACGCGCCACGCTGGCCGTGCTGCCCTTCATCGCACTGTCGCCGAGTGAACGAGATCGACTGGTTGCACTCGGCATGGCCGACAGCCTGATCGCGCGCCTTTCGATCCTGCCGGAGCTGGTGGTGCGTTCGTTCGGATCGGTGCGTCGCTTTGCCGAGGGTCAGCGTGACGCGCTGCAGGCGGGGCGCATGCTGGATGTGAACTGGATCGTCGATGGCACGCTGATGCACGTGGGTGACCGCGTGCGCGCGAGTGCACGCCTGCTTTCGGTGTCCGATGGCACAGCGGCGTGGAGTGACCAGTTCGACGTGGCGTGGACGGACGTGTTCGATGCGCAGGACGCGCTGTGCGAACGCGTCGCGCACGCGCTGGGCCGGCACCTGCGCAAGGCACCGGGCGGTACGCGCAATGTCGACGCGTACCAGCTGTATCTGGCTGGACTGAATCACGCGCAAGCGCTTCGCGCCGACTCCTTGCGACGCAGCGTCGAGCTGTTCAGCCATGCACTGCAGATCGATCCCGTGTATTCGCTTGCGCATGTCGGCATCGCCGAAGCGCATCGCCGCATGATCTTCGGCGCCGACCAGCCGCCGGAAGAGATGTTCGGCCCGTGGCGTCAGCACATGGAGCGCGCGCTCGAGCTCACGCCCGACCTCGCGGAGGCGCACACCTTGCTGGGTTGGCTGCGCTATTGGTGCGAGCACGACTGGGCCGGCGCCGAGCGCGCGTTTCGCCGTGCACTGACACTCAACCCGAACACCGCGCTGGCCAGCTTCGGGTTGGGCTTCATGCTGCTCACGCTCGGGCGCCGGGATGAGGGAATCGCCCTGGTTCGCAACGCCCGCGAACTCGACCCGATGTCGCTGCTGATCTGCTCCATGGAGGCTGTCTTTTTGCTGCGCCTGGGCGACGCGGCAGCGTGTCGCCTGCGCTTGGCTCGGGTGCTGGAGTTCGCGCCGCAGTTCTGGATTGCCCACCTCGGGCTCGCGACCTATCACGAGCAGCAGGGGAATCTCGACGCTGCGTTCGCATCGATCGGGCAGGCGGTTTCGTTCGCCGACCAGAGCAGTCAAGCCGAGGCGCTGCAGGGCGCACTGCTCGCGCGCCACGGCCGTGCCGACGAGTCGCGCAAGGTGCTTGCGCGACTCGAGGCGCGTTCGGGCATGCGCTATGTGCCGCCGACGTCGCTCGCTGCCGTGCAGGCAGCACTTGGCGACCGCGATGCAGCGCTGGCGAGTCTGGAGCGTGCGTGTGACTGCAACGACACGCGCATGCTGCACTTGCGCGACGACCCGCGTTGGGCCGCACTGCGGGCCGAACCGCGCTTTGCCACGCTGGTCACGCGCATGAAGCTGACCGGCCTGGCGCCCGGCATTGCGCCGCCTTGACGCATCTGCCCTGTCACAGGTTCAGAGCCGCGTCAGCATGTCGGCGCAGGGCATGGTTCTCGTCACCGGGCCGTCGGCGCCGCCTGCATCGGCGGCAGATGGCTGGTCGATCACTCTGCGCTACCCGGTGGCGTATCGCTGTGATCACCGAGAGGTGAGCTCGGTCACAGCAGTCAGTTGCACTTGCTTGGCCTGGGCCAGTTGCAATGAATACTTCTGAGCTGCCAGTTGCCTGCTTGCGGTTGCCGCAAGCAGCTGGCTCCGCTGCGGCTCGCTGAAGGAGACGACCGCCGAGAGCAGGGCCATCGACGTGGCGATCGCGGCAACGGCGGCCGCCAATCGCGCAACGACCGAGATGAGTGCGCTGTTCATGTCGTGCTCCTTGCAGTTGGCGCCGTGGGTGAAATCGCGCGAGCCGCACTTTGGCGACTTGGCCGTTCAAAGTCCTCTGCGCGACTGAGTTCGCGCTGAAACTTTGTTAAGCGGATTGAAAGTCGCCATCGAGCCGACTGGCCGGGTGCCTCACAAAGTACATTGCTGCCGAGGTGATATGGCCATGCAACGCCGCTACCGCTTTGCACACTTCGAACTGCTAGGTACCGAGCGACGACTGCTTGCCGACGGTCATGAGGCCCCGCTGGGTGGTCGCGCGTTCGACCTTCTAGTGGCGCTCATCGAGCGACGCGATCGCACGGTCGGGAAGGACGAGCTCATCGACGTGGTGTGGCCTGGCTTAGTGGTTGAGGTCAACAACTTGCAGGTGCAGATCAGCTCCTTGCGAAAGATCCTTGGTCCGCGCGCGATTTCAACAATCCCGGGACGGGGATACCAGTTCGCCATGGAGGTGTCCGATCTCACTTCCGGCCCCAACGGCCCCGACGATGCAGCCCATCGCCCGGTGATGGCTGAACCGGGCGCGCCCACGGTCGGTTATGCGCGCATCCAGCAAGGCAACTTGCCTGAGGTGTTGCCAGAGCTGATCGGCCGCGCCGGCGACCTCGCCGACTTGCTGGCCTCGCTGGGAGCGCACCGCCTGGTCAGCGTCGTTGGCGCCGCTGGGATCGGTAAGACCCGCTTGGCTCAAGCCGCGGCACATGCCTTGCGCCGTGAGTTTGAGGACGGCGTGTGGATGATCGAATTGGCATCCGTGGCCGACCCGGCAGTACTGCCTCTGGCCGTGGCTCAAGCGATGGGCCTGACACTCCCGGGCAACCGAAGCGCGCAGGACGAAGTGATCGACACACTGCGCAATCGCGTAATGCTGTTAGTGCTCGACAACTGCGAGCATCTCTTGGACGCGGCCAGCGCCTTCGCGCACGCGCTACGACAGCGTGCGCCCGGGGCGCGCTTGCTGATCACCAGCCAGGAGCTGCTAAAGATCACCGACGAGCATCTGTACCACGCCACTACGCTGTCGGTGCCGGATGCATCCGACCTCATGGCGGCGCGTGTCTCCGGTGCCGTGGCGTTGCTCGTTGATCGGGTGCAGGCCTTGCAAGCGTCCTTTGCACTCACCGAGCAGAACTGCTCCGACGTGGTGGAGATTTGCCGACGGCTGGATGGCCTGCCGCTGGCCATTGAGCTAGCCGCCGCGCGTGTGCCCCTGCTGGGCACCGGTGGGGTGCGTGAGCGCCTGGACGAGCGGTTTCGCATGCTGACCGGGGGCGTGCGTACGGCGATGCGCCGTCATCAGACGCTGCGTGAGGCACTCGATTGGAGTCACAGTCTGCTGGACGACCGCGAGCGCGCAGTCTTTCGGCGGGCTGGGGTATTTGCGGGAACGTTCACGATGCACGCCGCGCAGCAGGTGCTCGGCGACGGGCAGCTCGATGCTTGGGAAGTGCTCGAGCATCTCGGGGCGTTGGTTGACAAGTCGCTGGTGATCGCAGAGCCGACCGAGCCGCCGCGGTATCGCCTTCTCGAGAGTGCCCGAGCCTATGCCCTCGAGAAACTGCGCGATGCCGCCGAAACCGATGCCACGCGCGAGCGGCACGCTCAAGCCTTTCTCGCGATCTTCGAGGCTGGCCAACAGCGGCGATGGGTTGTGTCTCGGAGCGCGCTCGTGGAGGCTCACTTACCCGACTTTGACAATCTGCGCGCGGCGCTCG
Organism: uncultured Burkholderiales bacterium; assembly: GCA_937871935.1. GTDB lineage: Bacteria > Pseudomonadota > Gammaproteobacteria > Burkholderiales > Burkholderiaceae_C > JAEUPI01. Next base: position 8,217 of record CALMQI010000147.1, read on the forward strand.
TGTGGGGCACGGTCACCACGGCTGCGCTACACATTGCACTGGCTGGCGCTTCGGCGTGGATGTGGATCGGAACCGGGCAACGCGTTGAAGCCCTGCGCATCTGCGAGCGAGCGATGGAGCGAATCGACGAGACCACGCCGCCGGCACTAGAAGCCCGCCTGCTTTCAGAATGGTGCGTATTGCCTTCCTCTCCTCCGGTCCCCGCAGAGCGGGCGGCCGCCGAACGGGCCGTTGCCCTGTTTCGTAATCTCGGCGATTGGCGCGGTGCGTATATCGCGCTGGAACGACTCCAGATCAACGCGCATCGCTGCGGCGACGTTGCGTTGTGCGAACGAGTGTCGCTTGAGATGACCCAGTTGCACGACGCATCCTGGCCACCAGCTTCGAGATGGCACTTGTTGAGAGCGCGGGCGGTCTACCTGTCCTTAAGCAATCAAATCGAAGCGGCTCGCGCCATGACAGAGGAATGCCTGCAGCTTGCTCGCGCAGTGAGGGAATACACGCATGAACGCGTGTCGTTGCAAGGTTTGATCGACATTGCGATGGAGACCGGGCACTTTGAGGAAGCCGTGACGCGGTGTCGAGAGTTGGTTGCCATGACGCGTGCCGATCGATTCACGTCGGGCTTGGCCATTGCGCTGTGCTGTCTCAGCCATGCGCTTGCCAAGCTCGATCAGATCGACGAAGCACTGGCCGCTGCACGCGAGGGGACGCCGCTCCATGCGAAACAAGGGACACCGTTGTGGGTGTGGCTGATTTCGTTCGCGCAGATCGCGTTCAAGCAGGGGCGCGTGTCAGACGCAGCCCTCGCATTCGGTCGCGCAGAGGCGAAGTACGGAAACGTTGTGAACGATCAGCGCGATCGAGTTGCTGTGCGCGCATTGTTGGTGAAATCTTTGTCGAGTGGCGAGCTGCAGCGGTTGCTGGCCGAGGGTGCGGCCCTCACCGACGAAGAGGCTGCCCGCATTGCACTTGCTTCTTGATTGCAGCTCGCGCACTTGCTCGACGACGGGTTGGTGCTGTCCGAATCCGCCGCCATCGTGCTCTACCTGGCCCGCAAGTGCGGCCACCTGATCCCGGCTGACCGGGCGGGCGAGGCGCAGGTGCAACGCCCGCCATGACCGCGGTAGAGCCGCCGCTGCTCGGCCTGATGGTTCTAGGCTGGACGTCGCCCACCGACGGCAGCTGCGCCCGGCACCGCATCGAGGGCAGTGCGGACGCGTCTGCTGTTCCCGCCGTCAGTTCGCCACCGGCTGCAGCGTGTGGGCGTCGCGCGCCAGCAGCCAGCGGCCGTCGGGCTGTTTGCGGTAGATGGTGAGCCGGTCACCGGCGAGCGCCGTGGTTTCGCCGCCGGCGCGCGGCGCCAAGCTCAGCGCGTCGTGGCACCGGGTGTAGCCCACGTCGCCGATGGCCACCACCTCTTCGAGCTCGCTGGTGCAACGCAGCCGCAGCTGTCGGTGGGCGCCTGCAAAGACGGCGGGAAACCCGTCGCGGCCGAATGGCGCCTGGCCGGGGTTCAGGAACACAACGTCGTCGGTCATGAGCGTGAGCAGGCGGTCCAGATCGGCGGCGTTGACCGCATCGATCCACGCGGTGTGCACTTCACGGATGGCTCGTTCATCGGCGCTTGATCGCATGGTCAGGTCTCCTCAAGTCGCGGCTTCGCCGGACGATTCCGGCGCCTCGTTGCCACGACGAACGAAGGCCCGCCAGTTCGACGAGACTGCAATCGTTGGCGTGCGCAGGCTCGGGTGAGCGGCGCCTGAGGGTCCCTGCAATGCCGGCAGGCGCACCTTGGCGCGCGTGCCGGAAGTCAGCGCCTTCCTTGCGCGCAGGCGCAGCTGCAATCCTTCTTCGATCACGCGCGTGAGGCTGGTGCGCTGCTGGGCCGCCAACGCCTTGGCGTCGGCGAGCAGTTGATCGTTGTGATCGAGGGTGGTCTTCATGCTTGAGTCATACAGATTTCTGTACGGTTACGCCGCATCGTGGAGGCGGTCACCTAGACGCCGGGGCTGTCGAGCGCCCCTGGATGGCTGGTGGGCTGCTTGGCCGTTGCGCGGCTTGATTGTGCTGATCCAACACAAGCCATCACTGGCCGTGAGCGATTGCACACGCAATGAACGGGCGCACACGCTAACTGGACTGTCGATGTACAGCTTCATAGACTAATCGACTCTTACGGTCAACGGTTGCAAACACATGCGGATAGCCAAAGCGATCAAGCGAGGGGCCATGGTGCTTGTCGGCCTCACCAGTCTCGGTCTCCTGGGTGTGGGCGCGGGTTGGGCCGTGGAACGCCATCGGGCCAGCCAGCCATCCGCAAAGAACTTCGAGCGCGCGCTTGCAGCACTTTTTGCCAAGCACCGGCGCGACGACGGGCACATGCACTATGTTGGCTTTCAAGCCAAACATGTCGAGTTCTGCCTGGCGCTGCCGATGTATCCGGAGCCGGATGCGCGCTCGAAGGTGCGATACCCATTGGCCTGGCACATGGATTTTCGCGAGGGTGAGTCCAATGCGTCGCGCAGCCAGCAGCTCAAGCAGCTCGATGCGCTGACCGGGGCAGGGTTGCTGGCCAAGGTCGACCTGCCTGCGGCAGGTGACGCTGCCAAACGCGTCGCTCGCTATCGCCTCACCTCGAAGGGCTGGGCGGCGAGCAACTGGAAGGTTCAGAGCCCATGCCTGGTCTTCGGCTATCAGCACAGCCCCTTGGTTACCAGGTTCGAGCGCAAGCAAACGGCCGGTCTGCCCGCTGGCGATTGGTACGAGGTGGTGGGCACCGTGGGGGCAGGGCCCATCGAGGATGTTGCCGAATGGGCGCGCAGTGCTGAAGTGAGAAGTGCCTTCCCCGAGATCGCCCGACAGTTGGCGGGAGTCCCATTCCAGATACTGTTCAAATGGGACGGCAAGCAGTGGGTAGACGCCCAGACCTTCGTGCTGAGGCAGAACGGTCCGCAGGGAGAGGGTAATGCCGACACGCCCCCGCAGCCCGAGCCGGCCGTTGACGAGAAGACCAAACGCGAGCGCGATCAGCTAAGAAAGCTGGCTCCGCCAACCGTGGATGAAGTCAAGTCCATCCTGAGCACCACCTACGGCGAGCAACAGAAGAGGCGATCGAGCCTGGAGTGCATCGCCTTGCCGCAGGCCGACAGCAGCTGGCTGCCTGTCGATAAAGAGCTCACACCGTGGACGCCGAATCGCGGGTACGGTCGCTACGAATTCGCGATCTTCACGAACAAGAGCCGGCCTGCCTACGACCGCGTGTGGAAGCGAACGTTGCCGTATCTGGAAATGCTCCATTCGCTGGGCGTCATGACCAAGCGGTCGCAGCAAGGCATGTCAGGCAAAGGCGCAGAGGCAAACGTGCAGTTCGATGCCGATGTGTATGAACTGGCGCCGCCGTTCTCGACGGCGGTGGACCCCGAGCTGTCTCACTGCTTGCCACTGGGCAAACCGACGGTCGAGTTCGTCGCGGTCGAGCTGTCGGAGCCGGAGCACGCAAGTGTTCCGCAGTCTTACGTTCGGTACAAGCTCAGGATCCGATACAAGGCACGGCCGTCATGGGCGAAGGAGCCGCAAGTAGCGGGGTGGGAGGAGGTGCAGAACGCGCTGCAGCACGGGCGGGCTTGCGACGGGCACTTCCACTTCGATCGGCGCGAGCGGATCCTGATGGGGGGCGGTGGTTCATGTTGGTGGGCTTTCGACAGCTACGCTGAAAACGGCTGATTCGTGCCGGAGCGCCGAAGCGCGATCTGCTGTGTCGCCCGACTCCCCATGCATCCGCCATCGCTGTTGCCGATATCTCGATGTGGCGCCTGGTGGTCGCACCTAGGGTGACTGATATCCGCATCACCTTGTCGTCGCGCCACTGCGCGCCGACGACGAAGTACACGCCGTCGTTCTGCACGCGCGCGATCTGAGCACCGAGGCCTATCGCCGGCCCAGCGACCATCGACGACGACGGCGTGGTGCTCAGTGAATTGGCCGCCATCGTGATCTACCTGGCCAAGAAGGCCGGCCACCTGGTGCCGGCGGGCGGCGAGGGCGAGGCGCAGGTGCTGCGCTGGTGCGATGCCGGCCAGAAAGACGGTGGCGAACACCTTCTGCGCTATCACCCAGCGCCCGTCGATCTTCAGCAGGTTCAG
>CALMQI010000148.1 GCA_937871935.1 uncultured Burkholderiales bacterium
CTTCTAGTGGTCTGGAGGAGGATTTCGATGTCCCTGTTGATTCGTAAGTACAAGAGTGCCGGTGGAATGATGCAGGAAGAGCGGATCGACGATCCGGATCGGATCGAGCGATACATGCGGCTCTTCGAGAAGGACGACATTAAGAAACTCGAGACGGGCGTCAAAGTTTTCATTGAGAAGGATGAGTGGCAACTCCTGCCCTAAACCAGTGAGGGGCAAAGGGTGAGGAGTGAAAGGTTACTGAACCTTTCTTTTCATACCCCTCACCCCTGACACTTCACCCCTAACAGTTCCCACAATGAGCTACTGGATTCACGTCGCGCGTTCGATTGATCGGGTCACGCTCCACAGGGAACGTTGTTCTGAGGTGCCGTCTACGTCGATCGGCTCCTCAAGCGACTTTTGGGAAGGCGGGTGGTTCGATTACCTGGATAAGGAGCGAGCGTTGGCGGCGATGGAGCAAGCCGGGACGACGGAGCAGCGCCGGTGCGCCCTCTGTAAGCCTTAGCCGCGAAGTGCTGTGTGCTGAGTAGAGCGAAAGGGATCTTGTTACTCAGCCTCAGTTCTCAGCGCTGACCTGATGCCGCGACTTGCACTGCTACTGACAACGCTGATTTGGGGCGCAACGTTCCCCGCTACCAAAGCGGTGTTGGAGCAAATCCCGCCGTTGTCGTTTCTGTTTCTCCGATTTCTTCTGGGAGTCGTACTGGTCGGGGCCGGGTTTCTGTTTTGGAGGCTTCGCTTACACCGCGAGCCGGCGGTCTTGCGGGCGAGCGCGGTTGCGACGTGCTGGCTCTTTCTCGGCTACGTGCTCCAAACAGTCGGACTCCGTTACACCACCGCATCGAACTCCGCTTTTATTACGGCGTTATATGTTGTCATCGTCCCGTTGATCCTTCGCCGATTCGACCGGCGCGTGTGGTTGGCTACGGGAATTGCCACAGCGGGACTATGGCTGCTGGTGAAGCCCAGCGCATCCGGGAATCTCGGCGACATCTTGACGTTCGGTTGTGCGGTGGCATTCGCCGCTCATATCGCCTGCCTGGAACGGTTTACCCGTGAGGTCGATGCGCCTTCATTGTTTGCGCGAGGCCTGGGTTCAGGTTCAGCGCCTGGTTGGCGGGCAGCGTCCACGCGGTGGTGGTCCAGATCACCGCGAAAGCGTCCTTGTCGAGCGCGTCCAGACCGAACGCGGCAGCCAGCTTGCCCGGCTCGGCGCACAGGAAGCCGACGTCCACGGTCTGGCTCTTCTTGTCGGCATACTCGATCTCGAACTCGGCCAGCGACGAGCCGCAGTCGAAGCACCAGTACACGGGTTTCAGGCCGCGGTAGACGAAACCACGCTCGATCACGCGCTTGAAGGCGCGGATCTCGCCGGCCTCGTTGGGCGCGTCCATCGTCGCGTAGCGGTGCGTCCAGTCGCCGATCACGCCCAGGCGCTGGAAGTCGGCCATCTGGATCGCGATCTGCTCGGTGGCGTAGGCGCGGCTCTTGGCCTGCATCTCGTCGCGCGACAGGTTGCGGCCGTACTGCTTTTCGATCGCGTTCTCGATCGGCAGGCCGTGGCAGTCCCAGCCCGGGATGTACTGCGCGTCGAAGCCCGCCAGCTGGCGCGCCTTGACGATCATGTCCTTCAGCGTCTTGTTGACCGCGTGACCGAGGTGGATCACGTTGTTGGCGTAGGGCGGGCCGTCGTGCAGCACGAACAGCGGCGCGCCGCGGCGGGCGACGCGCAGGCGCTGGTACAGGCCGGAGTCGTTCCAGGCCTTGGCCCAGCCCGGCTCGCGCTTGGGCAGGTCGCCGCGCATCGGAAACGGCGTGTCCGGCAGGTTGAGCGTGCGGCGGTAGTCGGTGGTGGCGTCGGTCGTCATGGCGGCTCGCGGCGCCGGATCATCGGCGCGAAAGTGGCGGCTGTGCGGGCCCGCGGCAGGGGCGCCGCGGCTCGGGGCGGTTCAGCGCGAACCGGCGCAAATTCGGTCGCGCGTGGTCTGGCGCCGCGTGGCGGTGTGCACACGCGATTCGTCGAGCAAGGCCATGCCGGTACACATGGCGATGATTCTACCCAAGGGGCCGTGGCCGGATGGCCTCGCTGCGGCGAGCCGTCGACGTCGTGACGGGCGCCGGCACGGCTCAGGCCTGCGAGGCCGGGGCCTCGCGGGCGAACCAGCGCCGGGCCAACGCGGTGTCGTCGGCGATCGCTGCGCGCAGCTCGTCGAGCGACGCATAACGGCGTTCGTCGTGCAGCCTGGCCAGCAGTTCCACCCGGATCAAGCGGCCATAGCCGCCCTCGGGGCCGAGCACAGCCGGCCAATCGAGCACGTGCGTCTCGAGCAGCACGCGGCCGCTGTCGTCCACCGTCGGGCGGCTGCCGAGGCTGGCCACGCCGGGCAGCGGCGTGTCGCCCAGGCCGAGCACGCGCACGACGAAGATGCCCATGGCGGCCGGCTTCGGATGCGCGAAGCGCAGATTCAGCGTGCGAAAGCCCAGTTCGCGGCCGAGCTTGCGGCCGTGCTGCACATGGCCACTGATGCTGTAGGGCCGGCCGAGCAGCGAGGCGGCCAGCGGCATGTCGCCGGCGGCGAGCGCGGCGCGCACGGCCGAGCTCGACACGCGTGCACCGTGCACCTCGTAGCTCATCATGCGGGCGACGTCGAAGCCCAACGCGTCGCCAGCGGCGTCGAGCATCGCGTAGTCGCCGGCGCGCCGGGCACCGAAGCGGAAGTCATCGCCCACGAGCACGTAGCGCGCGTGCACGCCAGCCACCAGCACCTGCTCGACGAAGGCCTGCGGCGACAGGCCGGCTAGCGCTGCGTCGAACCGCAGCACCACCGCCTGGTCGATGCCGCAGCGCTCGAGCTCCGAAAGCTTGTCGCGCAGTGTCGCGATGCGTGCCGGCGCGGACATGTTCTTCTGCGCACCCGGCTGCGGATCGCGCCCCGCAGCCTCGGCGCTGCGGGCGAGCGCGGCGAAGTAGTCGCGCGGATGCGGCTCGAAGGTCATCACGCAGCTGGCCACGCCGCGATGGCGCGCCTCGTTGGTCAACAGAGCCAGCATGGCCTGGTGGCCGCGGTGCACGCCGTCGAAGTTGCCGATCGTCAGCGCGCAGGCCGGCGCGATGTCGGGGTGGTGGAAGCCGCGGAAGACGCGCATGTGCCGATTATCCCGGCCGCAGCCGCGATGGACCGATGCGGCCTACTCTGGCGCTCGATCGGCCAGGCCCGGCAGCGGCGGCCGCGCCGTCCCGGTGGCGCAGCGCACGGCGTTCACCACTGCGCGCGCCGTCACCTCGGCGGCCAGCGTGCCGAGCACGGTGAGGTCACCGGCCTTGCCACTGGCGCCGGTGGCCAGCGCGAACAGCGTGTCGCCATCGGCCATGGTGTGGATCGGGTTGATGCTGCGCGCCAGGCCGTCGTGCGCCATCGTGGCCAGCTTGGCCGCCTGCGCCTTGCTCAGGCGCGCGTCGGTGGCGATCACGCCGATCGTGGTGGCCATGCCGGCGATCGCGCGCGCGGGCAGCTCGCCGCGCGCGATGGCGGCGGCGGCGCTGCGCGGCCGGCCGTGATCGTCGCGCGTGCCGGCGATCACCGCGCCGGTGGCCGGATCGACCACGTCGCCGGTGGCGTTGACGGCGATCAGCGCGGCCACGGTGATGGCGCCGACCTTGATCGACGCGGTGCCGATGCCGCCCTTCATCGCGCGATCAATGCCGAACAGCTTGCCCACGCTGGCGCCGGCACCGGCGCCGACGCTGCCCTGCGCCGGCGGCGTGGCGGCGGCCGCGGCACAGGCGGCGTAGCCGGCGGCCGCGTCGGGGCGGATCGCGCCATCGCCGACCCACAGGTCGAACAGCACCGCGGCTGGCACGATCGGCACGCGCGCCGGGCCGACCGCGAGGCCGTGGCCGCGCTCGTCGAGCCAGCGCATCACGCCGCCTGCCGCGTCGAGCCCGAACGCGCTGCCCCCGGTGAGCAGCACGGCATGCACCTGCTCGACCAGGTTGTCGGGCTTGAGCAGGTCGGTCTCGCGCGTGCCGGGCGCGGCGCCGCGCACGTCGACGCCGCAGGCTGCGCCGGCTTCGCAGAGCACGACGGTGCAACCGGTGGGTCGGCGGGCGTCGGTGAAGTGGCCAACCTTCAGGCCGGCGACGTCGGTGATGGATCCGGGGTGCATGCCGCCAGCCTACCGTAGCCGCGTCAGCAGGCCAGCACCACGCCGTGGTCGGACGGATCGGTCAGGATCTCGAACGCGCAGCGGTCGCTGACCAGCGTTTCGCGGGCACCGCCATCGGCATAGTCCAGCTGCAGCTCGCAGTGCGCGATCTTGCTGTTCAGGCAATGCTTGATGCCGCCCGGCGGGTTGGCGTAGCGCAGGCCGACGAAATCGGCGGCGCGCGCCGACATCTGGCCCTGCACGCGGAGCACGTCGTCCGCGCTGTCGAACCGCCACTCGAAGCCCTGCAGCGACGCCCGCGCGCGCAGCGAGCGCCACAGTGCGTTCAGCCGATGTTCGCGCCCGCGGTGCCGCAGCACGAGCGGCGTGATCCAAGGTGTCCACCACGGCCCGACCCGCAGCTTGGCCGAGGCCGCTTCGAGGAAGCTGTCTTCGTGGCCATCAAAGCCGGCGACCTGGCCCCAGGCGTAGCGGTCGGTGTGCTGCCGGCCCCAGTTGTGGTTCTGGCTGCCGGGCCAGCGTTCGACCTCGAGCGTCTCGCCGTCGATGCGCAGATGCCCGCTGAAGTGCACCGACGGCTGGCTGACCAGGCTCTTGGCCTTCGGGAAACTGCCGTCGTACAGCGACGGCGGCAACAGCAGCAATGCCGGCGCCGCGCCGGCGTAGCGCAGGTCCCAGTCGATGCGGTGCGACCCGGACGCGCAATGACCTTGCGCCGCGTGTGCGTCGAGCGCGGCTCCCGGCAGCGTGATGCGCAGCGTCTGGTCGTCGAAGCGGCACAACGCGAGCGGCCACTCCTGCTTGACCGCGACGTGCCGCCCGCGCTCGCCATCGAACACGATGGCCCACAGCTCGCCGAGTGCGTCCTGCGGCCTGCCGCGCGGGCTGAAGATCGTGTGGCGCACCCAGAACGCCAGCCGCCGGGTCGGATGGTTGGCGCGGACGAAGTAACTCTCGTAGTGGCCGCCGGCCGAACCGGCCCGATGACGCAGCCGGTTCGCGTGCTCGGCCAGCATGCCGCGGTCAGGCGAACACGCCGGCAGTGTCCTGCATGCGGCCCGACACCTCGCCCAGGTGGTGCATCGTGTCGCCGAAGGCCATTTCGAGCATCGTCAGGCGCTTGAAGTAGTGACTGCCGGCGTACTCATCGGTGACGCCGATGCCGCCGTGCAGTTGCGTGCACTGCTGGCCGACGAAGCGCATCGACTGGCCGAGCTGCACCTTGGCCTGCGACAGCGCGCGCCGGCGCTGTGCAGCAGCCTGCTCGAGCTTGAGGCTGGCGTAGTAGCTCATCGAGCGACCGAGCTCGAGCTGCATCTTCACGTCGGCCATGCGGTGACGCAGCGCCTGGAAGGTGGCCAGCGTGGTGCCGAACTGCTTGCGCGTGTTCATGTACTCGACGGTGAGCTTCACGTACTGCTCCATCACGCCCACGCCTTCGGCGCACGCCGCGGCGATGCCCACGTCGATGCCCTGTTCGAGCAGGGCATGGCCGTCCTCGGCGATCAGCGTGGCCGGCGCGTCAGCGAGCTTCACTTCGCCGGCACGGGCGCCATCCTGCGTGGGATAACCCTGCACGGTGACCCCGGCGGCCTTGGCGTCGACGATGAACAGGCCGATGCCGCGCACGTCGTCGGCCGCGCCGGCCAGTCGGGCCGGCACGATGAATGCATCGGCCTCGTCGGCCGCCGGCACCACGCTCTTGTGTCCGCTGACCTTGTAGCCGCCGCCGGCCTTGGATGCCGCGGTGCTCACGTGATGCCAGCGGTAGCGCGCGGTGCGTTCGTGCAGTGCCAGCACGGCCAGCGCCTCGCCGCTGGCCGTGCGGGGCAGCCAGGCCGATTGCACCGTCGCGGGTGCCGACGACAGCAGCGCGGGTGCCACGAGCGCGCCGGCCGCGAACGGCGCATTGACGAGGCCGCGGCCGAGCTCTTCCATCACCACCATCGCCTCGACCGCGCCGAAGCCCATGCCGCCGTGCGCCTCGGGTATCACCAGGCCCGTGAGGCCGAGCTCGGCGAGCTCGCGGTAGACCTCGCGCGTCTGGCCGCCGGCCTTGGCGATGCCGTGCCGGCGCTCGAAGGTGAAGCCTTTCTCGACCCAGCGCGCGACCATGTCGCGCAGCGAGAGTTGATCGTCGGTGAAGTTGAAGTCCATGTTCAGCTCCCGAGGACCGTTTGGGCCACGATGTTTCTCTGCACTTCGTTGCTGCCGCCGTAGATCGTCGTCTTGCGGTAGTTGAAGTAGGTGCTGGCCAGCGGCGCGCAGAGGCTGAAGCGGGCGTAGTAGTCGCCCTGCCAGCCGGCCTCCATCGCCTCGTGCACGTAGGGCAGCGCGAAGGGCCCGGCGGCGAGCATCATCAGCTCCGTGTAGCGCTGCTGGATCTCGCTGCCCTTGATCTTCAGCAGGCCCGCGATGTCGAGCGTCTGCTTGCCGCTCTTCTCTGCACTCAGCACGCGCAGCACCAGCATCTCGAGCGCGACGATGTCGACCTCGAGCAGCGCGATCTGGTCGCGGAAGCGCGCGTCGTCGAGCACGCCCTCGGCCTTGGCCAGGCGCTTCAGCCGCTCGAGTTCGCGCTTGGCGCGGTTGACATCGGCGATGCCGGTGCGCTCGTGCGCGAGCAGGAACTTGGCATACGTCCAGCCCTTGTTCTCCTCGCCGATCAGGTTCTCCGCGGGCACCTCGACGTTGTCGAAGAACACCTCGTTCACCTCGTGCTCGCCGTCGAGCATGATGATCGGTCGCACCGTGATGCCGGGCGACTTCATGTCGATCAGCAGGAACGAGATGCCCGTCTGCGGCTTGCCCTCGGTGCTGGTGCGCACCAGGCAGAAGATCCACTCGCCGTACTGGCCCAGCGTGGTCCAGGTCTTCTGGCCGTTGACGATGAACTTGTTGCCCTTGCGCTCGGCGCGGGTCTTCAGGCTGGCGAGGTCGGAGCCCGCGCCGGGCTCGCTGTAGCCCTGGCTCCACCAGACGTCGCCGCTGGCGATGCCGGGCAGGAAGCGCCTGTGCTGCTCGGGCGTGCCGAAGGCCATGATCACGGGCGCCACCATCACCGGGCCGAACGGCACGATGCGCGGCGAACCGGCGAGGGCGCATTCCTCCTCGAACAGGTGGCGCTGCACGGCGGTCCAGCCCGGACCGCCGAACTCCTTGGGCCAGTGATAACCGAGCCAGCCTTTCGAGCCGAGGATCCTGGCCCAGCGCTGCATGTCGTCGCGATTCAGGCGCAGTGCATTCAGCACCTTGTGGCTGATGTCCTTGGGCAAGCTCTGCGCCACCCACTCGCGGATCTGCAGCCGGAACGCTTGTTCCTCGGGCGTGAAGTTCAGGTCCATCTGGAAGCCTCCTGCAACTGCATCTTGTAGCACGGTCGCTCGTGCGCGGGCTGTCCTGCGGGCGACAAGCCCATCTTGCCTATGATCGTGCGAATGGCAACAGACGAGGGCCGGGCGGGATTCGGCGTCACCGTGTCGGCGCTCGCGATCGGGCAGGTGTTGTCGTGGGCGGTGCTGTATTACGCGTTCACCGCTTTCGTGCTGCCGATGCAGAGCGAGTTCGGCTGGGACAAGCCGACGCTGATGGGCGCGTTCACGGTCGGGCTGGCGGTCAACGGCGTCACCACCTATGCCGTCGGCGCGGCCATCGACCACGGTCGCGCCCGCGCGGTGATGGCCGGCGGCGCGTTGCTCGCCGGGCTCGGCTGCATCGGCTGGAGCCGAGTCAGCGAGCCGTGGATGCTGTATGCCTGCTGGGCCGTGCTCGGCGCGGCGATGTCGGCCACGCTGTACGAGCCGGCCTTCATGGTGCTGACCAAGCGCTACCCCGAGCGCTTCAAGGACGCGATCACGCGCCTGACGCTGGTCGGTGGCTTCGCCAGCACGCTGTGCTACCCGGCGGTGTCGGTGCTGATCGGCGGTTTCGGCTGGCGCGGCGCGCTGGTGGCCATGGGACTGGTGCTGGCGCTGGGGGTCGCGCCGTTGCACCTGTGGGCACTGCGCGGGCCGCCGCTGCCGCAGCGCGTGGCGGCGCCGGATGCAGTGGCCGACGCCACGCTGCACGAGGCGCTGCGCCACGGCGCGTTCTGGCTGCTGACGGCGACCTTCACGCTGTATGCCTTCGTGTCGGCCGCGTTCTGGGCCCACGTGATGCCGGCGTTCGCGGCCAAGGGCTTCAGCGAGGCGGCGGCCACCGCTGTCCTCGTGTGGTTCGGCCCGGCGCAGGTGCTGGGGCGTTTCGTGCACGCGCTGGCCGGGCGTGGCGTGCGGCTGCGCGCACTGGGGGTGGTGGTACTGGCCGCGATGCCGCTGTCGCTGTTGCTGTTCGCTCACGGCGGCAGCATGGCGGTGCTGATCGGTTTTGCGATCGTCTTCGGCGTGGCCAACGGCCTGGTGACCATCGTGCGCGGCGGGCTCGTGCCGGAGTACTTCGGCCACGCGCACATCGGCCGCATCAGCGGCGCCATGTCGGCGGTGGCGCTGGTGGCGCGCGCCGCCGCACCCTGGTCGGCGGCGTTGGTGCTGGTGGCGATCGGCGATTACCGCGGCGTGATGTGGCTGCTGGCCGCGCTCGGTGTGGCGGCGGCTGCGGCGTTCTGGTTGGCGCGACCACCCGGCGCCGCCGATCGCACGTCATCGTGAGGGTGAGCGGCGGCTGACGTCGATCGACGCCACGGGCCGCGCCGGGTGCTGGCAGCCGCAGCCATGAAGCTGTATAAAGATACAGTATGTCTGCGCCAACCGCACGGAGTGGCGTTGTACCGGCTTACGCCGAGTTGCACTGCCGCAGCAATTTCAGCTTTCTCACCGGGGCCTCGCACCCCGAGGAGCTGGTGGCGCGTGCGCATCAGCTCGGCTACACGGCCCTGGCCATCACCGATGAATGCTCGCTCGCCGGCGTGGTGCGGGCCCACGGCGAAGCCAAGCGACTCGGCCTGCACCTGATCGTCGGTGCCGAGATGCGGCTCACGCCCGCCGCGGCTGGCGGCGAGCCCGGTGCACGGTTGGTGCTGCTGGCGCAGTCGCGCCGCGGCTACGGCAACCTGGCGCAGTGGATCACCGTGGCGCTGCGGCGGGCCGAGAAGGGCACCTACCTTGCGCAGATGAGCGACGTCGAAGGCCGCGTGCCGCATGCACCCTACCTTGCCGGTCTGCCGGACTGTTTTGCGTTGCTGGTACCAGAGCCGAACCAGGGCGACGAGTCGCTGTTCGCGCAGGCGATGTGGCTGAAGACCTGGTTCGGTGTCGAGCGCTGCGCGATCGCAGTCGAGCTGCTGCATCGCGCGTACGACGCCGCGCTGGTCGAGGGGGTGCAGCATGTGGCAGAGCTCACCGGCCTCGCGCTGGTGGCGGCCGGCGACGTGCTGATGCACAGTCGTGCGCGCAAGCCGTTGCAGGACGCACTCACCGCGACGCGAATCGCCAAGCCGGTGGCCGATTGCGGCTTCGCGCTGCAGCCCAATGCCGAGAACCACCTGCGCACGCGCGGCCGGCTGGCCACGCTGTATGCCGCGCCATGGCTGCAGGCCAGCGTGCGCATCGCCGCCTCCTGCGCGTTCTCGCTCGACGAGCTGCGCTACGAATACCCCGAGGAGATCGTGCCCGAGGGCCACACGCCGGCCAGCTGGCTGCGCGCGCTGACCGAGGCCGGTGCGGCCAAACGTTTTGCCGGCGGCGTGCCGGCCAAGGTGCGCAGTGCGATCGAGCACGAGCTGGCGCTGATCGGCCGGCTGAAGTACGAGCCGTACTTCCTCACCGTGGCCGACGTGGTGCAGTGGGCGCGCGAGCAGGGCATCCTGTGCCAGGGCCGCGGCAGCGCGGCCAACTCGGCGGTGTGCTACTGCCTGCACGTGACCGAGGTCGACCCGGCGCGCATGAGCCTGCTGTTCGAGCGCTTCGTCAGCGCCGAGCGCAACGAGCCGCCGGATATCGACGTCGACTTCGAGCACCAGCGCCGCGAGGAGGTGATCCAGTACATCTTCCGCAAGTACGGCCGGCACCGCGCTGCGCTGACGGCGGTGGTGATCAGCTACCGCCCGCGCTCCGCGCTGCGCGACATGGGCCGCGCGATGGGCATCGACCTCGACCGCATCGCGGCCGTGGCGCGATCACAGCACTGGTTTGACGGCCGCGAGATCAACGCCGAACGTTTGATGGAAAACGGCTTCGACCCCGCTTCGCAGGTCTGTCGCCTGTGGGTCGAGTTGACGCAGACACTGATCGGCTTTCCGCGGCATCTCAGCCAGCACCCGGGCGGCTTCGTGATCGCGCGCGACGACATCTCGCGCCTGGTGCCGGTGGAAAACGCCGCGATGCCCGACCGCACCGTGATCCAGTGGGACAAGGACGATCTCGACACGCTGGGGCTGATCAAGGTCGACGTGCTGGCGCTCGGCATGCTGTCGGCGATCCGCCGCGCGCTGGTCTTCGTCGCGCAGAAGACGGGAGTTCCGGAATTCAGGATGCAGGACGTGCCGCCCGAAGACACGGCCGTCTACGACATGCTGTGTCAGGGCGACAGCGTCGGTACCTTCCAGGTCGAGAGTCGAGCGCAGATGAGCATGCTGCCGCGTCTGCAGCCGCGTTGCTTCTACGACCTGGTGATCGAGGTGGCGATCGTGCGGCCGGGCCCTATCCAGGGTGGCATGGTGCATCCCTATCTCAAGCGCCGCAGCGGCGAGGAGGCGGTGGACTACCCGAGTGCCGAAGTGAAGCAGGCGCTCGAGCGCACGCTGGGCGTGCCGATCTTCCAGGAGCAGGTGATGCAGCTCGCTGTGCTCGCCGCCGACTTCACGCCGGAGGAGCGCCACGTGATCCTGCATCAAGGAACCGAGCGACCGTTCTGCGGACTGTTCCTCGATAACAAGAAGCCGGGCGTCTACACCTGCCGGCTGTGCGGCCTCCCGCTATTCAAGTCCGACGCGAAGTTCGAATCGGGAACCGGCTGGCCGAGCTTCTTTCAGCCGTTCGATCGCGAGCACGTCACCGAGATCACCGATGCGAGCCACGGGATGACGCGCGTGGAGATCCGCTGCAAGCGCTGCGACGCTCACCTCGGGCACGTGTTCGATGATGGTCCGCCGCCGACGCGGCAGCGGTACTGCCTGAACTCGGTGTCGCTGCAGTTCGTGGCCGACGGCGAACCG
>CALMQI010000149.1 GCA_937871935.1 uncultured Burkholderiales bacterium
GCCGACCCACAAATCGCCCCGGCCGGGTACCGCCTGCCGCGATGCAGCGCTCAGGGGGTTTGACGACTCAACCCGCCAGGGCGTGCCCGCCCGCAGCCTTGCACTCTCGGTCTCACAAAGGCGCGCACAGCGGCCGGCGCGTCCAGGTGCCGAGACTCGAGTCGAGTCGCCTGTCATGAGCCTGCTCCTCGTCACCGACTTGCGCGTCACCCTGCGCACGTCCCGTGGCCCGGCCGATGCGCTGCGCGGTGTGTCGTTCGCGCTCGATAAAGGCGAGACGGCCGGGCTCATCGGCGAATCGGGTTGCGGCAAGTCGATCACCGCGCTGGCGTTGATGGGCTTGCTGCCCGAGGGCGCGCGCGTGGCCGGCTCGATCCGCTTCGACGGGCGGGAGCTGACCACGCTCGACGAGTCGGCGCTGTGTTCGCTGCGCGGCCGGCGCATCGGCATGGTGTTTCAGGAGCCGATGACGGCGCTCAACCCGCTGCACACGGTGGGCCATCAGATCGCGGAGCCGCTGCGCCTGCACCTGGGCCTGTCGCCGCGCGACGCGCGTGCGCGTGCGCTGGAGCTGCTGCAGCGCGTGCGGCTGCCCGAGGCAGCGCGGCGGCTCGATGCCTATCCGCACCAGCTGTCCGGCGGCCAGCGCCAGCGCATCGTGATCGCCATCGCGCTGGCCTGCGGGCCCGACCTGCTGATCGCCGACGAGCCGACCACCGCGCTCGACGTGACCGTGCAGCGCGAGGTGCTCGACCTGATCGCCGAGCTGGTCGCCGAGCGCGGCATGGCGCTGCTGCTGATCAGCCACAACCTCGGCGTGATGGCGCGCACGGTGCGCGAGCTGATGGTGATGTACGGCGGCAGCGTGGTCGAGTCCGGCCCGACCGGCAGCGTGTTCCGTCGGCTCGCGCATCCGTACACGCGCGCGCTGTTCGCCTCGCGGCCGCGCCTGGGGCTGGCGCGCGGCACGCGGCTGGCCACCATCGCCGGCCGCGTGCCCGAGCTGGCCGACCTGCCGGCGGGTTGCCCGTTCGCCGATCGCTGCGCCCACGTGATCGACGCCTGCCGGCCGGCGATGCCGGCGCCGGTGGCGGTCACTCCAGTGCATGCCGCGCGCTGCATCCGCGTGTTCGACCTGCCCGAGGTTTCGCGTGACGGCTGAGGCCACCGCCGGCACCGCGCTGCTGCAGGTCGACGGCGTCAGCCGCCACTACCGGCTGCCGCGCGAGAGCCTGTTCACCAAGGCGCCGGTGGTGCGCGCGCTCAGCGACGTGAGTTTCACGCTGCACGCGGGGCGCAGCCTGGGCGTCGTCGGCGAATCGGGTTCGGGCAAGAGCACGCTGGCACGGCTGGTGATGGCCCTCGAACGGCCCGACGCCGGCCGCGTGCGCTTCGACGGGCAGGACCTCGCAGCGCTCGACGCCGACGCGTTGCGCCGCGCGCGCGCCGGCTTCCAGATGGTGTTCCAGGATCCGTATGGATCACTCGATCCGCGCCGGCGCATCTGGCAGACGGTGGCCGAACCGCTGGCCATCCTGCAGGGCGCGCCCCGTGCGCAGCAGCGCGAGCGCGCGGCCGAGGCACTCGAGGCGGTCGGCCTGCGCGCGTCGGATGCCGGCAAGTACCCGCACGAGTTCTCCGGCGGCCAGCGCCAGCGCATCGCGATCGCACGCGCGCTGATGACGCGGCCGCGGCTGATCGTCGCCGACGAGCCGGTGAGCGCGCTCGATGTGTCGGTGCAGGCGCAGGTGCTCAATCTGATGCAGGACCTGCAGGACAGCTTCAACGTCACCTACCTGTTCGTCAGCCACGATCTCGCGGTGGTCGACCTGGTGTGCGACGAGGTGATCGTGCTGTACCAGGGCCGCGTGGTCGAGCAGGGTGATCCCGACACCTTGTTCCGTGCCGCCGCGCATCCGTACACACGCGCCCTGCTCGATGCGGTGCCGCGACTGCAGCCACCGTCCGACGACGAGCCGGCGCCCTTCGCGCCGACGGCGCTGCCGCCGGTGATCGCGGTGGATGCGACTGGGGGATGCCCCTTTGCACCGCGCTGTGCGTTCAGGCAGGATCGTTGCCTGCACGACGCGCCGCAGCCGCGCCGGCTCGCCGAGCGCCACCGCGCGGCCTGCCACGAGGCCGAGCGCGTGATGTCCCTGCCCGGTGTCGCTGCCTGACGCCGGATGATCAAACCTGTTCTGGAGAAGTCACCATGAATCTCACCCGCCGCCTCCTGCCGATGCTGGCGCTCGCAGCGCTGACGCTCAGCCTGGCCCTGCCGATGGCCGCGCACGCGCAGGGCAAGAAGAACAGCGTCACGCTGGCCATGGTGCTCGAGCCGACCGGGCTGGACCCGACCATGGCGCCGGCCGCCGCGATCGGCGAGATCGTCCACTACAACGTGCTGGAGGGGCTGACCAAGATCAACGTCGACGGCGCGGTGACGCCGCTGCTGGCCGAGAGCTGGACGATGGATCCCGACGGCAGGAGCTACACCTTCAAGCTGAGAAAGGGCGTGAAGTTCCACGACGGCGAGGCCTTCGATTCGTCGGCCGTCAAATTCAGCTTCGAGCGTGCCAAGGACGAGAAGAGTACCAACAAGGCCAAGGGGGCGGTGTTCAACAACATCAGCGGCATCGCCACGCCGGACCCGTTCACCGTGATCCTGACGCTGAACAACGCCGACGGCAACTTCCTGTTCCGCATGGGCGAGAACACCGCAGTGATCCTGCATCCCAAAAGCGCAGCCGGTGCGGCGACGAAACCGGTGGGCACCGGCCCGTTCCGCTTCGACGACTGGAAGAAGGGCTCGTCGGTCACGCTGGCCCGGTGGGACGGTTTTCGCGATCCGAAGTCGATCCGCATCCAGCGCGTGACCTTCCGCTTCATCAACGACCCGGCCGCTCAGGTGGCGGCGTTGCTGGCCGGCGACGTCGACGGCATGCCGCGTTTCGGCGCTTTGCAGAACCTGAAGCAGTTCCAGGGCGACAAGCGCTTCACGGTGGAGATCGGCGCCACCGCCGGCAAGGGCATCATGACCATCAACAACAAGAAGAAGCCCTTCGACGACGTGCGCGTGCGCCGCGCGCTGATGCACGCGATCGACCGCAAGGCCTTCATCGACGGCGTGCTGGAGGGCCTGGCCAAGCCGATCGGCAGCCACTTCGCGCCCACCGACGCGGGTTATGTCGACTTGACCGGCCAGTACCCCTACGACCCCGAAAAGGCCAAGGCGCTGCTCAAGGAAGCCGGTGTCGCCACGCCGCTCAACGTGACGCTGACACTGCCGCCGCCGCAATACGCGCGCAAGGGCGGCGAGGTGGTGGCCGCCATGCTGGCCAAGGTGGGCGTCGTCGCCAAGATCGAGAACGTCGAGTGGGCGCAGTGGCTGGGCGGCACCTTCAAGGGCAACTTCGACCTGACGATCATCAACCACGTCGAGCCGCTCGACTACATGCAGTACGCCAACACCGGCTACTACTGGGGCTACGACAGCAAGGCCTTCCGTGACCTCGCGGCCCGGCATGCAGCGGCGTCGAATCCGAAGGAGCGCACCAGGCTGTTCGCCGACCTGCAACGCCTGCTGGCCACCGACTCGGTGAACGCCTACATCTTCAATCCGTCGCAGGTGGCGGTGGCGCGCAAGGGCCTGAAGGGCCTGTGGGCGAGTTCGCCGATCTTCGCCAACGACATGTCGGCCGTGGCCTGGCAATGACGATCGCTCCCTGCCATGGCTGAACTGCACGAACTGTCGGCCGCCGAGCTGTCGGCGCTGTACCGGCGCCGGCAGGCCTCGCCGGTGGAGGCGCTGAATGCGGTGCTGGCGCACATCGAGCGCTGCGAGCCGCAGATCCGCGCGCTCTATGCCGCGGACCCCGACGCGGCGCTGCGTAGCGCGCAGGCCAGCGAGGCGCGCTGGGCGCAGAGCGTGCCGCTGTCGGCGATCGACGGCGTGCCCGGCACCATCAAGGAAAACATCGCCTCCAAGGGCACGCCGATGCCGCTGGGCACCGCGGCCACCGAGCTGGTGCCGGCGGCCGACGACGCGCCGCCTGTCGCGCGCTGGCGCGAGGCCGGCGCGGTGCTGCTGGCCAAGACCACGATGCCCGACTACGGCATGCTGTCGTCGGGCCTGTCGAGCTTTCATCCGCTGACGCGCAACCCGTGGAACCTGACCAGGAACCCGGGCGGCTCGAGCGCCGGCGCCGGTGCGGCGGCTGCCGCCGGCTACGGCCCGCTGCACGTGGGCACCGACATCGGCGGCTCGATCCGGCTGCCGGCCGGCTGGTGCGGCGTATTCGGCCTCAAGCCGAGCCTGGGCCGCATCCCGATCAAGCCGCCGTTTGCCGGCCGCGTGGCCGGGCCGATGACGCGCACCGTCACCGACGCCGCGCTGCTGATGGCCGAGCTGAGCAAGCCCGACTGGCGCGACGCGATGAGCCTGCCTTACCAGCGTTTCGAGTGGACGGCACTGGAGCGCGACGTCAAGGGCCTCAAGCTCGGCCTGCAGCTCGATGCCGGCTGGGGCCTCGCGGTACAGCCCGCGGTGCGCGCGGCTGTCGAGGCCGCGGCGCGGCTCTTCGAGGCCGCCGGCGCTGTGGTCGAGCCGATGGTGGCGTTTTCCACCCGCACGATGATCGACGGCATGGACGCCTTCTGGCGCTTTCGCAGCTGGCTCGACATCTCGGCGCTGCCGGCCGAGCGGCGCAACAAGGTGCTGCCCTACATCCGTCAGTGGGCCGACGGCGGCGCGCGGCTGACGGCCACCGAGCTGTACCACGGCTACAGCCAGATGGCGGCGCTGCGCGACGCGGCGGTGGTGGCCTGCCAGCCCTACGATTTCGTGCTGTCACCGGTGAGCCCGGTGGTGACCTACGCCGCCGAGTGGGCCGGCCCGACCAACGATCCGGCGCAGCCGCTGGAGCACATCGCCTTCACGCTGCCGTTCAACATGAGCGAGCAGCCGTCGGCGTCGATCAACTGCGGCTACACCGACGACGGGCTGCCGATCGGGCTGCAGATCACCGGCCGCCGGCACGATGATCTGGGCGTGCTGCAGGTGGCTCGTGCCTTCGAGCAGCTGCGGCCGCCGCAAAAGCGCTGGCCGATGAGCTGATGAGCCATCCCACCGGCGCAATCACGCCCAGCAGCGCATGCGTCGCGCCGACACCGCGCGCGCCGAACTGCTCCACCACCAGGCCGAACAACAAAGTCAAGGTCGCATAACCGGCGGCCGCGCGCAGCGGCGACGTGCCTTGCTGGCCGCGCCGCGCCGGCGCCCACAGCTGGCCGCCCCATGCGATGCCCCATGCCGCGCCGTGCGCCAGCGCCAACCCCAGCAGGTCATAGGGCGCGGAGATGAAGGCCACGATCGCGGCGCCGGCCGCGAGCAGGAGCGCGCACACCGCCGACAGCACACGCGGCGACCACGACGCGATCGTGCGCCGCCAGATCAGCACCGGGCCGAACATCGCAGCCAGGTGCAACAGCACCATCGTCTGCGGTGCAATCGCCTGCGCTCGACACCACGCGGCCATCAAGGGCAGCGCAGCCATCATCGGCAGCATCGCCAGCCCGGCCAGCAACGTGGGCCACTGCAGCGTGTCGCGCCACGCACCCACCGGCCAGGCCGGCAGCGAGCAGTCGAACAGCCCGGCGCGGCAGCCCGGCGCGCGCAACGCAGCGTCGGCACCGCGCTGCAGCGCGATCAGCGCCAGTGCGACCACGATCACGAACACGCCCAGGCGTGCCGCCAGCGCCGGCAGGTCGCCGATGTCGCCGAGCACCAGTGCCGCGCACAGCGCACCGAGCATCAGCGCTTCGCGCGCCGCGCGGTTGCCGGGATCGGTGCAGGCCGTCGGCAGGTTGGGCCAGATCAGCCGCATCGCGGACAGCGCCATGCTATCGGCGAACGGATTGGCGCGTTTCGATACGTAGGCTTCGATTGCGTGGACCAGGCTGTCGATCCCGGTGTCCGCCGTCAGCCGCGCGGGCTTGGTCAGGGTCAGCTCGTAATCGACCACCGCGATCAGCGGCAGATAGGCGAGGCCTGCGCAGAGCATCTTTTCGTCGGTCGCCTCGTCGGTGATGATCGTGAAGCGGGTCGCCTCGCTGCCGGTTCCAGCGGTGGTCGGCACCGCGATGATCGGCAGGCCGGGGGCGTCCTCCTGATGCGGGGCTTTGAGCGACGGAATGGCGCGCCCTTGCAGCACCGCGATCATCTTGGCGCTGTCAATCGGGCTGCCGCCGCCAAGCCCGATGACGCAATCGTGCTGCCCTTCGGACAGGAACGCGCAGCCCGCCTCAATCGCGCTGACGGTGGGGTCTGGCACCACGCCGGTGAAGCTGCGCGGTTTCATTCCGGCCTTGACCAGCAGCGCTTCGACCCGCTCCAGAACGCCGCACCCGGCGATCCAACTGTCGGTGACGATCAAGGGCCGGCTGAGGCCCGCGGCGGCCAGCACCTCGGGCAGTTCATTCAGCACGCCCCCGCCGATGCGGATCGTGCGGGGGAGGTGGATGGCGGCCAAGGCGTGCTCCGATTCGGGTCTAACCCGGCGGGTTGTACCAGATCGGCGAGCTATAGGCGCGTTCCTGATCCTTGAGCCGTGCACCCGCTGGCGGCTTCACCTTGAACCGCACCGCATCATAGGCAACCCAGCGCGGGGTCGGGATTTCGAGCACGCGGACGTAATAGAACGCGCGGGCACCGGGCCTGAATTCTGGATCACGCCAGACCGTGTTGAGCGTCGGTGCGCCGATGGTGTTGGCATAGGTCGCCGTGGCCAGGTTGACCGTATCGCCAACCGGGGTCAGCCGGCCCTTGATGATCCGCCGCTTGGCCGGATTGCTCCAGACCACATCGAAGACCTTTTCATGGACGGTGCCAGCCGCGTCGACCCAGCCTTTGACCACCTGAACCCGGTCCAGATTGGCGCCGGCCGGGTCCTTCAGCGCAGAGATCATCAGCGCGGGCGTGCCTTTGCCTGGCTTCATCGAGCCGCCCATCGGCACGCCGCGGGCATAGCCAGCGCTGACCCAGTCGGCTTTGAAATCACGGTTGGCAAAGTCCCACCCGGCGAACACCCGCACCGTCATCCGCGGGCCGGTGGTGGCATAAACCTCGCGCCGCTCCATCGCGTCGAAGATTGCCTCACGGGTGTTGGCCGTGGCCCAGACCGCAGCGAGGCCGCCTGCCTGATACTGCCAGCCGATCCGGCTTTCCTTGATCCCAGGGTTGACGATATTGGACCCGCGATCCCCGCTGGGCCCTTCGTTGGCGAACTTGCCGGAAAAATTGTCTTCCTCAGCCGATGCCAGTGCGGTGTGACTGTCGGTGGATCCGATCATGCCAAAGGCGTATGGATTGGTTCCCGTGCGCTGGGCGATTTGCAGCCCGCGCTTCAATGCTTCACGGGCATATTCGCCGCCGAACATCTCCGGCTGCTTGAGCGTGGTCAGCGGAGCGTTGCCGTTTTCCCAGCCGGCATCGCCAAAGTTGGCGAACTCGTCGTTGCGCGAAAGCATCGGGTGGCTCTCGCTATCGCCCTTGTACTGGGTCATTTCCAGCAAGGGTTCGCGCGCCGCGCGGCGACGGGCGTAGTCTGCGCTCATCGGTCCGCCCGACGGGTCGGTCATCATGAAGGCCAACCCATTCGACATATTGGTGTTGTGCGGGATCGCCAGCATCCGCCCGCCGGTCTTGCTCTCATACCGGTCCATGTAGTCCCACAGCGCCTCAGGGCCTTTCTGGCCTTGCGCAGGGAATGGCAGGACGGATTTCGCCCGATCGGTGCCATCGCGGAACAACACGTTGCGGTGCAGGGTGTTGCCCTTGGGCTGGAGCGAATATTCGAACCCGACGATCGCGGTGAATTTGCCCGGCTCGTTATAGCGATCAATTTCCGCGAGCTGGCCATCCCAAACCCGCCGGGCGATCTGCTTTTGCCGTTCCGGATCGGAAAATGCCGCAGGAATGGTCCCATTGGATGCAGCGGTGACCATTTCGCGGAAGGCCTTGTAAGCGGAATTGCCGCCTTCATGCATCATCGCGCGCCACCGCTTGAGGGTCGGATCGGTGATCTGATCTTCTGGCGTGTTGTAAAGATCGGCGGTAACCCCGATCGCGTCGGAATGATCGGTGATCACCAGAAAATCGAGCGGGCGATGGAGCCGAGCTTCCTCACCCGATGCCGTCATCACCGCTTCGCCGCGGGCAAAGCGCAATGCTTCGGCCGGGCCGAGCCGCAGCCCAGCGGTAAAGGCATCGAACGAGTTGGCGGTATGGAGGTGGGTATCACCCCACAGAACCCGCTGGGGGTAGGGCGATGCGGCGACCGGTGCCGGTGCGGCCGGTGCCGCTGCCGCCGGGCTTTCACCCGCACCGCCGGTCAGCGCGCCAAGGCCGATCGCCAGTGCGCCAATTGCTACGTGAGCCAATATCTTCATGGCATCTTCCTAACTGCGGGTGGAACATAGCTTTGCTCTACTAGGCTTTGCCCGGGCAAATAAGCACGCAAGAACAGGTTGAACGGGCCGTGCGGGATCGGCAGCCAATTAGCCTGAAACTTGCGTGTCGGCGCTTCTGCCTGGAGGTAGAGGGTCAGCCCGCCATCCTTGTCATAGCGCATCGCCTTGTCGACGCTGCCAAGCGAATACCGGCCAATCGGGTTTTCAACCAGATCATAGTCCTGGTCATAGACCGCTACTGACCAGAACGCCTTGGCTTGCGGGATTTGATCCCTGGTGAAATGGATGGTGTAGCTGGCCTTGCTGCCATCAAGCAGTTCGCCCGTTCCATCGTGGTGCGCGCGCAGCTTGGTAACTTCTTCAACCCAATGCTCCTGCATTCCAGAAAAGCTCTGGTTGGCGCTGCGGGTCAGAAAATCATTGGTCTTTGCAGTGCGGCCCCAGTTGGCCTGACCATAGGCCCAGTGGTTGACGATCCGGGTGTTACCGCCTGCGACAGAAACCTGGCGCAAGAACGCCTGACCATCGACCATCGCCCGCTGCAAGCCCCGAAAGGTTGCCGGATCGAGTTTGGAGAAATCATCGCTCATTCCGGGGCCGATCCCCACGGTGGCAAACTGGGCGATCAGCGCCTTATCGCTGGCAGGCGGTTGGTTTTCGGTCAGCCCGCGATTGAGCGTGGCGAAGAACGGCAGCAGCGAAGTGCCGGGCCGGGCCGGATCAAGGACGTCGCGGTAGGTCTCAGGCACCTTCTCGCCCATCAGCCACTGCGACAGGCGCGCGATTCCAGTGGCATCCTGGCGGCGATGGGTTGCTTCCAGTTTGGTCCGGTCGGCGAAAACGATCCGCAGCAGCAGCATGCCGGTGGGCGTTGGCGAGCGGATCACTCCAGCGATCCCTGTTGGCACCTCGCCTTGCCAGTCCGGCCCGACCAGTAGCCAAGATCCGGCCTTGCCGCCGGTTTCACGGGTGCCGATGTAGTCGAAGATATCCGAATTCATTTCCATGAACTGGACGCTGTAATAGAGCCCGCCATCGTCCGGCGCGGTGACCACCAGCGGCTCCTTGCGCAGATCGTACCAGGCGGCCGAATAGAGCAAATCTGAGGTGACAGAACTGTGCAGCTTGTCGGTTGAATCCTGTGCGCGACGGGAATGGAACCAGGTATTGAGCGGCATGCTGGCCTGCCCGACAGGCTTTTCGACCATGCCGTATCGGACCGTCACATTCTTCACCATCGGAAAGCCATAAACCACCGCTTGCATGCCGGTGTTGTAAGCCCAGGTCTCGCGCCAGTCAGGGGCTGGCGTAGCTACAGCTGCGGGGGCCGACGCGCTTTGTGCCGTGGCCAGACCCGCGCAGGCCAGCGCGGCCAAAGTGCCGAGCGCTGCCAACTTCAATCCCCGCATTCTCAAATTCCTCCCAAGCCGTTCGGCCTTAGCCTAACAAATGCTCCAACCCATAAAACCGCGCCGCTGTTCCCGCATAGAGTTCGCGCTTTTCATCCGGCGAAGCGCCAAGGGTCAGGTGTTTGAAGGCGTTCCACATCACGGCATAGCTTGCCCCCCATTTGTCGACCGGGTAATTGCTTTCGAACATGCCTCGGCTGGGCCCGAAGGCCTCGATGCAGGTTTCGATATAAGGCCGCCACATCGCCGCCAGTACTTCTGATGAAAGCCCCGCCGCCGGGCCGTGATCGGGCATTCCGGCGAAGGACATGGCGAGCCCGCCGAGCTTGATGCTGACATTGGGGCAGGCGGCGATCTGCTTGATCTTGGCGCGCCATGTGTCGAACCGCTCGTGCAGCTTGCCATGATAACTCGCCATGCCAAGCGGGGTGCCGCAGTGGTCGAGTACAATCGGCTGATCCGGAAAGGCGCGAGCAAGGTCGAGCAGATCATCGAGCTGCGGCTCCAGCAGCCAGGCATCGAAGGTCATGCCGCGCTTGCCCAGTTCAGCAAAGCCTTCGCGGAATTTGGCGTCGCGGTAAAGCCCGGCGGGGGCATGGAATGGGGGGCCGAGCACTTCGGGGTCAGCGTCATGAGCGGCGGCGTGGCGGATGCCCTTGAAGCGCGGGCTGGCGGCGCTAAGCGCGTCCAGCACGTCGCCTGCCGCTGCGCCGCGGGTCAGGTCGGCATGGCCGATAATCGCATCGCACAGGCGGATCTGGCCATAGAGCCCGCTGGCGCTTTGGGCTGCGACGCCATTGACGTATTCAACCTCGCCGACCGGTTTGAACGCATCGTCGGCCCCGGCGCGATAGAACGCGCCGCATTCCATAAACACCGTGCCGATCACATTGTGGCCGCTGGTTGCGTCGGCGTGGATCTCGTTGAAGGTGTAATAGGGTGACAGTGCGATGCTGGCGATGAACGGGTGGAGCGGTTCCGGGAACGCCCCCATCAGCGGGCGCAGATCCCACAGGTGGTG
This sequence comes from uncultured Burkholderiales bacterium, assembly GCA_937871935.1. Classification (GTDB taxonomy): domain Bacteria; phylum Pseudomonadota; class Gammaproteobacteria; order Burkholderiales; family Burkholderiaceae_C; genus JAEUPI01. The sequence continues at coordinate 10,900 of CALMQI010000149.1, forward strand.
GTGCGGATCGATGATCGGCAGGTCGGGTTCCAGGATCGCTTCGCTCACTGCATCTCTCCTAATGCGTTTCGGGCAGCTTATGCTGCGATCCCGGTTTGACAAGCGCCGATCGTCCCCGCATTAACCGATCGATTAAAAAGTGGCGGATTGAGAGGTCGGAGCGATGAATTTCGAGCATACAGACAAAGTCAAAGGGCTGCTCGCGCAGGTCGAGGCATTCATGGATGAGCACATCTATCCCGCCGAACAGGCCTATCACGATTTCGTCACCGATCATGCCAATCAGTGGAAAGAGTGGCCGGGGATGGAGCCGCTGAAGGAAAAGGCCCACACGTTGGGCTTGTGGAACCTGTTCCTGCCGCACGAGTACGGCGATATCTCGCCCGGCCTCTCCAATCTTGAGTATGCTCCGATTGCG
>CALMQI010000150.1 GCA_937871935.1 uncultured Burkholderiales bacterium
AGGTTTGAAGGATGCCGGATGCGTTTTCGCGCGGCGCCGTGCTGCTGCGGAAGTGATTGGCAGTCGCCATGAACTGCACCGTTTCCATGTGGTACCACCGGCCGGTCACGAGATACGCCATGAAGCCCATCGACGGGTGATGGCTGAACGACATCGTGGCCGGCGATGTGCCGCTTGCGTTCGGCGTGAACGTGCTGGTCGTTGACGAACCGATGCTTTCGATGCCATTGCCCTCGCCGAGCACGGTCGTCGGGTAGGTGCTGAAGCGAGGAACTCTGTTCGTTGTTTCGTCGCGGTGATGCACCCCGTAGCGGCCTGCGCTGTAGGCGTTGCGCTGGATAGCGGACCACACCGACGGCCGGGGGGCCAGGAGGAACAACACGTCCCATTCAGGCAGCAGGCCAATCGATGGATCGTAGCCCCCGCTGCCCATGGCAGCGGGCAGGCTGCCCAGTTGAAGCGGCGAATAGGTGGAAGGAAGCGCAGCAATCTGTGGGAGCGAACCCGGTACCGCCGCAAAATAGGTCGGAACCAATTCGGTGTTCTGTGCATAGACCGTGTCGCAATAGGCGACGACGGCAGGATCGGTGCTAAGCCAGTGCGACAGTGCCGACCCGCTCACCAGCGGTGTGCGGCAGTGGTTCGGCAAGTCAAGCGCCGAGCTAAACCGTTGCGAACCCCCGAGCGTGAATATGTACGTCGCACTCTTGTTCGTGGGCCCGGCGACGTCGAAATAGCCATTCTCGATCCAAGGCAAGACTTCAACCTGCCCGCCCGCGAACAGTCGAACCTCCAGCCAACTGACCAGATGAGCGTCGCTGCCCACGGGTCTTCGATAGATCCAACTCGACATCAGCGGCCCAGAAACCCAGTTCGACTGGGGCGTATCCCAGTCAGCACCTGACCAGGTCGCGCTGCCGAAGCTCCCGCACTCGATGCTGGCGATGATGCCGGTCGCCCGCAGGTCGGCCGTCGTCAGAGCAGCGCCCGTCGGACTGCTTGTCGACGCCTGCAATGAGATCGTTTCGGCACGTCCGGCAACGCTACTTGCGACCCCTGCGATCACGGCAAACTTGGCGCTTCCGTCGGGCCACCGATTCTTGATGGTCGCCTGGATCTCGGCTGTTCCTGCGCTGACGCTCTGGCCGCTAGGAATGTGACCTTGTTTGAAACAGAAACCGAGCGCGAACGGCACATTACCTGTCGCACCGGCGGACAGGTTGATCGCCATGGCGCCCGTTGGCGCGGGCGCGGGCGCGGGCGCCGGAGTAGGCGCTGACGGGGGAGTAGGCGTTGGTGCGGGGGTTGGCGCCGACGAAGGCCCGGGAGATGGGGTGGGATTCGGTGTCGGACTGGATGGCGACGAGGGCAGCTGCGCTCCGGTCGCGCCGCCACAGGCGCTCAAGTACCGCACACCGACGGTCATCGACAAGGCAGTCAAGAAGCGACGTCGATTCGTGGAACCGTGCGCCATAGTGAGGATTGTCCTATTTGGTTGATCCGCAGTGGCCCTTGTGGCCGGCCGCGTCGTCAGAAAACGCGGCCGGTCAGTTCGGCCCGGCGAGAAACCAGAGTTTGTCAACTCCGCTGGGTTGATATACATACCCACCAAGCGCAGGTATGGCTGCGAATTTTCCCCAGACCCGATTTACAGCTGCGGGAATTGAGTCGCCGCCAATGGTGGTCAATCGGCCGACCGAGTAGTTGTTCGGATCGACCGTGAGGACCTCACCCGCGTTGTCGGTCTTGATGATGTACTTGTCAATTGCGAGGTTGTGATGACCGCAGTTTCCGAGATAGCTGCCCACCTTGGAGGCGTCGGCTCCGGTCATGAAGGCACTGTCGTCCCAACGGTTGTTCAGCAGGTCGTAGATCAAGATACCGACGGGCGTTCGATAAGCATTTCCAAGCACGACCAGACGATTTCGCCGACTGTCGACAACAGTGGCCCGCCCGTAGGCGGCCGTTCCGTTTTGAGGGATGGCCGCCAGTTGCAGCCAGGCTCCCTCTGACTGGCTGAAGCGCCACAAGCGCGTGTTGCCGACGACGTAAATGTCACCCGTGTCCGGATGTTGCACCTGCGCGTTGCCATAAGATGGCTGCTCGGGAACCGAGGGCCATTGTGAGGCGCGGTCCCAGTCTCGCGCGGCAATGTCAAACGCGTCGACGTTGGCGAACGACCAATTGCCATTGCCGTAGGTTACGCCCGTACCCATCCGAAAAATCTTCTTACGCTTCCAGTCGCCGTGCAACGCGTAGTAGGTGTGAGACGAGGTCGGCCGCCCGTCGGCATAGTGCGACGCATTCAGAGCGATCTGCGCATCGGGTGTTGGCTGATTCAACATGACCCACACCGGTGCTTCCGCTGCTAGATTGCATCCGTAGCCCTCGTTGCCGCCGTAGTCGGCATGTCCACCCACGCCGGCCATGTAGACACTACTGTCCACAACCGCGATACCGTTCCAGGCATCGACGCGATTGCGCTTTGAACCGCCATTGAGTGCGGCGCCGGGGTTGTAGTTCGGTCCCACCGTGGCAATTTCGGCGGTTGCAATCTCGTACCACTGCCAGGCGGTCAAGCGTGCTCGCCAGCCGGGGTTCACGCGCATGATTGGAGGCGCGGGCGGCGACGTCGGTACAGAGCTAGGCCCCGGCGAGGGAGCCGGGGTTGGCGCGGGTGTCGGAGCTGGCGACGGAGCCGGAGTGGGTGATGGCGCAGGCACTGGTGTCGGTGACGGCGTCGGGCTGGACGCCGGGGGCGGCGGGGCCGGCGATGGCGTCGCGATAGACCCCCCAGCTGCCGTCGAGTTCGGCGTCACATCGTCAGGATTTCCCCCTCCTCCGCAAGCCGCAAACGCGCCCGACCCGGCAAGTGCCGTCAGGTGCCCCAGAAATGCGCGGCGGCTGGACGACTCCCGGCGAGGTGAGGACTCTCGGGTCACAGCGCCATCACGGGTCGTCGAATTGCCATTGCAGGAGTCGGTGCTCATGTTGGATCGGTCAAGAGTGAAAACGAAGTCTCAGTCGTCGGAGGCGAGTGGTCGTGGCTTGAGAATCGCTGCTCATCCGAGTGGGTACCCCGCGCATGACGCAGGAGCACCCGCCTTGTTAGCGCCCCGACGACTACGACATTGCTGCAAGCTTAAGGCACGAGAGGCGCCAACGGCGTGAAGGTGTCACCGCCAGCACACTTGTATCGCGCCGTTGCACCTAGGGTACTGTGACGTTCTGTCTCACAATATTAGATGATGCAGTTGCGCCCGCACGGCTGGATGCGAGGCGCGTCACCCACGAGATCCATGACAGACGCGAACGAATCACCCCAACGACCGCCTGTGTTAGACGTATTCGTGCGCGATTGCGTCGACGAACCCGAGGGGGAACGACGTCGGTGGACGGTGGCGCTGGCTCAAGGCGAAGAGGCACTCAGGAATGTTGCCAAAGGCTCGCGTGGGCCGTTTGCCGTCGCGCTTCGTAGCCAGGACGGCGGCACCGCATTCGCGGCCGTCGACCGGTTCTCCGTCCAGACGCTCTGCTACCGGGTCGAAGGCGGTCGCATCCTCTTTGCCCAGCGTGCGGACGATCTCGTTGCGCCCGACGAGGAACTGGATCCGCAGGCGCTCTTTGACTATCTGTACTTTCACAACATTCCGGCTCCGAGGACCATTTTCCGCGGCATTCACCGGCTGCCTGCCGGGCACTGCGTCTGGATGGCCAACGGACGGTTGTCGGTGCGCCCGTACTGGGAGGCGACGTTCCATGAACCGTCAGGCACGGTCTCCTTCGAAAGCCTAAAGAGCCGATTCAGGCAACTCGTTCAGGAGGCTGTGGCGCGACAGTTGGACGGTGGCATCCCTGCATGCTTCTTGAGCGGCGGTACTGACAGCTCCACCGTGGCGGGGATGATTGGCCAGGCCATCGGTCGCGCGGCTCATACGTACTCGATCGGATTCGAGGCCGAAGGTTACGACGAGATGGCATTCGCCCGCATCGCGGCGAAGCGGTTCGGGACCGAACACCGCGAGTACTACCTGACGCCGGATGATCTGGTGCGCAGCATACCGATTGTCGCCCGCTCATACGATCAGCCGTTCGGCAACTCGTCTGCGCTGCCGGCGTACTACTGTGCGCTAAAGGCGCACGATGACGGGGTCACCAAGATGCTAGCGGGCGACGGCGGCGACGAACTCTTCGGGGGCAACAGCCGCTATGCCAAGCAGCGGATTTTCGGCTGGTACCAGCACGTTCCCGCCGCTCTGCGACGCGCGGTCATGGAGCCGCTCCTTGAGCGTACGCCGCTCGGACGGCTACCGGGCTTCAGCAAGGCCCGCAGCTATGTCGAGCAAGCGAAGATGCCGATGCCCGACAGGCTGAAGATCTACAACCTGCTGCTCCGGTTGGGGGTGCGGGACGTTCTCGAGCCGGACTTTCTGGCCTGTGTGGACCTCGAGGAGCCGTTCCAACTGCAACGGGAGGTTTGGTCGCAGGCACAGACCGACCTTGAACTCAACCGCACGCTGGCCTTCGACTGGCGCTTCACGCTGGCGGACAGCGACCTGCCGAAGGTCTGCGGAACCGCCGCGCTCGCCGGTGTAGCCGTGGGTTTCCCGTTCCTGGATGACGAGCTCGTCGATTTCTCGACGACGCTGCCGGTCGAATACAAGCTCAACGGGCTGAAGCTGCGCTGGTTCTTCAAGGAAGCACTGCGCGGTTTCTTGCCCGACGAGATCATCACCAAGCGCAAGCAGGGGTTCGGGCTGCCCTTCGGCGTGTGGACCACGAGGCACTCCGGGTTGCGTGCCCTTGCGGTGGAATCGCTTGGCAGCTTGGCCCGCAGGGGCTTCGTGCGCCCCGGGTTCATCCGCACGCTTCTCGAGCACCGGTTGCCTGAGCACCCTGGCTACTATGGAGAGATGGTGTGGGTCCTCATGATGCTGGAGCAGTGGCTCCAGGCGAGGTCTGTCCGGGCGACTGACGCGCCTCGCGCAACGACGGCTGCGGCATGCTGAGTCAGCGCAAGGTGCGAGAGCGTAAGCGGTGGCCGATCGTGCCGATAGTAGTGCTGCTGGTTTCGACCCTGGAAGTGCTGCTCGCAGAGCGCAAGCACGCATTGTTCTCCGGGGGCTTCGGGCAGTCGCGAACGCTCGACGAGCCCGCTGAGATCTTGACTTTCATGACAGGCTATGCGGTCGCCCAAGTCTTTCTGGGTCTGCTGGCGTGGACAGTCGTGCGGCGCCTCAACAAGCGGCAGTCCAATCGCTTAGCGGCCGTCAACTTCGCATTCTTCTTCGGCGGGGCCTTCGTGATCGCGCTGGGGGTTAGGTATCAACTCCACAGCTACTTCAGCGATGCTGTCAGCTTTGCATTGCTCAAGCAACTCGGCGGCGGCAGCATCTTGGATGCACTGCTGTATGCGGTCAACGAGATTGCGGTCGCCGCAGGCTCCATTGCCGTCTTCCTGCTTGTGTGGGCCATCGTGTGGCTCTGGCTGCGGCGCCGCGAGCCTCCGCAATACCCACCTGATGCGGCGCGGTTCGGCTGGCGCTCGATCACGCTGACTGCCGTGGCAATTGTGACCGCCCAGGCAGTGATTCCTCGCACGGCTGGCGACGCCCCATACGCTTTGGAGCGGACGATGGCGTGGCGATCCGCAAACCAAGTTCTCAATGCGCTGAGCGACTTCGATCTCGACGGCTACGGGTTGTTCGCACGCCAGTTCGATCGCCATCCGTTCGATGCTCGTCGCCATCCGCTGGCAATGGATATACCCGGCAATGGTGTCGATGAGGACGGATTGGCCGGCGACCTTACCCTCGTCGCGTTGCCAGAAGTGCGCCCAGCGGCGCGCGTCATCCCGCGAGGCCGCCATGTGGTAATCGTGGTCATAGAGAGCGCTCGTGCCGACACAGTCGGCAAGTCGATCGAAGGCAAGGTCGTCGCCCCGAACCTCAATTCGATCGCGGCTGAAGGCATGGTGGCGGTGCCTAGTTTCAGTCATGTCGGATTCACGACCGATTCGTCGAAGTCCATCTTCACCGGCAGGCTGATCCCCCAGCCGGGCGATGCGAGCCTATTCACCGAACTAAAGCGCAGCGGATTCCGCGTAGGCGTCTTCTCCTCGCAAGCGGAGGACTTCGGCGATATCTCGGCCACCGTCGCCATGCGCGAGAGCGCAGACGCCTTTGTCGACGCCGAAGTCATGAAGGACAAACGCACCTTCGGATTTGCAGCCAAGGGATCCTTGCGCATCGACGAGTCGCATATCGTGCGCGAACTGGATGCCTATCTGAGCGCGGACGCATCACGCGGTCGGTCCCATTTTATCTACGTGAATCTGCAGTCACCGCACTTCCCGTACCACCACCCCGAGATGCCACTTCGCTTGGTGGACAAGCCGATCCCCCGGGACAAGATTTCTGCGAGCAACAAGGAATGGACCTGGCGCAATTACTGGAACGCCATCGCCAACGCGGACGCGTGGTTGGGCGAGGTGGTGACGCTCTTCAAGCGCCATGGCTTGTGGAACGAAACGCTGCTGCTGGTTTCCGGCGATCACGGGGAGTCGCTGTTCGAGGATGGACTCCTAGGCCACGGCCATGTCATCAACGAGATCCAGTTCGCGACCTTCTTGGTCAGCAATCAGAAGTCGCCTCAGGTCGCAGCGCCGTTGTCAATCAGCGAATATCGGGATGTGGTCCTGAACTGGCTGACCGGCGAGGCCCGTGCGCGGCTGGCGGCGCCCCCGTTCATGCACATTGGCGGGCTTGACCGCCCGACCCAGATTGGCATGGCCAGTACCGAGTGGGGAATCGTCTCGCTTCGCCTCGACACGCTGGAAGCCTGTCTCGAGAAGCCATACCGATGCATACCCTACGACCGCCTGGCTTCGGACGACCGCAGTCGCATCGATGCACTGATCCGTCGCTGGGAGACCGAGCGTTGGCTGCTCGCTCAGCGTCGGCAGGCCTCCAAGACGCCCTGACAGGGGCCTCGATCTGCACGGTGCAGGCGTGGCGCGCTGTGATCCGCCCAGTACCAGCAGCTCGAGAAAGTCGTGCTGCTGAACTTGTACCTCTGGCGGGCGTTCCGAATCGCACGTTCGCTTTGACCTGCCCCCTTCAGCCATACCACTTGTTTGGCAGGAGTCCAGGTTGCAAGGT
>CALMQI010000151.1 GCA_937871935.1 uncultured Burkholderiales bacterium
GCTGCTCCTCGATGCAGAAGAACTCTTGGTCCCCTGCGAGCAATTCCCGTGGTTCAAGAAGGCGACGATCGAGCAACTTTCAGACGTACAGTGGCCAAGCCCGAATCATCTGTACTGGCCGCAACTCGACGCAGATCTTTCAGTCGAATCCATTCGCAATCCAGCGGCGTTCCCACTTGTGTCAAAGGCGGGCTAACCCTTTGTTCCAGCGGACTGCCTTCGGCAGCCGCTGAACTCAAACGTTGGGCGTCACGTCTACCAGTCTGGTGAAACCGAGAGAAGATCAATGGGCGGTTTCCAGTTTGAAGTGCAACACCTGCGCAACGCGTAAGGTGCGGCACTTATGGGAATTCAATACAAACATCTCACCGAGTCCGACCGTCTGAGCATCGACTCGATGCTCCTGCTCGGTCACAGTCAACGCTTTGTCGCGCAGGCCTTGGGGGTGAGTCCATCGACCATTTCCCGAGAGGTGCGACGTGCCAACGTCATGGACTCGTGGCGCTACTTTGCCGTCTTTGGCCAGCGTGTTCGAGTCGCCCGCCGCAAGAGCGCTGGACACCAGCGGCGCAAGCTCGGCAACGATGTGCGCTCTGCTTGCTGGAAGCACGTCTTGGCAGGCTTGCGGCGAGGCTGGTCTCCGCAGCAGATTGCCGGCAGACTCAAGGCCATGCACTGCGCCGCCAACGAACCCTCGCTGAGCATGGGCTACGTCTGCCACGAGACCATCTACTGCGCCATCTACGCGCAGCCTCGCGGCGCGCTGCGCACCGAGCTCGTCAAGCTGCTTCGCAAGAGCCATTCGGGCCGCTTGCCGCGCGCCCGCGGGCACAGGCGCTTTACCGGGCTGCAGAACATGACTTCCATCGATCTGCGCCCGCCCGAGGTCGCTGCCCGCATCGTGCCTGGCCACTGGGAAGGCGACCTCATCAAGGGCGCCAGGAATGCCTCGGCCGTGGGAACCATAGTGGAGCGCACCAGCCGATACGTCATGCTCGTCAAACTCGATGGCGGCAACGCCGGCACCGTGCTGGAGGGTTTTACCCGGCGGCTTCGTAGTGTCCCGGCGAGCCTGCGCAAAACCCTCACCTACGATCAAGGCACCGAGATGGCACTGCACGACACGCTGGCCAAGCGGCTGCACATGGACATCTTCTTCTGTGATCCGCACAGCCCTTGGCAGCGCGGCACCAACGAAAACGCCAACGGCCTGATCCGCGAGTACCTGCCAAAAGGCTCGAACCTCAACCAGGTCAGCCGGCAGCAACTGTCTTGTATCGAGTACGCTCTGAACAGCCGGCCTCGCAAGATCCTCGGCTTCCGAACACCGGCCGAAGTGTTCGCTGAACTCAAACTCAACAACATCGCGGGTGTTGCACTTCAAAACTGAGCCGGCCAAGACGCCTAACCCTTTGTTCGAGCGGACGTTCCCCGGGGTACCGGTGCACGCCGCTCAACTCAAACGTTAGCCCGCGCAGAACACAGAGGCGATGTCCCACAACGTGTTGAACCGATGAGCTGAGGGTGGCGGTTCCTTTCGCCTGGATGCGAACATCCAGGTGCCTAGCAAGCAAAGAAAGGAACCACCGAAATGAAGTCTCGCACGAAGCCCGCACTGCGGGTAGTACCGGCCGCGCCGGTGCAGTTGTCGTTGAGCGTCGAAGGCGTGCTGCGCGACGTGCAGCATGCGTTCTACGGTCTTTGCGTGAATGCCGGCAAACAAGTGCTGGCGGCCATGATGGAAGCCGACCGGGTGGCGCTGTGCGGCGCCAAGAACGTGCCCAACGCTGGCCGCCGGGCTGTGCGGGGCGGCACCACGCGATCCAGTGTGGTGTTGGGCGGCCAGCGCATCGCCATCGCCAAGCCGCGCGCGCGCAGCCTCGAGCGCGGCGAGTTGGAATTGCCCACTTTCGCCTGGGCCGCCGATGGCGACCCGCTGGACATGGCCACGCTGGCCTCGATGGCCGCGGGCGTATCCACGCGCCGCTATGCCCGCACGCTGGAGCCATTGCCAGCGCCCGACGAACCGAGCGCGGTGTCCAAGAGCGCGGTGTCGCGGCGCTGGGTGGCGCTGACCCAGGCGCAACTCGACGAGTGGCTGTCGTGCTCGCTGGCCAAGCTGGACCTGCCGGTGGTGATGATCGACGGCATCCACTTCCACGAGCGCGTCATCCTGGTGGCCCTGGGCATCGACGCCCGGGGCGACAAGCATGTGCTGGGGCTGCGCGAGGGCTCCACCGAGAGCACGCGGGTGGTGCGCTCGCTGCTGTCCGACCTGGTCGACCGCGGCCTGGACGCCGACCGCGCCCGGCTGTGGGTGATCGACGGCGGCAAGGCGCTGCGCAAGGCCATCGTCGAGTGCTTCGGCCAGCGCGCGCTCGTGCAGCGTTGCCAGGAGCACAAGCGGCGCAACGTCATTGAGCACCTGCCCAAAGACATGCACGCCAGCGTGGGCCGCGCGCTGCGCGATGCCTGGGACAGCGCCAAGCCCGCGTTGGCCAAGCGGCAATTGCAGCGCCTGGCCACTTCGTTGCAGGCCCGGCATCCGGGCGCGGCGGCCAGCCTGCGCGAAGGGCTGGACGAGACGCTGACGGTGCAGGGCCTGGGCATCGGCGGCGCGCTGTACCGCACGCTGCGCACGACCAACCCGATCGAGAACCTGAACGGCTCCATCGCGCACTTCGCGCGCAACGTCAAACGCTGGAAGGACGGGCAGATGACGCTGCGCTGGGTGGCCGGCGCGTTGAGCGATGCGAAGGGCCGATTCCGCAAGCTGCGCGGGCATCGCGAGATGAAGACTTTGTTGGCTGCATTGGCGGCGAGTACCACCGAGTCCAAACGCAGCGAACGAAAGGCCGCGTAGCATCACGATTGAGGAGCCGTCATCCGATACGGTTCAACAACGTATGGGACATCGCCATCGAATTGGACCGCGCGAGGGCCTTCAGGCGCTCATGCTCTACGATCGCGCGACACAACAAACTGCGGTGGTGCCGATCTCAACTGGCGCGTTACCTCCGCGGATCAGGAACAGCACGACGTGGCAAGCCCGGAGCAGGTGGCTCGAAAGGAACTTGACCGCCTCCTAGGGTTGGCCGGCTGGGCAGTGCAGAACATATCCGCCGTGAGCCTGCACGCTGCCCAGGGGGTTGCGATCCGCGAGTTCCCGT
>CALMQI010000152.1 GCA_937871935.1 uncultured Burkholderiales bacterium
CGATCGGCAGCGCGTCGAGCGCGGTCTTGGCGTGCCACCAGGTGTCGGCCACCACGGCCACCGCGGTGTCGCCGACCTTGACGACCTTCTTCACGCCGGGCTTGCCGCTGACGGCGGCGGCATTGAAGCTCTTGACCTTGCCGCCGAACACCGGGCAGTCCTTGATCGCGGCGTTGAGCAGGCCCGGCAGCGTGAGGTCCATGCCGTAGACCTGCGAGCCGTCGACCTTGTGCGCGGTGTCGAGCCGCTTGACGGGCTTGCCCGCGACCTTCCAGGTCTTGGGGTCCTTCAGCGTGATGTCGGTCGGTGGGCTCAGCTTGCTCGCCGCCTCGGCGACCTGGCCATAGCGCACCGTGCGGCCCGATTTCGCGTGCGAGATCACGCCGTTGCTTACCGTGCATTCGGCCACCGGCACGCTCCAGCCGCTGGCGGCGGCCTGCATGAGCATCAGGCGCGCCGCGGCGCCGCCCTTGCGCACGTAGTCGTGCGACTCGCGCACGCCGCGGCTGCCGCCGGTGGAGAAGTTCTGCCACACCCGGTTGCGCGCCAGGTTCTGGCCCGGCGTGGGGTATTCGGTGGTCACCTTGGCCCAGTCGCACTCGAGCTCCTCGGCGACCAGCTGGGCCAGCCCGGTGAGCGTGCCCTGGCCCATCTCGCTGCGCGCGATGCGCACGACGACCGTGTCGTCGGGCTTGATCAGCACCCAGGCGTTGATCTCGCCCTGCGCGCTGCTGCCCTGCGCCGCGGCCTGGCCGACCAGCGGTGAATCGGGAATGTGGAAGCCGACGACCAGCGCGCCGGCGGTGGTGGCGGCAGAGGCGCCGAGGAAGCGGCGGCGCGAGACGGTGGACGAGGCGGTGGCGCTCATGCTGCGCTCCGGGACTTGGCCGCGATCTTGATCGCCGCGCGCACGCGGTTGTAGGTGCCGCAGCGGCAGATGTTGGTCATCGCCTCGTCGATGTCGGCGTCGGTGGGCTGGGGCTTCTTCTTCAGCAGCGCGGCCGCGGCCATCAGCATGCCGCTCTGGCAGAAGCCGCACTGCGGCACGTCGAGCTCGATCCAGGCCTTCTGCAGCGGGTGCGACGCGTTCGGCGCCAGGCCTTCGATGGTGGTGATCTTCTGCGACGCGGTCACCGTCGACACCGGCCGCACGCAGCTGCGCACCGGCTCGCCGTCGATGTGTACCGTGCAGGCGCCGCACTGCGCGACGCCGCAGCCGTACTTGGTGCCGGTGAGGTTGAGCTGTTCGCGGATCACCCACAACAATGGAGTTTCCGGCTCGGCGTCGTAGTCGCGCTCCTTGCCGTTGACGTTCAGACGGGGCATCAGGTGTCTCCTCGGGCAGTGGCGGGGCCGGCCGATTGTGTGTCGGGCGAGTACCGGACTGGATCGAAGGGTTGTCCGCTCGCCGCAACGTCGCCGGGGTGCGCGTCACAATGCCACCATGCAGGTGGGCTCGTATCTGAAGCTGTCGATCGCCGTGGCGCTGGCCACCATCGTGCTCAAGTTCGGCGCCTGGTATCTCACCGACTCGGTGGGCCTGCTGTCGGACGCGCTGGAGTCGCTGGTCAACCTGGCCGGCGCGGTGTTCGCGCTGATGATGGTCACCGTGGCCGCGCAGCCGCCCGACGAGGACCACCCGTACGGACACCACAAGGCCGAGTACTTTTCGAGCGGTTTCGAAGGCGTGCTGATCCTGGTGGCGGCGCTGGCGATCATCTGGGCCGCGGTGCAGCGCTTGTTCGCCCCCCAGCCGCTGCAGTCGCTGGGCCTCGGCCTGGCGCTGTCGGTGGTGGCCTCGATCATGAACGGCGTGCTGGCCTGGGCCATGCTGCGCAAGGCGCGCGAGCACCGCTCGATGGCGCTCGAGGGCGATGCCCGCCACCTGTTCACCGATGTGTGGACGTCGGCCGGCGTGGTCGGCGCGCTGATCGCGGTGCACTTCACCGGCTGGTTGTGGCTGGACCCGACGATCGCGATCGCCGTCGCCGGCAACATCGCACGCGAAGGCGTGCTGCTGGTCTGGCGTTCGGCCGACGGGCTGATGGACCGCGCGCTCGAGCCCGACGTGCGCACGCTGATCGACGGCACGCTCAAGGAGTTCGAGCACCACGCGATCCGCTTCGACCACGTGGTGACGCGCCGCGCCGGGCAGCGCCGCTTCGTCGACCTGCACATGCACATGCCGTCGGCCTGGACGCTGGGCCGCGCCGCGGCGCTGCGTGCGTCGGTGGAGCAGGCGCTGATGAGCGCGGTGCCTGGGCTGCGCGCCAGCATCCAGCTGCTGCCGATGGACGTCGAGGCGCATTTCGGCGACGAGCAGGACCTGAAGTGATCGCGCTGGTGCAACGTGTGTCGCGCGCCCGCGTGCAGGTGGGCGGCTCGACCGTCGGCGCCATCGAGGCCGGGTTGCTGGTGTTCGTCTGCGCCGAGCCGGCCGACGGCGAGGCGCACGCCGCGAAGCTGGTCGACAAGCTGCTGAAGCTGCGCATCTTTGCCGACGACGCCGGCAAGATGAACCGCAGCGTGCAGGACGTGGCGGGTGGCCTCTTGATCGTCAGCCAATTCACGCTGGCGGCCGACACGTCGGGCGGCAACCGACCGAGCTTCACCGATGCCGCGCCGCCGGTGCTCGGCCGTGCGCTCTACGACACGGTGGTGCGCCTGGCGCGCGAGCGCCACGCGGTAGTCGCTGCGGGTGAATTCGGTGCCGACATGCAGGTGGAGCTGGTCAACGACGGGCCGGTGACGATACCGCTGCGGGTCGTCTGATTGCGCCTTTGCGCCTCGCGGTTTTGGGAGTGCCGCGCAGGCGCGCGCAACTCAGAGAATGGTCAGCTCTTGTACCAGTCGAAGATTCGACCGCTCTCGACCGTCCAGCCGCTGATCGGCGCCTGCAGCTTGTGGCCCAGCGCCATCAGCTTGGGGCGCGCGACGATCGGCACCACCACGTGCGCATTGCAGATCATGTCGTTCAGCTTGATCAGCAGCGCGGCGCGTTTCACCGGGTCGAGCTCGTTCTCGGCGGCGCGGAAGGTCTTGTCGTAGTCGTCATTGCGCCAGCGTGTGACGTTGCGGCCGAGGTACTTGTTGGCCTTGCCGGCGACCAGCCACGAGCAGAACAGCTCCATGAAGCGCCCCGGGTCCGGCCCGCCGCGCGTGATGGTGTACATCTGCAGGTCGGCGATGAAGCGGGCGTTGGTGTCGGGGTTGGCGGCGTCGCCCGAGAAGAACACGGTGGCCGAGGTGGCCTTCAGCTCGACCTCGATGCCGCACTGGCTGGCGGCCTGCTTGAAGATCGACTGCACTTTCTGTCGTGATGCGTTGGTCGAGGTCTGAAACAGCAGCTTGAGCTGCTGGCCGCCCTTGGCTCGCTGGCCGCCGGCGCCGCGCGTCCAGCCGGCCGAGTCGAGCAGCGCGTTGGCGCGCGCCACATCGAAGCCCTCGCCCTGCCGCGTGGACTGGAACTGCGGCGGGTTGTTCAGGAAGTTGCTCGTCGCCACGCCGCCGCGACCGAAGATGAATTTCTGGATCGAGTCGCGATCCACCATGTGGGCGATGGCGGTGGCCACCGCCGGATCGCGCAGGAACGGGTGCTGCGTCGACACGTGCGAGCGTTCGCCGTCGAACTCGACCCAGGGATTCGACTGGTTGAGCATCATGTACTCGACGTCGCCGCCCGGCGCCACGTCGATGCGGCCCTGGCCGCCGCGCTCCATGCGCTGCAGGATCTCGTCTTCCACCTGGATCAGCCAGGCGGCGTCGTACTCGCCGGTCTGCAGCACCGCGCGGGCGGCCGACACGGCGTCACCGCCGCCCTTGATCTCCACCGCGTCGAAGTGCGGCCGGTTGGGCATGTGGTAGGCCATGTTGGCCTCGCCGCGCACCCAGTCGCCGGGCTTGAACTCCACCAGCTTGTACGGGCCCGTGCCCACCGGCTTCAAGTTGCCCGGCGCCTCGCGCGACTTGGCGCCCCGGTAGGCGGCGAAGTGCTTCTTCGGCAGCACCGGGTCGCCGACGAAAGCGTCGTACCAGGCCGGTGTGGGCTTGGCGAAGCGAAGCTGCACCGTGTGGCTGTCGATCCGGCGCGCCTCGCTGATCGGCTGGTAGGTGCCGAACGTGAAGGCGGCCGCCGCCGGGTCGCGCAGCAGCTCCCAGCTGAACACCACGTCGTCGGCGGTGAAGGGCTCGCCGTCGTGCCAGGTCACACCGCGCTTCAACTTCCAGGTCACCGACAGGCCGTCCTTGGCGACGCCGCCGTTGGCCAGGCTCGGTATCTCGGCGGCCAGCACCGGGTACATCGAGCCGTCGCGGTCCCAGGTGGCCAGCGGCTCGTAGAACAAGCGCGTGGCGAGCTGGTCCTTGCTGCCGTTGGAGAAGTGGCTGTTCAGCAGCGTCGGCCCCTGCCACGACAGGATCTTCAGCGTGCCGCCGCCGCCGCGCTTGGTCGGCGCGTACTTGAAGGTCGGCTGCGCCTGTGCCAGGCCGGCGTGCGAGAGCAGCTGCCATGCCATCGGCGCGGGCAGCCCGAGGGCCGTGACCGCGCCGATGAAGCCGCGCCGCGACAACGCGCCGCGGCGTACCCGCTCCAGCGCTTCGCGCAGACCGTCGTTCAATCGGCGTACTGGCCGGCGGCCTTGATGGCCGGGCCCCACTTGGCGATCTCGGCGGTGACGAAGGCCTTG
>CALMQI010000153.1 GCA_937871935.1 uncultured Burkholderiales bacterium
GCAGGTCCCGGCTCGCGGTGATCGCACCTCGCGCGATCCCGCGGCCGGGATGACGGGTGCAGCATTGCTCTATCGGCCGTGCGGAGGCTTGCCGCCGGTTGCGCCGGAGTCCGGGGCGGCAGGTGGCGACGGCGCGTCGCCGCCGCGCGGTCCGACCGCCCCGCGCCCGGCCAGCTTCGCCAGGCTCTCGGCAATGTTGGGCGGCAGCTTGGAGAAATCGGGCGACGGGTAGCCGTTGGGGCGCACCTGCTGGGGTGGTGGCGGCAGCGGCTGCGTGGCGCGGGGCTCCAGCCCGGGCGGGATATTACCGGTGTTGGCGCCGCGGCGCTCGGGCACCGCTCCCCGCGGCAGCGGCGGCGGGCCGGGCCTTGGGCGAGGCGGGTGCTGCGCTGCGCCGTCGTCGGCTGGCGGTTGCTCGGGCGCGCCGTCAGGCCCGGCCGTGGCGGAGATCGGAGGCGGTGTTGCGCCCGGCCGCAGGGGATTGGGCGGCAACCTACCGAGCCGGGTGGCACTGGCGTCGCCCCCGGCGGCATGCGTCGCACCCGGCAGGGGCGGCGGCATACCGGGGCGGTCCTGCGCGGCCGCCGCGACGTTCGCGGATGCTCCCCGCGGCCCAAAAGACGCCGGAGGTGGCGGCGGCGGTGTCGAAGATCATGCGCAACCAGGATCTCATTCTGGCGGCCGGGAAGTGCCGCATCGTCACGCGCTTTCGCAACAGCATCGGCCTGCCCGGGACGATGGCGGTGCGTTTGCAGCCGAACCATCCGACCGACGATATCGGGGGCATCACCGCCTCGATCGTCGATGGGCTGATGTACGGCTGCGGCGATGCGGTGATCGGCATCAATCCGGCGTCGGATTCGCTGCCCGTGATCGGCGATCTGCTCAAATTGCTGGATGACCTGATCAGCCGGTTCGAAATTCCCACGCAAGGCTGCGTACTGACCCATGTGACGAGCGCGCTCGAGCTGATGAAGCGTGGCGCGCCGGTCGATCTGGTGTTCCAGTCGATCGCCGGATGGGCCGTGCCGTTGTCGGACCAGCCGGTCCACGCGAGGTCGTGCGCCCAGAAGAACGAGTTCTCGTGGTTGGTGAAGCAGCGCTTGGTGCCGCCGGTCACCGTGCACTGCACGTACGCATAGCCGTAGGCGTTGTGCGGGAAGGTCTCGAGCGGGTCCGCCGGCAGCTGGATGCCGTAGGGCGTGCCGTTGCCGGACACCCGCACGCCTTCGACGACGATGCGGAAGCTGCCACCGCCCAGGTCCTTGTACATCGCGATCGACGGGATCTGGAGGGTCACCGTGGTCGGAAGTGTTGCCGGAGGGACTGGAGCGACGGTCTTCAGCTGCGGGTACGTCAGTTCGTTGGCGCCGCCGTAGAACTCGAAGCCATCGATCTTGCAGCCCGTGCTCGTATCGCCGTCGACCGCACCGCGGTAGTTGACGAAGAACTCGTCGGTGGTGCCTGCCTTCGGCTGCATCATGGTCCGTCCGCCGCCGGGGCACGCCACGTAGGTGGTGTTCGGTGTGAGCGGCAGATCGGCCAGCTTGCGCAGCGCCTGTGACATCGCGACGACGAACTTCGGCGCCGCCGTGTTCACGCCGATGGCCGTCAACACCGCACCTGCCTCGACACCCGCATCGGTGCCCATGGCAAGGCTGGGTGTCAGGGTGAGGCCCGCCTTCTGGGTGTCGTTGAGCGTCGACCACAGGCCCTCGATGTTCGGTGTCACGACCAGCGTCTGCGCGGTCGATGTGGTGGTGCTGCCCACGGTGTCGGTGGCCTTGGCGGTGATCGTGTAGCTGCCGGCGGCGACGCCGGCCCAGTTGAACTGGTACGGAGCGGTCGTGTCCTCGCCAACCTTGGCTGCGCCATTGAAGAACTCGACCCTGGCGATGCCGTCGGTGTCGGACGCGCTGGCGGCCAGCGCGACCGGCGTCGGAGCATTGCCGGCCGGCAGCGTGACCGCGGCCGACGACGTGACGTTCACCGTCGGCGGCACGTTGGCCGCGATGGTCTTGCTCTTCGACGGCGAGGTGGTCTTGCCGCCCAGGTTGTCAGTGACCGTCGCGGTGACCGCGTAGATGCCGAACTGCGCGGCGCCGACCGGCACCGCGAGCGTCCACTTGCCGGCCGCGAGCGTGCCGTTGGCCTTGGTGGCGGCGCCGCCATTGAGGGCGTAGGAGAACTCCACGCCGGTGACGTTGCCGTCGCCGTCGGCGGCCGACGCGGACAGATTCAACGTCGTCGGTGCATTGGTGCCGGCAACGGGGTCGTCGAGCGTCACGCTCGGCAGCACGTTGGCCAGCACGTTCACCGCCACCGAGCCGGTGGTGGTCTGCGCATCGTCGTTGTCGGTCGCACGTGCGGTGAACGAGTAGGCGCCCTGCAGTGTGCTGGTCCACGCCAGCGTGTATTCGCTGGTCGCGCCCACGCGTGCAGCCTGGCCCAGCGGCGTGGCGCTGCCGTTGAGGAAGAACTCGACCTTGCTGATGCTGCCGTCGGCATCGCTGGCCAGCGCACGCAGCGTCACGTTGCTGCCCGGGATGATGTTCGCGCCGGGCGCGGGCGAGCTGATGCTCACCACGGGCAGCGCGTTCATGATCACCTGCACCGAGCCCGACGTGGCGCTGTCGCCCTTGTTGTCGGTGGCGCGGGCGGCGAAGTTGTAGGTGCCCGCGGCCAGCGCGGCGGTCGTGAACTGGTATGCCGGCGGCGCACCCACCGCGGCGGCTTCGCCCACGAGAGTGGTCGCGTCGAACACCGGCGCGGCCGGGTTGATGTTGAAGAACTCCACCTTGGCGACCGTGCCGTCGGTGTCGCTCGCGTTGGCCGACAGCAGCACTGCCGTCGGCGCGTTGGCCTTGAAGTTGTTGGCCGGCGCGGCCATCGCCACCGCGGGCACCTGGTTGAGTGCCGACGAGATGGTGCGCGACGCCGACACCGTGGACGCGCCGGTGTTGTCGATGGCGCGCACGGTCAGGGTGTGCGGGCCGACCGGCGGGTTGACCCAGTCGAACGTGAACGGCGCGCTGGTGTCCTCGCCGATCTTCACGCCGTCGCTCAGGAACTCCACCTTGGCGACGGTGCCGTCGGCGTCGGCGGCCGTCGCGGTGATGTTCACCGTGTCGGTCGACAGGTAGTTCGTGTTGGCTGCCGGCGCGTCGAGCGTGACGCTGGGCGCCTGGTTGGCCGGCGTGGCGGGCGCGTCTGAGCCACCGCCTCCGCAGGCCGCCAGCGCTGCAGCCGCTGTCGCGGCGACGACCCAGCCGACATGGTGTGCGCGGCGCTGCCTGAAAGCGCTTTCGCCCAGCGGGTGGATCGAGCGGGTTGTGGTCGTCTGCATGGAAGTCCCTCGTCGTGTACAGGTCCGCCGATCGTGCCGATGCGTTCGTCGCATCGACCGCATGTCGAGCGGTTGTTCACGAGAGTGCCACACGGCCGGCAGCGCGCGATGCCTCGATCCCGCAAGCGAGGGGCCCCGGAATGTGTCACGGTGTGTCCGCTGCGCCGCCGTTCACCCCCCCGTTTCAGCTCCGGCCCGGGCCTTGCGCATCACACGCCAACTGCGCGCCGAATCCCGTCACGCGCCACGCCCAGGCCAGCACGCCGAAGAACAGCGTGAAGATCACGCCGGCCCACCACTCGGTGATGTTCTGCACGGCGTCGTGCACCGCCGGTCCGCTCAACGCCAGTGGCAGCAGCACGTGCACCAGGCCCAGCAACGGCAGCGCGGCGCAGCAGGCGAGCATGGCGTTGGTGATCCAGCGTTCGCGCCGGCGCTTGCGCACCCGCTGCTGCATCTGACCCGCCACCACCAGCATGCCGATGCACGTGAGGCCGAAGTAGAAGACCACGCCGTAGCGGCGCATCCAGCGATAACCTTCACCCTCGGTGCCGAGAAAGGTGCCGTACAGCGTCAGGAACACAGCCGCGGCCAGGCCCAGCAGCGGCAGCAGCCGCGTCAGTCGTTTCCTTTCGGCGCCCAGGCTGTGCAACCAATCGGGGCACAGCGCCCAGCAGATGCCCTGCAGCACGGCCGCGGGCAGAAGCAAGGCGCGGAACACGATGTTGGGCAGGTCGTGGCGCGCAGCCCGGCTGATCGACACGCAGCCTTCGAAGAACGGATTGCACGACGGGATCAAGCCGGCGCGAACCGACAACGCATAGGCGATGGCGGTCGCCAGCAACGGCAGCAGGCCGGCGAGCAGTGCGATCCACCAGAGGGGCCGTGTTCGCACTGCCGTGTTCGCACTGATATGTGATCAGGCCACGCCGCCGGCCCGGCACGGCACGCCGGCTGCAGGCGCAGCGGCCTCGGCGGGTACTCGGTGGGGTGGAAGCTGGGGCGGAAGCAACTGTCCGATTGCTTCGCAGAAAGACTGGCGGAGTGGACGGGACTCGAACCCGCGACCCCCGGCGTGACAGGCCGGTATTCTAACCAACTGAACTACCACTCCATGCTCGCAAAAGCGAGCTCGGCAGTATAGCAGCGCAGGCCTGCGCGGCCGGGCGCTCAGCTCGCTTCCGCGTCCACGGGTTGTGGCTGGCGGTAGGCGGCCACCTTCATCAGCAGCTCGATCAGGATCGCGCGTTCGGCCGGGCTCAGGCACTGCAGCAGCTCCCGCTCCATGGGCTTCGACACGGCGGCCGCGCGCCGCGCCAGCGCGTCGCCCTCGCGCGTGAGCACGACAAACTGCGAGCGCCGGTCGGCCGGATTGCGCTCGCGGCGCAGCCAGTGCGCGTCCTGCAGGCGGTCGATCATCATCGTGAGTTGCGGCGCTGACAGGCGCAGTGTCTGCGCCAGCCGCTTGGCCGGCGTGGGCCCGTTGGCCAGCAGCAGCATCAGCAGCGAGTACTCGGCCTTGCGCAGGCCCAGCGGCTCGCCGACGTGGCGCTCGAACAGGCCCACGGTAACGATCGAGGCCAGCGTGACGTGGAAGCCCAGCACCTCCTGCAGCGCGCCGAACGACAGGTCGGGGTCGCGCTCGCGCGCCGCGCGGGGCTCGGCGCCGGCGTCAGCCATCCTTGCGCGCCCCGAGGTAGGTGTCGATCACGCGCGCGTCGCCGGCGAGCTGGCGCGCCGGGCCCTCGAGCACGATGGCGCCGGTCTCCAGCACATAGGCGTACTCCGACACCTCGAGCGCAGCGCGCGCGTTCTGCTCGATCAGCAGGATCGTCACGCCGGCCTGGCGCAGGCTCTCGATGGTGCGGAAGACCTCCTTCACCACCAACGGCGCGAGGCCGAGGCTCGGCTCGTCGAGCATCAGCAGCTTGGGCCGCGACATCAGCGCGCGCCCCACCGCCAGCATCTGCCGCTCACCGCCCGACAACGTGCCGGCCAGCTGCGCACGCCGCTCCTTCAGCCGCGGGAACAGCGTGTACACGCGCTCGATCTCGTGGCGCCACAGCGGCACGCGCTGGCGCATGGCGCGGTAGCCGCCGAGCACCAGGTTGTCTTCGACCGGCATGGTGCCGAACAGCTCGCGCTTCTCGGGCACCAGCGCCAGCCCCAGCATCACACGCTCCTCGAGCGACACGTCGGCCAGGTCGTGGCCGTCGAAGACGATGTGCCCGCGCGCCGGCAGCACGCCCATCAAGGCGTTGAGCGTGGTCGACTTGCCGGCACCGTTGGGGCCGATCACGCTGACCACCTGGCCCTGCGCCAGGCGCAGGTTCAGGCCGCTCAGCACCTCGGCACGGCCGTAGCCGGCGTGCAGGTCGGTCACTTGAAGGAGGTACTTGGACATCGCGCGCTCAGTGCTCGGTGCCGAGATAGGCCGCACGAACGGCGGGGCTGGCCTGCACTTCCTCGGGCGTGCCTTCGAGCAGCCGCGTGCCGAACTCCATGACGACGATGCGGTCGGTGAGGCCCATCACGAAATCCATGTCGTGCTCGACCAGCAGGATCGACAGGCCCTCGCGCTTGAGCTGGCGCAGCACCTCGCCCAGCGCCTGCTTCTCCTTGAGGCGCAGGCCCGCGGCCGGCTCGTCGAGCAGCAGCAGCGCTGGGTCAGTGGCCAGCGCACGCGCGATCTCCATCAGCCGTTGCGGGCCGAGCGGCAGGTTGCCGGCGAGCTCGTGCATCTGCTCGGCCATGCCGATGCGCTGCAGCTGCTTCTCGGCCTCGGCGAAGAGCTGGCGCTCCTCGGGCCGGTCCAGCCGCAGCATCGCGCGCACCGAGCCGGCTCGCGAGCGCAGGTAGCCGCCAAGCGCCACGTTCTCCAGCACCGTCATCTCGGGGATCATCTTCACGTGCTGGAAGGTGCGCGACATGCCGCGCCGGGCGATCTCGCGCGAGGCCAGGCCCGACACGCGCTCGCCGCGAAACGTCACTTCGCCGCGCGTGAGCGGCAGCACGCCGGTGACGAGGTTGAAGGTGGTCGACTTGCCCGCGCCGTTGGGGCCGATCAGGCCGACGATGTCGCCGGCGCGGATCTGGAAGCTCACGTCGTTGACCGCGACCAGGCCACCGAACTCCTTGCGCACGGCGGCCACGTCGAGCAGCAGTTCGCCCTGGGCCGGCTTGTCGCGCGCGGGCAGCGCCGGCGCATCGGCCCAGTCGCGCGCGCGCTTGGGTGCCGGCAGCCAGCGGCCGACGAAGGTCCACAACCCGTCGGGCGCGTACTTGAGCACCACCACCAGCACGATGCCGAAGACGATGGTCTCGAAGTTGCCGCTGGTGCCGATCAGCTTGGGCAGCAGCACCTGCAGATGGTCTTCGACGATGCGCACGACGCCGGCGCCGAGGAAGGCGCCCCACACGTGGCCCACGCCGCCGAGCACCGCCATGAACAGGTACTCGATGCCCCGGTTGATGCCGAACGGCGACGGGCTCACGCTGCGCTGGAAGTGCGCGAACAACCAGCCCGACACGGCCGCCAGGAAGGCCGCGATGACGAACACGACGAGCTTGTAGCGGAAGGTCGAGATGCCCATCGCCTCGGCCATCGTGGAGCCGCTCTTCAACGCGCGGATCGCGCGGCCGGGGCGCGAGTCGAGCAGGTGCATCGAGGCCAGCGCCGCCAGCAGCGCGATAGCCCACACCAGCGGATGCAGGCCGCGCCCGGTGCCCAGGCTCCAGCCGAAGAGCGACAGTGGCGGGATGCCCAGGATGCCGTCGTACTTGCCCAGCCACTCCATGTTGGCCATGGTGTAGTTCAACGCCAGCCCCCACGCGATGGTGGCCAGTGGCAGGTAGTGGCCCGACATGCGCAGCGTGATCGCCCCCAGCACCAGCGCCGCCGCCACCGCGAGCGCCACACCGACGAGCAGCGTGAGCCAGGGCGAGACGCCCAGCTTGACGGCAAGAAAGGCCGCCGTGTACGCACCGACACCGACGAACGCGGCCTGGCCGAACGACGTGAGGCCCGACACGCCGGTGAGCAGCACGAGGCCCAACGCGACGATCGCATACAGGCCGATGTAGATGCTCTGCGTGATCCAGAAGTCCGGCACCGGCAGTGCGGGCAGCAGCAGCATGACCGCCGCGAAGGCGGGGAAGGCCCACTTCTGCATGTCAGGCCCGCCCGGCCGCCCGAAGGGCCTGACGCGCCCCCGCGGGGGGCCGCGAACGAAGTGAGCTCGGGGGCGCCATGACGTCAATGTTCCTCGCTGTGCGGATCGCGCAGCGAGCGCCACAGCAGCACGGGCAGGATCGTCGAGAAGACGATCACTTCCTTGTACGCACTGGCCCAGAAGCTGCCGAAGCTCTCGAGCAGCCCGACCGCCAGCGCGCCCACCAGCGCGAGCGGATAACTCGACAGGCCAGCGAACACCGCGGCGACGAAGCCCTTCAACCCGATGAGAAAGCCGCTGTCGTAGAACACCGTGGTGGTCGGCCCGATCAGCAGGCCCGACAGCGCGCCGATGAAGGCGGCCATCGTGAACGAGAGGCGCCCGGCGCCGTTGCTCGAGATGCCCATCAGCCGCGCGCCGAGCCGGTTCACCGCGGTGGCGCGCAGCGCCTTGCCGGCGAGCGAGCGCTCGAAGAACAGCCACAGGCCGACAATGAGTGCCAGCGACGCGGCGAAGATGATCAGCGCCTGGCCCGACAGCGCGACGCCGCCGAGCGAGAAACGCTGGTCCCAGAAGCTCGGGTTGCGAAAACCCTCGGCGCCGAAGAAATACAGGCCGAGCCCGACCAGTGCGAAGTGCACGCCGACCGAGACGATCAGCAGCACCAGCACGCTGGCGTCGGCCAGCGACTCGTAGGCCAGCCGATAGATCAGGCTGCCGAAGGGCGTGACCAGCGCCACCGTGAGCGCCGCCTGCGCCAGCATCGGCAGGCCCTGGGGCGCCGCCCAGATGGCGAACACCGACACCACCACCGGCCAGGCCAGCGTGCGCAGCGCCTGCATGGCCAGGCGCTGTGGGGCCTGGCCGCGGCGCAGGCCGTTGACCAGGTCCTGCAGCGTGACGGCCGCGGCCACCACGAGCAGGAACCACACCGTGCCCGGCACCTTGCCCGATTGCAGCAGCGCCAGCGTGAGCGCACCGAACGCGACGAACTCGCCCTGCGGGATGAAGATCACCCGCGTGACGGCGAACACCAGCACCGTGGCCAGCGCCAACAGCGCGTAGATCGCGCCGTTGGTCAGGCCATCGAGCGCCAGGATGCCGGCGATCGTCGCGTCCACGGTGGGCCTACTTCTCCACCACGAACTTGCCGCCGACGACCTTCAGCATCACACCGGTCTCGCTGGTGTAGCCGTTGTGGTCGCTCGGCGTCCAGTTCATCACGCCGTGCGAGAAGATCGTGCGGCCCATGGTCTCGGTCGCGTCACGCAGTGCGGCGCGGAACTCGGGCGTGCCGGGCTTGGCCTTCTTCAGCGCGACCGGCAGGATCTTTTCGAGCACGATCTTGGCGTCATACGAGTGGCCGGCGAACTGGTTGCGCGAGCCGGGCCCGTAGGCCTTCTCGTAGTTGGTGACGAAGTCCACCGCGACGGCCTTCGACGGGTGGTTGTCGGGCAGCTGCTCGGCCACGACGGCCGGGCCGCTGACGACGTAGGAGCCCTCGACGTCCTTGCCGCCGATGCGCACCAGGTCGGGCGTGGCGGCGGCATGCGTCTGGTAGACCTTGCCCTTGAAGCCGCGCTCGATGACCGCCTTGTGCGGCATCGCGGCACCCGAACCCGAGGCCACGACGAGCATCGCGTCGGGGTTGGCTGACACCAGCTTCAGCGCCTGCGGCGTGACGCTGGTGTCGCTGCGCGCAAAGCGTTCGGCAGCCACCACCTTGATGCCGGCCGCTTCGCCCTGCTTGGTGAACTCCTTCAGCCAGAGTTCGCCGTAGGCGTCGGTGTAGCCGAGGAAGCCGACGGTCTTGACGCCGTTCTTCTTCATGTGTTCGATGATCGGATGCGCCATCACCGCGAAGCCCTGCGGCAGGCGGAACAGCCACTTCTCCTGCTCCGGCGGCACGCCGACCGGCGAGATCGCGATCTGCGTCGTCTTCGCTTCGGTGGCGATCGCCGCGATCGCCACGGAGACCGTGGTGATCGAGCCGCCGAAGATCATGTCGACCTTGTCGTCGGTGACGAAGCGGCGCGCATTGCTCGCGCCCTTGCTCGGGTCGGATGCGTCGTCGAGGATGATCAGGTTGACCTTCTCGCCGGCAATGGTCTGCGGCCACAGCTTGAACTGGTTGCCCACCGGAATGCCCAGGCCCGAGGCGGGGCCGGTGAGCGACAGCGTGACGCCGATGTTGACGTCGGCCAGCGCGCTGCCGGTGGCAGCGACGATCGCCGTGGCGATCAGGGTCTTGAGCAGTTTCATCGAGGGTCTCCTGAGTGATGTTCGACGGGAAAACGAATGGTTGAGGGACACACGGCAGCAGCGCGTTCAGGCCCGTGTCTGGGTCCTGGCCGGCAAGATGACAAACGGATCGGCGGCGTCACCTTCGTACAGGGCTTCCACCAGGGCCGCGCGATGCGTCAGCACCGCGCGCTGGTTGATCGAGCCCTTGTCGGTGATCTCGCCCTTGTCGATCGACGGCGGCTCGGCCAGCACGTGCAGCCGAGCGACACGGTTGGCGCTGCCGGTGGACTCGTGCCACAAGCGGTCGGCCAGCGCCTGGAAGAAGCCGCGCACCGACGCATGGTGAAGCACCTCGGGCAACGGCGCGTCGGCCGCCAGCCCGGCCAGCCGGCGTACGGCGTCGACGCGCGGCACGATGAGCGCGCCGACCTCGTCGCGGTTGATGCCGGTGATCACGGCGTCCTGCACGCAGGGGTCGCCGAGCTGCGTGATGCGGGCACGCATCGGACCGACGCTGACGAAGGTGCCGGTGGAAAGCTTGAAGTCCTCGGCGATGCGCCCGTCGAAGGCCAGCCCGCGCGAAGGATCTGCCGCATCGACCCACTTGACCGCGTCACCGGTGCGGTAGAAGCCTTCTTCGTCGAAGGCCTCGGCCGTCTGCTCGGGCGCGCGCCAGTAGCCGGGCATCACGTTGGGCCCGCGGAAACGGATCTCGGTCTTGTCGTCCATCGGCACCAGCTTGACCTCGACGCCGGGGATCGGCAGGCCGATCCAGCCTGAGCGCACCTCTTCGCCGACCGCGAAGGTGCACGACGGCGCCGTCTCGGTCATGCCCAGGCCGGTGATGATGCGCACGCGCTCGCCGGCGACGGCCGCGCCGTGCGTGTCGAGCTTGTCCCACACCGGTTGCGACAGCCCGGCGCCGGCGAACATGAACGCCTTGACGCGCTTGAACAGGCGATCACGCAGCGCGACGTCGTGATCCATCGCGAGCGCGATCTCCTCGAAACCCTTGGGCACGTTGAAGTACACCGTGGGCGAGATCTCGCGCAGGTTGCGCAGCGTGGCGGCAATGCCGTTCGGCGTGGGCTTGCCGTCGTCGATGTACAGCGTGCCGCCGTTGTAGAGCACGATGCCGGTGTTGTGGTTGCCGCCGAAGGTGTGGTTCCAGGGCAGCCAGTCGACCAGCACCGGCGGCTCCTCGGCCAGAAAGCGCATGCACTGGCGCAGCATCTGCTGGTTGGCGCACAGCATGCGCTGGGTGTTGATCACGCCCTTGGGCGCCTTGGTCGAACCCGAGGTGAACAGGAGCTTGGCGATCGTGTCGGCGCCCACCGCGGCATGCGCGCGCTCGCAGCGCTCGTCGGGCACCGCCTCGAGCAGGCTCGCGAACGAGCGCACCGCACGCCCCTCGAGCACACCGGCCGTCAGCACCACCGGCACGTCGGCCGGCAGCACGCTCTGGATCGCCTTGCCGTAGGCCGGGCCGGCGGCGAACGCGAGCCCCGGCGTCAGCGTGCCGACGATGTGGCGCAGCTTGCCGAAGTCCTGCGACACCAGCGAGTAAGCGGCCGAGATCGGCGCGTACGGCACACCGACCCACATGGCGCCGAGCGCGAGCGTGAGATGTTCGATGTCGTTGTCGGACAGGATCACCAGCGGCCGCTCGGCCGACAGGCCAAGCTCGACCAGCGCCTGGCCGACGCGGCGCGCGCGCTCGAGCATCTGCGCGTAGCTCACCCGCACCCATTGACCGTCGGCGCCGCGGCGCGCGACCAGCGTGCGATCGGGCGCCTCGCGCGCCCACTGCTCCAGGCTGTCGGTGAGCCGCTCGGGATACCAGCCCAGCGCCTCGGTCGAGCGCAGCACCACCGCGCCGTCGGCGCGCGACTCGACAGCTGCCTGCAGGCAGCCGCCGACGCTGGCAGCGCGCACCTTCACTGCTTGACCACCTTGCCGGCGCGCCCTTCGAGGAAGGCGCGCAAGCGGTCCTGCGCATCGGGCGTGCTCTCGGCCACGGCCGCCATCAGCGACTCGGTGAACAGGCCGTCGCTCTGCGACTGGTCGGCGATGCGCGGCAGCGCATGCATGACGGCGAAGTTGGACATCGGTGCGTTGCTGGCGATGCGCGTGGCCAGCGCGACCGCCTTGGCGAAGCCCTCGCCGTCGGCGACGACGTATTGCGACAGGCCGGCGGCCTGGCCTTCGGCGGCGTCGTAGACGCGGCCGGTCATCATCAGGTCGGTCATGCGCGCGACGCCGATCAGGCGCGGAATGCGCGCCGACCCGCCGCCGCCGACGAAGATGCCGCGCTGGCCTTCGGGCAGCCCGTAGTAGGTGGAAGCCTCGGCCACACGGATGTGGCAGCTGGTGGCCAGCTCGAGCCCGCCGCCGACCACCGCGCCATGCAGCGCCGCGACCACCGGCACGCGGCCGAACTGGACCGCATCGAACGCCGCGTGCCACATGCGCGAATGCAGCACGCCGCTGCCGATGTCGCGCTCGACCAGCTCCGACAGATCGAGCCCGGCGCAGAAGTGGTCGCCCTCGCCGCTGACGACGACGGCCTTGATGGCCTCGGGCAGGTTGACGAAGGCGGTGTGCAACTGCTGGATGAAGGGGTCGTTCAGCGCATTGCGCTTGGCAGGCCGGTTCAGCCGCAGGTGCGCCACGGCGCCGGCGTACGACACGGCCAGCAGGTCGAGCCCGCCGAGCAGGCCCTGTGCAGGCGTGAAGGTGGGCAGCGGCGCGGTATTGGAACTCATGGTGTGCCTTGCAAAGTACTTTCGACTATGAATTAAATGGATGATCAAGGACCTAGGATTTACCCTGAGAGACGGGGCGTTCCTCCAATGAGAGAACCGCACATCTCGCTCGCGACGCGCTTGGAGCTTGGTTTCCGAGAGTCTTGAAATGATTCACTTTAGGAAGTAAATTGAGCACTCGCCCACGCGTACCGCAGCGGGCGGGCGCCGCGCTCGAGAAGCCCGGCGCAAAACAGGAGACAAGATGATCCCTCGCCACCCGACACGCCGCGGCTCGACTGCCGCCTTCGCGACCCTGCTCGCAGTGCCCATCGCGACGTTGATCGCGGGTTGCGCCAACCGCGCGCCCGATGCGCCGGCGCCGCCGATGACACCTGCGAAGGGGGTCGCCTTGAAGGTCTGCGCCGAGCTGGCCTCGCAGCTGTCGTTGCCGGCCACGACGATCACGTCGGCGGCACCGGTGGCGGCCGACGTGCTGAAGGTCGGCGGTGCGCCGGTGGGCGAACACTGCCTTGTCGTCGGGCGCACCGGCGAGCGCAAGAGCGCCATCGACGGGCAGACCTATGCGATCGGCTGGCAGATGCGCCTGCCGACGAACTGGAACGGCCGCTTCTATCACCAGGGCAACGGCGGACTCGACGGCTTCGTCCAGCCCGCGACCGGCCCCGTGGGGGGCGGCGGCGAACTGACGAACGCGCTGAAGCAGGGCTTCGCGGTGCTGAGCTCCGACGCCGGCCACAGCGTGCGCCAGCTGCCGCTGTTCGGCATCGACCCGGATGCGCGCCTGGACTACGGTTATCGCGCCGTCGCGACGATGACGCCGATCGGCCGCGGCGTGATCACCGCCGCCTACGGCAAGGCGCCGGAGCGCGCCTATCTGGGCGGCTGCTCCAACGGCGGGCGGCACGCGATGGTCGCGGCCGCGCGCTACTTTGCCGACTACGACGGCATCCTCGCCGGCAACCCCGGCTTCAATCTGCCCAAGGCCGCCGCCGCCCAGCTCTATGGCGCGCAGCAGTTCGCGCCGCTGGCGACGACGAACGACCTGGCCAGTGCCGTGACGCCGGCCGAGCGCAGGCTGCTGGCCGACAAGGTGCTGGCGCGCTGCGACGCACTGGATGGCGTGGCCGACGGCATCGTGCACGACGGTGCCGCCTGCCGCACCGCCTTCGACCTGCAGCGCGACGTGCCCACCTGCGCCGGTGCGCGCGATGGCAGCTGCCTCAGTGCGGCGCAAAAGGGTGCGCTGCAGCGCATCTTCGACGGCCCGGCGCTGCCCGGCGGCGGCAAGCTGTACGCGAGCTTTCCGTGGGACGCAGGCATCGCCGGCGCCGACTGGGCGAGCTGGAAGTTCGTGTCGTCGGTGACCAACCGCGACCCGGTCGCGATGGCCTTCGTGTTCCAGACACCGCCGGCAGCGCCGGCGGCCACGGCCGACCCGCGGGCCTATGCGATGGCGTTCGACCTCGGGCGCGACGCGCCGCGCATCTTCGCGACGGCAGGCGTCTACACCGAGTCGTCGATGCAGTTCATGACGCCACCCAACGCCGACGACCTGACGCCGCTGAAGCGCCGCGGCGCGAAGATGATCGTCTACCACGGGGTCGCCGACGGCGTGTTCTCGTCGCTCGACACCGTCGCCTGGTGGGAGCGCCTGAACGCCCGGCATGCGGGCGATGCGGCGAGCTTCACGCGGCTGTTCCTGGTG
The DNA here is from genome assembly GCA_937871935.1 of uncultured Burkholderiales bacterium. GTDB lineage: Bacteria > Pseudomonadota > Gammaproteobacteria > Burkholderiales > Burkholderiaceae_C > JAEUPI01. The sequence goes on from CALMQI010000153.1 coordinate 14,236, forward strand.
CCCGGCATGAACCACTGCCGCGGCGGCCCTTCGACCGACCAGTTCGACGCGCTGACACCGCTGGTCAAGTGGGTCGAGCAAGGCGAGGCTCCAGCGCGTATCGTGGCGCAGGCACGCGGTGCCGGCAACGCGGTGCCGAACGCCGAGGTGCCCGCGTCGTGGGCACCGAACCGCACGCGGCCGCTGTGCCCGCACCCCCAGGTCGCCCGCTACACCGGCAGCGGCGACCCGGAGCGCGCCGAGAACTTCCAGTGCCGTTGAGCGGAGTCACCATGAAGACCGACGAGTTGATCGCGATCGATACCCACACGCATGCCGAGGTGTCGTGCTGGAACCCGTTCGACAACTACGGCGAGGAATACGACCGCGCGGCCGACAAGTACTTCGGCAGCAACCGCCGGCCGACGATCGAGGAGACCATCGCGCACTACCGCGAGAAGAAGATCGGCCTCGTGATGTTCACCGTCGACAGCGAGAGCCAACTCGGGCGGCGCCGCATCCCGAACGAGGAGATCGCCGACGCGGCGAAGAAGAACGCCGACATGATGATCGCGTTCGCCAGCATCGACCCGCACAAGGGAAAGATGGGCGCGCGCGAGGCACGGCGGTTGATCGAGGAGCACGGCGTCAAGGGTTTCAAGTTCCACCCCACGGTGCAGGGCTTCATGCCCTACGACCGCATGGCCTGGCCGATCTACGAGGTGATCGCCGAATACAAGCTGCCGGCGATCTTTCACTCCGGCCACTCGGGCATCGGCAGCGGCATGCGCTGCGGCGGCGGCCTGCGCCTGCAGAACAGCAACCCGATGCTGCTGGAGGACGTGGCGATCGCCTTCCCCGACATCCAGATCGTGATCGCGCACCCCAGCTGGCCGTGGCAGGACGAGGCGCTGAGCCTCGCGCTGCACAAGCCCAACGTGTGGATCGATCTGTCGGGCTGGAGCCCGAAGTACTTTCCGCCGCAGCTGGTGCAGTACGCCAACACGCTGCTGAAGGACCGCATGCTGTTCGGCAGCGACTACCCGCTGATCACGCCCGAGCGCTGGATGGCCGACTTCGACGACGCCGGCTTCAAGGACAAGGTGAAGCCGCTGATCCTGAAGGAGAACGCGAAGCGGCTGCTGGGTCTGAGCTGACTGCGACGTCCCAAACGACAACGGCACCTTGCGGTGCCGTTGCGTGCCGTTCTTGCTGTTGTTGTTGGCGACCCCTAGGGGATTCGAACCCCTGTTACAACCGTGAAAGGGTCGTGTCCTAGGCCTCTAGACGAAGGGGTCAGAAAGACTTCGTCGACTTGCTGCGCGGTGAGTTGGTGGAGGTAAGCGGGATCGAACCGCTGACCTCTTGCATGCCATGCAAGCGCTCTCCCAGCTGAGCTATACCCCCGGTACGGGCACAACTCGCCGCGCATCAAGCGAGTCCGGGATTATAGCGGCTCAATCAAGCACGACTGCCAGCCGCTGCAGCACCGCATCGCGGTCGTACAACGCCAGCACCGCGTCGATGGCCGGCGTCTGGCTGCGGCCGCACACCGCCACGCGAACCGGTGGCGCCAGCTGCGGCATCTTGAGCTTGTGCTCGGCGAGCGTGTCCTTCATCGCCTGCGCGATTCCCGCCTTGTCCCAGGACACGCTCGCCAGACGCGCGCGCAGCGCGGCCAGCGCGGGACGCACGGCGTCGGTGAGATGCGTGGCACGATCGGCGTCGCTGGGTGCCGGCGGCAGGTGGAACATCGCCAGCCAGTCGGCCAGCTCAGCCAGCGTATTGCAGCGGTCCTTGAAGAGCGCGCAGCGCGCCGCGAGGCGTGCATCGGCCGCCTCGACCGTGACGCCGCGCTGCTGCAGGAACGGTACCACCAGCGCGGCCAGCCGGTCGTCGGCAGCGACCTTGATGTAGTGGGCGTTGACCCAGGCGAGCTTGGCCGGGTCCCACTGCGCGGGGCTCTTGGCCAGGTGGCTGCCGTCGAACCACTGCACCATCTGCTCGCGGCTGAAGAGCTCCTCGTCGCCGTGGCTCCAGCCCAGGCGCGCCAGGTAGTTGAGCATCGCCTCGGGCAGGTAGCCGGCCTCCTGGTAGGCGGTGACGCTGACCGCGCCACGGCGCTTGCTGAGCTTGAGCCCGTCTTCGCCGAGGATGATCGGGCAGTGGCCGAACAGCGGCAGCGGCGCCTTCAGCGCACGGAAGATGTTGATCTGCCACGGCGTGTTGTTGATGTGCTCGTCGCCGCGAAAGACATGCGTGATCGCCATGTCCCAGTCGTCGACGACGACCGCGAAGTTGTAGGTCGGCACGCCCAGCGCACCGGCACCCGCGCCCTCGGGCGGCGGCCGCAGGATGATGAGATCGTCGATCTCCTCGTTGCTGATGCTGATCGGGCCCTTGACCAGGTCGTCCCAGTGCACATGCCCGTCGGGTGGGTTGGCGAAGCGCACCACCGGCTGCACGCCGGCCGGCGGCAGCGGCAGCGTCTTGCCGGGGCGCGGGCGCCAGCGGCCGTCGTAGCGCGTCTTCTCGCCGCGCGCACGCTGCGCCTCGCGCATCGCCTCCAGCTCGTCGGGCGTGCAGTAGCAGCGGTAGGCGGTGCCGGCGGCGAGCATCTGCTCGACGACCGCGTGGTAGCGCTCGAGGCGCTGCATCTGGTAGATCGGGCCCTCGTCGTAGTCGAGGCCGAGCCAGCGCATCGCCACCAGGATCTGCTCGACGGAGTCCTGCGTCGAGCGCGCGACGTCGGTGTCCTCGATGCGCAGCACGAACTGCCCGCCGTGGTGGCGCGCATAAGCCCAGGAGTACAACGCCGTGCGCGCCGTGCCCAGGTGCAGGAAGCCGGTGGGCGACGGCGCGATGCGCGTGCGCACCGGCACGCGGCCGGTCGTCATGCCACGAGCGCGTCGAGACCGCGCGCGAGGTCGGCCTTGAGGTCTTCGACGTCCTCCAGCCCGACGCCCAGGCGGATCATGTTCTGGCCGATGCCGGCGGCCTGGCGCTGCGCCTCGGTGAGGCGCCCGTGCGTGGTGCTGGCCGGGTGCGTGATGATGGTGCGCGTGTCGCCGAAATTGGCGGCGATGCTGCAGATGCGCGTGGCGTCCACGACGGCAAAGGCCTGCTCGCGGCCGCCCTTGATGTTGAACGCGAGCACCGCCCCGCCCTGCCCGTTCTGCTGGCGCATCGCGAGTTCGTGCTGCGGGTGCGACGACAGGCCGGGGTGGTAGACACGCTCGACCGCAGGGTGCGACTCGAGCCAGCGCGCCAGCGCGAGGGTGCGGTCGCTCTGTGCCAGCACACGGATCGACAGCGTCTCCAGCCCCTTGGCGACGACCCAGGCGTTGAACGGCGACAGGCTCATGCCCGCGCTGCGCATCACCGGCACGAACTTGGTCTCGACCATCTCCACCGGCGCACACAACGCGCCGGCGTTGACGCGACCCTGCCCGTCGAGGAACTTGGTGCCCGAGTGCATCACGATGTCGGCGCCGAACTTCACCGGCTGCTGCAGCGCGGGCGAGCACAGGCAGTTGTCCACCGCGAGCAAGGCGCCGCCGTCGTGGGCGATGTCGGCCAGCGCCTGGATGTCGCACACCTCGGTCATCGGGTTGGTCGGCGTCTCGGCGAACAGCAGCCGGGTGTTCGGCCGCATCGCGGCCTGCCACTCGCGCACATCGGTCTGGCTGACGAAGCTGCTCTCGAGACCGAATTTGCCGAACTCGCCCTGCAGCAGCTTGATGGTCGAGCCGAACACGCTCTGCGAGCAGATCACGTGGTCGCCGGCCTTCAGCAGCCCCATCACCATCAGCACGATCGCGCCCATGCCGCTGCCGGTGCCGATGCAGCCGGTGGTGCCTTCGAGCGCGGCGAGGCGGCGCTCCATGATGGTGACGTTGGGGTTCGAGAAGCGGCTGTAGACGAAGGCGTCTTCCTCGTTGGCGAAGCGGCGTGCGGCAGTCTCTGCATCCGGGTGCACGAAGCAGCTGGTGAGGAACAGCGCCTCGGAGTTCTCGCCCCACGGGCCGGCGGGCAGCCCCTCGCGCACGGCCAGCGTGTCGAGCCGCGCATCAGGCGGCAACGGTACCCGCGGGATCATGACGCCTCCGCCGCGCTGTGCAGCGCGAGGCGACTGCGTTGCTGGTCTTCGTCTTCGTCGCCGCCGGCAGCACGCGCCGCATCAGCGCCGTCGGCGCCGCCGGCGATGTAGTGGCCGTCGAAGCACGAGGCCTCGAAGCCGTTCAGCTTGGGATTCAACGCGCCGACGACACGCTTCATCGCGTCGACGTCCTGGTAGATCAGCGCGTCGGCGCCGATGAACTCGCGGATCTGCTCGATGCTGCGGTCGTGCGCGATCAGCTCTTCCTTGGTCGGCATGTCGATGCCGTAGACGTTGGGAAAGCGCACCGGTGGCGCCGCCGACGCCATGTAGACCTTGCGCGCGCCGGCCTCGCGGGCCATCTGCACGATCTCCTTGCTGGTCGTGCCACGAACGATGGAGTCGTCGACCAGCAGCACGTTGCGGCCACGGAACTCCTGCACGATGGCGTTAAGCTTCTGCCGCACCGAGCGGCGACGCACGGCCTGCCCCGGCATGATGAAGGTGCGGCCGACGTAGCGGTTCTTCACGAAGCCTTCGCGATACGGCTTGCCGATCTTCTGCGCCAGCTGCATCGCGCTCGGGCGGCTCGACTCGGGGATCGGGATCACGACGTCGATCTCCGACGGCGGCATCGTCGAGATGAGCCGCTGCGCCAGCGTCTCGCCCAGGTTGAGCCGGGCCTGGTAGACCGAGATGCCGTCGATCACCGAGTCGGGCCGCGCGAGATACACGTACTCGAACATGCACGGGTTCAGCGTCGGCTGCTCGGCGCACTGGCGCGTGTGCACGTTGCCCTGCAGGTCGATGAAGATCGCCTCGCCGGGCGCGACGTCGCGCTCGGCGCGGTGGCCAGTGCCTTCGAGCGCGACCGACTCGCTGGCGACCACGATCTCCGGGCCCTCGCTGGTCTGCCCGCGGCCGAACACCAGCGGTCGGATGCCGAACGGGTCGCGAAACGCCAGCAGGCCATGGCCCGCGATCAGCGCCACCACCGCGTACGAGCCCTGCAGACGACGGTGAACCGCCGACACCGCGGTGAAGACGAGGTCGGGCGTCAGCACGCGGTCGCGGCCGGCGCGCTCGATCTCGTGCGCCAGCACGTTGATCAGCACCTCGGTGTCGCTGCCGGTGTTGATGTGCCGGCGATCGACGTCGAACAGTTCCTGCTTCAGCGCGGCGGCATTGGTGAGGTTGCCGTTGTGCACCAGCACGATGCCGTACGGCGCATTCACATAGAACGGCTGCGCTTCCTCTTCGCTGTAGGCATTGCCGGCGGTCGGATAACGCACCTGGCCGAGACCCACGGTACCGGGCAGCGCGCGCATGTTGCGCGTACGGAAGACGTCACGCACCATGCCGCGCGCCTTGTGCATGAAGCACTTGGTACCCTGCATCGTGACGATGCCGGCGGCGTCCTGCCCGCGGTGCTGCAGCAGCAGCAGCGCGTCGTAGATGAGCTGGTTCACCGGAGCCTGGGAGATCACGCCGACGATGCCGCACATGGTGTTGAGTCCTCGGTTGGCGCGCGCTAGGCCCGCAAGTGTCGGGTCACGTCGACCGGCAGCAGCGGCTTGATGCCGGCCAGCAGCACGCCGAGCCAGGCCGCGCCGTGCGACGACCGCCAGGCGCTCGCCTTGGCGGCCGGCGTGAAGGAGACGATCGTTGCCACCGCAAGCAGCAGCACCACGCTGCGCGCCAGACCGAACACGCCGCCGAGCGCGCGGTCGACCAGCGTCAGCGGCGTGGCATGGATCAACAGCCGGATCAGGCGCGCCAGCAGCGTCCAGACGATCAGCGCGACGATGAACACGACCGCGAACGACGCGCCGAAGTTCAGCGCCGAGCCGGGTGCGCCGATCGGCAGATGCGGCGCCAGCCACGGCGAGGCAGCCTGCGCGGCGACGTAGGCAGCCACCCAGCCAAGCAGCGACAGCACCTCGAACACCAGGCCACGCACCAGCCCGACGACGATGGACACCAGCGTCAGCGCCAGCAGCGTCCAGTCGACCCAGCCGATGTGCGCCATGGCCGTCACAGCGTGAGCACCGCAGCCGGCAGGCCGGCGGCCTTGAGCGTCGCGGCGGCTTTCTCGGCGTCGTCGCGTGCCGGGAACGGGCCGACGCGCACGCGGATGCGCTTGGCACCGTCGACCTCGACCACCTGCGTGTAGCTCTTCAGGCCGAGTTTCTCGACACGCTGGCGCATGTCGCGCGCCGAGCCGGCCTCGCTGTACGCCGCCACCTGCACGACGAAGCGGCCGCCTGCGGCATCGGCCTTGTCGTCGCCATTCGCCTTGGTGGACGCTGCCGTGTCGGCCGGCGACTTGGCGGGCTTGGCCTCGGCCACCCGCGCGGCCGGCGGCTTGGCTTCGACCGGCTTGCCCTCGAGCAGGGCCTTGGCGCGCTGGCCGTCGTCGACGACCGGCGCCGACGCGATGGCTGGCTTGGGCGCTGGTGCGGCCGGCGCGGCGGAAATACTCGGCGGCGCTGCCGGCTTCGCCGGCGCAGTGGGTACGGGCGCGGGTGCGGGTGCGGGTGCCGGTGCCGCATCGGCAGGCTTGGGCGCCGTCGTCGGCACGGCAGGCGTGTCGCGCCGCGCGTCGGTGATGACACCGCTGCTGACGCGCGGCGTCGCCACCGCGCCGGTCGATGGCACACGCGGCGGCGGCAACGGCAGCGACGGCGCGTTGTCCTTGCGCGGGATGTCGATCGGCAGATCGATCGGAATCGGCCGCGGCTGCGTTTCGAAGAGGATCGGGAATCCGATCACGCCGACGCCCAGCAGCACCGCCGCACCGATCAGGCGACGGCGCGCCTGTCCCCGCGCGGCCTGCACCGGGTCGATCGACACGGCGCCGGCACGCTCGGCAGCCGACGGTTCAGCACTCTTGCGAGATGAAAACAGACCCATGCACTGCGCCAGGCGCGGCCGGACACGTGTGAGAGGGACGGCTGCGACGCTGCAGGCAGCCCGGGCGCGAAGCGGATCAGCCCAGGTGCCTGGCCGCAGTCCGCGGCAGGCCGTCCTTCAGCACGCCGCCCACGGTGTAGAAGGAGCCGAAGACGACGATTCTATCAGCGGGGTCCGCGCGTCCGAGGGCGGCGCGCAGCGCGGCCACGGGCGATGCGTGGGCACTGACGGCGATGTCGCGTGTGCCGTGAATGCGCGGCACGCGTGCCGACAGCGCCGCTGCGGTGGCCGCACGCGGCAGCGGCAGGTCACACAAGTACCAGGCGTCGACCAGTGGCGCCGTCAAGCGCAGCACCGTGTCGATGTCCTTGTCGGCCATCACGCCGAAGACGGCGTGCGTGCGCGGAAAGTACCCCATCTGATCGAGATTGGCCACCAGCGCGCCCACCGACTGCGGGTTGTGCGCCACGTCGAGCACGATCGCCGGCTGGCCCGGAACGATCTGGAAGCGGCCTGCGAGTTCGACCATCGCGAAGCCGCTGCGCACCGCCTGCGCGTTGACCGGCAGGCGATCGCGCAGCGCCTCCAGTGCGGCCAGCGCCCCGGCCGCGTTGAGCAGCTGATTGGCACCGCGCAGGGCAGGATAGGCCAGCGCGTGATGACGCCTGCCGCGTCCGGCCCAGGCCCATTGCTGGTGGTCACCCTGCACGTTGAAGTCGCGGCCGAGCAGCCACAGGTCGGCGCCGATCAGCGGCTTGATGCCACGCCGGCGCGCGGCCACATAAAACTTGACCGCGCCGAACAAATTCGACAGGTCGGTGATCGCGAGTGCGCCTTGCCGGTCGGCCGCCGAGGCGTCTGTCAACTCGTCGATTCGCAGGCTGCCGTCGACGACAGAAAATTCGGTGTGGGTGCGCAGGTGAACAAATGCCATGCGCTGCATTTTAGGGAAGGCGGGGCCCGTAAAATTTGGCGCGTGAAATCAATTCTCAATGTCTCGGCTTACAAGTTCGTCGCGCTGAGCGGGCCTTCCGCATGGCGCGACGCGATTCGTGCGCAGGCGCAGGCTTGCCGGCTGCGCGGCACCGTGCTGCTGGCCGAAGAAGGTATCAACCTGTTCATGGCCGGGGCGCACGAAGAGATGCGTGCCTTCCTGCACTGGCTGCGCGCGCAGGCACCTTTCGCCGACCTCGTGACCAAGGAAAGCGAGTCCGACGATGTGCCCTTCGGCAAGCTCATCGTCAAGGTCAAGCCCGAGATCATTCGCATGAATCATCCGATGATCCGGCCGCAGAACGAGCGCGCGCCGGCGGTCGACGCGCAAACGCTGGCTCGCTGGCTCGCGG
>CALMQI010000154.1 GCA_937871935.1 uncultured Burkholderiales bacterium
AGCGATTGAGCACGATGTTGGCGGCCTGCCTTTGTCCATGGCTGTCGAGGTCCATGAGCAGGAAGGCCAGGTCGTAAAGGGTATCGACGGTCGCGAGCTTCTCGTCGAACTCGATGGCATCGAACAGCGTCGGCTGGTCCTGCCAGACCACGATGTTGCCGAGATGCAGATCGCCATGGCAGCGACGCACGCATCCCTGCCGCGCGCGCGTTTCGAGCAGCGGCCCGACTTGGCGAGCGTGATCCTGGACCTCACGCGCAAACCGTCGTGCATCCTCGACATCGAAGGTGCCCGAGCGGCCGATGGCCTCGCCGATCGAGGAGGCGAGGTCGGCGATCTGCGCACCTGCGGACGCCGCGGCCACCCGATCGGCTCCAGCATGGCTGTCGAACACCGCGTCCGCGACGGCCCTCGCCAAGCCTCCTGCGATCCCCCCGGCCGCAGCGATGCTGCTCAGCAGCGCCGCTTGGTCGAAGCGGCGCATGTGCACCGCCCATTCGACGGCCTCGCCGCTGCCGCCGAACCCGAGCTTGCCGTCAGCGGAGCGCGTGATTGGCACGCAGCCGAGGTAGATCTGCGGCGCGAGCCGGTGGTTGACCTCCATCTCGCGCTCACACGCCGTGCGGCGCTTCTCGAGGGTGGAGAAATCCATGTAGGAAAAGCGCACCGCCCGCTTGATCTTCCAGGCATCCGCCCCGGCCAGGAACACCAGATTGCCGTGCGTCTCGAGACGGGCGACGCGATCGACGCGCAGCACGGCGTGTGCCGGAACCTCGATCCAGGTGTCGACCGCGGCCCGAGCGCCGATCGCGGTCCGATCGTCGGCCTGGGCGGGCCCGAGCAGTGGCACCAGATCGACCGCCAAGTGACCGTGCTCCGGACCGACGGGTCCCGAAGGCCGACAGCTCGCCAGGGCCAGCGCGCCCAGGGCGAGAACCCACTTCCTCACAGGGTCTGGCCGCCGTCGACCGTCAGTGTGCGGCCGGTCACGAACAGGCTGGCGTCGCTCGCCAGGTACACCGCAATTCCACCGAAGTCGGCAGGCTCACCCCAGCGCCGTGCCGGAACGCGCGGAATGACTTTCTCCGAGAAGGCGGGCGACGCCTGGAAGATCTACGACTTCAACGTGCTCGGTCTGTGGGCCACCGACAGTTTTCGCAGCCAGTTCGCCAAGGACCTGAGCGCCGGCGGTGTCGATGCGTTGATCGCGCGCCTGACCGAGAAGAACAAGAGCATCTCGCCGCCGGCCAAGAACTGACCGCGCGCACACCGAGCGAACCGACATGCTGGTGCTGCCCGAGACGCTCACGTTGCGCGAGGCCACTGTGGCCTTGCGCATGTTCGAGCAGACGCTGCGCTCCGACGACGCGGCGACGCTGATCGTTGACGCCGCGGCCCTGCGCACGTTCGACAGCGCGGCGGTCGCGGTGCTGCTCGAATGCCGCCGCATGGCGCGTGGCTGGAACAAGGGTTTCGAGGTCCAGGCTGCGCCGGCCAAGCTGACCGAGCTGGTGCGACTGTATGGCGTCGACTCGCTGCTCGCGTTCGCAGCGCCCCGCGCGATGGCCGCATGAGCGGCCCCAAATCGCGCGGCTCTAGCCCTCGACGTAGCGCCGCGCCCGCAAGGCGCGCTTGATGTCCTGCAGCATGGGCCGCAGCGTGGCGCTGCCCAGGCGCAGCGCCACCCCGGTGGCCAGCACGTCGATCGCCACCAGGTGCAGCAGACGCGACACCATCGGGCTGTAGCGGTCGGAGTCCTCGCCGTGGTCGGCCGCCAGCGCGATCTGGTTGGCCGACACCGCCAGACGCATCAGCGGTGAGTCGCTGGCGCTGATGACGATCAGCGTTGCGCCCTTGCGGCGCGCGATCTCGGCGGTGTCGATCAGGTCGCGGCTGCGGCCCGAGTTGGAGATGACCACGGCGCAGTCGCCTTCAGCCAGCATCGTCGCGCTCATCACCTGCACATGGCCGTCACTGCAGGCGGCCGTGTGCACACCGAGGCGAAAGAACTTGTGCTGGGCGTCCTGCGCCACGATGCCCGAGTTGCCGACGCCGTAGAACTCGATGCGTCTGCCCCGGCGCGCTGCGTCGGCCAGCGCATCGATCGCGCGGGCGAACGACTGCGCACCCGCGGTGTTGCGGTACTTCAGCAGCGCCGCCACCGCGTTGTCGATCACCTTGACCAGCAGTTCGCCCGGCGTGTCGCCGTCGCTGACCGAGCGGTGCACGAAGGGCACGCCCTCGTTCACCGTGCCGGCGAGCTTGAGCTTCAGGTCGGCCAGACCGGCATAACCCACGCTGCGGCAGAAGCGCACGACGGTGGGCTTGCTCACCTCGGCCCGGCGCGCCAGTTCCACCACCGGCTGGCTGGCGAAGGCGCGCGGGTCGGCCAGCAGGAGCCGCGCCACGCGCTGCTCGGCCCGGGGCAGGGCAGGGACCGCGGCACGGATGCGTTCGAGCACGGGGGCTGCGGCCTACTGTTCCTCGTCCCAAGCGCAGCCGTCGCGCGCCACCATCGCGCTCGACGCCGGCGGGCCCCAGGTGCCGGCCGCATAGGCACGCGGACCGGACGAATCCTGCGCCCAGGCGTGCAGGATCGGTTCCACCCAGCGCCAGGCCTGCTCCTGCTCGTCGCTGCGCACGAACAGGTTCAGCCGGCCGGCCAGCGCATCGAGCAGCAGCCGCTCGTAGGCGCCGACGCGTTCGGCAGCGAACGCCTTGTCGAAATCGAGGTCGAGGAACACCGGCGCGAGTGATTCGCCCTGGCTGCCGCCCTTGGCAGCCAGCAGGTGCAGCTCCAACCCGTCCTCCGGCTGCAGCTTGATCACCAGCTTGTTGGCACGCGACGAGCCGGGGAAGATCGGGTGCGGTACGGGTCGGAAGTTCACCGTGATCTGCGAGTGCCGTGCGCCGAGGCGCTTGCCGGTGCGCAGGTAGAACGGCACGCCGGCCCAGCGCCAGTTCTGCACCTCGGCGCGCAGCGACACGAAGGTCTCGGTGTGGCTGCCGGGCGGCACCTTGGCTTCGTCCAGGTAGCCGGGTACGGCCTTGCCGTCCACCGTGCCCGCCTTGTACTGGCCCCGCACCACGTCGCGCGACACCATCTCGGCCGTGAAGGGCTTCAGCGACTTCAGCACCTTGAGCTTCTCGTCGCGGATCGCGTCGGCGTCGTTGGTCGACGGTGGCTCCATCGCGACCATCGTCAGCAGCTGCAGCGCATGGTTCTGGATCATGTCGCGCAGCGCACCGGTGCGGTCGTAGAAGTCGCCGCGCGTGCCGACGCCCAGGCTCTCGGCCAGCGTGATCTGGATGCTGGCAATGCTCTCGCGTCGCCACAGCGGCTCGAACAGGGCATTGCCGAAGCGCAGCGCCGACAGGTTCTGCACCGACGGTTTGCCGAGGTAGTGGTCGATGCGAAAGGCCTGTCGTTCGCTGAATGCGCCCGCAACCACTCGGTTGATCTCCTGCGCGCTGGCGAGGTCGTGCCCGAGTGGCTTCTCGAGCACCACACGCACCTGCGGGCCGTTCAGTCCAGCCTGGCCGAGCTGAGCGCAGACCACCGGGAACAGATGCGGGCTGGTCGCGAGATACATCACCGTCGTGTCGGCCCGGCGTTCGTCGAGCCAGGACTTCAGGCCTGCATAGTCCTCGGCGTGCGACAGGTCCATGCGTCGGTAATGCAGCAACGCGGCGAAGCGTGCGAACTCGTCGTCGTTCGGCCGCTTGGCGCTCTCGACCTCGGCAAAGCGCTCCTTGATGAAGGCGCGGTACGCGTCGTCGCTGCGTGCGTCGCGGGCAACCGCCAGGATGCGCCCGTCGCGCGGCAGCTTGCCGTGGCGGAAGGCCTGGAACAGAGCCGGCATCAGCTTGCGCCAGGTCAGGTCGCCCGTGCCGCCGAAGAGAACGAGATCGAAGGACATCGGTTGCGTCCGCACATGAAACTTTGTTTCACCGATTATCAGGCATCGGTTTCAGCGGCGTCAACGCGCGCACCGGGTTTGTCCGATGCGGCCGGTCAACGAATCGGCCGGCCCGGTGGCTACCATCGGCGGCACGAAGAGGAGAGAGTGTCATGGGGAAGATTTCGTCGACAGTCGCGTGTGTCGCACTGCTGGGCACCGTCGGTGCGCAGGCGCAGGACGCCGGGCAGGTGAACATCATCTGCTCGGTGCAGGCCGAGTGGTGCAACATGATGCAGACCGTGTTCGCCAAGAGCACCGGCATCAAGGTGAACATGTCGCTCAAGGGCTCGGGCGAGGCGCTCGCGCAGCTGATCGCCGAGAAGGCCAACCCGAAGACCGACCTGTGGTTCGGTGGCACCGGCGATCCGCATCTGCAGGCCGCCGAGCAGGGCTTGTCGCTGGAGTACAAGTCACCGGCGCTGCCGCAGCTGCACGGCTGGGCGCAACAGCAGGCCGCGCAGTCGAAGTACCGCACGGTGGGCATCTACTCCGGGCCGCTCGGCTTCGGCTACAACCCCGAGCTGCTCGCCAAGAAGAGGCTGGCCGTGCCGAAGACATGGGCCGATCTGCTCAAACCCGAGTTCAAGGGCGAGATCCAGGTCGCCAATCCGGCCTCCAGCGGCACCGCGTACACCATGGTCGCCACGTTGGTGCAGCTGATGGGCGAGGACAAGGCCTTCGACTACATGAAGGCGCTGCACAAGAACATCTCGCAGTACACGCGCTCGGGCACCGGCCCGATCAAGGCGGTGGCGCGCGGCGAGACCACGGTGTCGATCAGTTTCGTGCACGACGGCCCGGGCGAGAAGATGCAGGGCTTCCCGGTCGAGACCGTCACGCCCGCCGAAGGTACCGGCGCCGAGATCGGCTCGATGTCGATCATCAAGGGTTCGCGCAATCTCGAGGCGGCCAAGAAGTTCTACGAGTGGGCGCTGACCGCGCAGGCACAGCAGTTCGGCGCGGCGTCCAAGCAGTTCCAGCTGCCGAGCAACAAGGCCACGCCGATCGATCCGCGCGTGCCCGACTTCAAGAAGATCAAGTTCATCGACTACGACTATGCGAAGTACGGCGCCAGCGTCGAGCGCCGCCGCCTGATCGCCAAGTGGGAGAAGGACGTCAACTCGCTGCCGAGATGACGTACCCCCCCGGAGCGGCCTGCGGCCGCCTCCCCCCAAGGGGGGCGCCACCAGTGGCCCGGCGAAGCCGGTTCCACGGTGGCCGCTTGGACCTGGGCGGCGTCGAGCGCTGAGTGGGTACCACGCACATGGCGGCTGCCGGACGGCGCACGCAGCGGGTTCTGCTCGGGTGGGTATTGGTCGGCGCCACGGCTTTCGTGCTGCTGCCCTGGTACTACCCGCAGAACCTGTCGCTGTGGCAGTCGCTGCCTGGGGTCTTCGGCGGTGCCGACACGGCGAGCGGCCTGGTGCAGGCGCTTCGCCACGGCAGACCCTGGTTGTGGTTCGGTGGCGCGGCGCTGCTGGCGCTTGCGCTGGCCATCGGCCGTCCGGCCGATCATGTGCAGGGGCGCCTGCTCACGGCCGCCGCCGGGGTCGGCCTGCTCGCGCTGCTGGCCAGCGGCTTTGCGATCGGTGCGCAGGGCTGGTCCTACGAGTGGCTCGAGGCCTGGTTCGGGGCACTACCCGCAGGTCAGTTCGGCATCGGACCGGGCGGTGCGTTGCTGCTGCTGGCACTGCTGGTGCTGCTGGGCGCCGGCATTGCGAGGCTCGGTTTGTTTCGCGGCGACCTGTTCGTTGCGGGCGCCGTGGTGCTGTGCACCGCGTTGCTGCTGCTGTTCATCGCGCTGCCGGTCGGCAAGTCGCTGATCGGCGCCTGGCTTGACGAGTCGGGTGGGCTGTCCGCGACCGCCTTTGCCGACCGCCTGGCCCATGAGCGCGTGTGGGGGCTCGGTTGCCTGGCCGGTGGCGTGCGCTGCGGCGTCGCGTGGAACACGCTGTTCCTGGCGCTGCTCACGGCCGTCGGCACGACCGTGTTGGGCACCTGCATCGCGCTGATGTCCGAGCGCGGCACGCGGCGGCTGGCGCGACCGCTGAACATGCTGGCGTTGCTGCCGATCATCACGCCGCCCTTCGTGGTCGGCCTCGGACTCATCCTGCTGTTCGGCCGCGCCGGCCTCGTCAATCAGTTTCTCGAATGGGCGTTCGGCATCACGCCGACGCGTTGGTTCTACGGCCTGCTCGGTGTCTGGCTCGCCCAGATGTTCGCGTTCACGCCGATTGCATTCATGATCATGCGTGGCGTGGTGCAGGGCATCAGCCCGTCGATGGAAGAGGCGGCGCAGACGCTGCGCGCCTCGCGCATGCGCACCTTCATGACGGTCACGCTGCCGCTGATGAAGCCCGGGCTCGCCAATGCATTCCTGGTCGGCTTCATCGAGAGCATCGCCGACTTCGGCAACCCGATCATCGTGGGCGGGCAATACTCGGTCCTGTCGACCGACATCTTCTTCGCCATCGTCGGCGCACAGTACGACCAGGGGAGGGCAGCGTCGCTGGCGCTGATCTTGTCGGCCTTTGCGCTGGCGGTCTTCTTCATCCAGCAGCGCGTGCTCGGCAAGACGAGCTACACCACGGTGTCCGGCAAGGGCGACGCGGGCATGGCCATGCCGCTGCCCGATCGCGTGCGGCAGATCTGCCATGGCATCGCCGGGCCGTGGCTGCTGTTCACGGTCGTGGTGTACCTGTTCGCCTTCATGGGCGGCTTCGTGCAGACCTGGGGCCGCGACTACACGCCGACGCTGGCGCACTTTCGCACCGCCTTCGATCTGCAGTGGGGCGAGCACGGCCTGGTCTGGGCCGGCACCGCGTGGAACTCGCTGTTCACGACCTTGCGCCTGGCAGCGATCGCGGCACCGATCTGCGCCGCGATCGGCCTGCTGATCTCGTGGTTGCTGGCGCGCACGAGCTTCCTCGGACAGCGCCTGTTCGAGTTCTCGGCGCTGCTCGCGTTCGCGATTCCCGGCACCGTGCTCGGCGTGAGCTACATCCTCGCCTTCAACGTGCCGCCGTTCGAGCTTACCGGCACCGGGCTGATCATCGTGCTGTGCTTCGTGTTCCGCAATCTGCCCGTCGGCGTGCGCGCCGGCACGGCAAGCTTCAAGCAGCTCGACAAGTCGCTCGACGAGGCGTCGACGATGCTGCGGGCCGGCACGGCCACGACGCTGCGCCGCGTGGTGTTGCCGCTGCTCAAGCCGGCACTGGTGGCGGCACTCATCTACAGCTTCGTGCGCAGCATGACCACCGTGTCGGCGGTGATCTTTCTCGTGACTGCCGAGAACGAACTCGCGACCACCTACATCATCGGCCGCGTCGGCAACGGCGACTACGGCGTGGCGCTGGCCTACTGCACGGTGCTGATCGTGTTGATGTCGCTGGCCACTGCCATGATCCAGTTCGTCGTTGGTGAACGCCAGCTCGGCCGCCGCGCCGCACAGGAAGCCTCATGAGCCACGGCATCGAGTTTCGCAACGTGACCAAGCGTTATGGGGGGCCGCGCGCGCCGCTGGTGGTCAAGGGCATCGACCTCGTCGTGCCCAAGGGCACGCTGACGACCATCCTGGGCCCGAGCGGCTGCGGCAAGACAACCACGCTGCGCATGATCGCCGGCCTCGACGCGCCCACTTCCGGGCAGATCCTCATCGACGGCCAGGACGTCACCGCGCTCGGCCCGGCCGACCGCAACGTCAGCATGGTGTTCCAGAGCTACGCGTTGTTCCCGCACATGAACGTGGTTCAAAACGTCGGCTATGGCCTGTCGGTCATGGGCGTCGGCCGGGACGAGACGGCGCGCCGCGCGCGCCAGGCGATGGACAGCGTCGGCCTCGCCGGCTACGAGCAACGGCTGCCCAGCGAGCTGTCGGGCGGCCAGCAGCAGCGTGTGGCGGTGGCGCGCGCGCTGGTGCTGGAGCCGTCGGTGATGCTGTTCGACGAGCCGCTGTCCAACCTCGATGCCCGGCTGCGCCGCTCGATGCGCGAGGAAATCCGCGCCTTGCAGCAGCGCCTGCAGCTGACGGTGGCCTATGTCACCCACGACCAGGCCGAGGCGCTCGCAGTGAGCGACCAGATCGTGGTCATGGACGCCGGCCTGATCGCGCAAGCCGGCACGCCGCAGCAGCTCTACGAGCTGCCGCGCAGCGCGTTCGTGGCCGGCTTCATGGGTGAGGCGATGCTGTTCTCGGCTCAGGTACTGGCCGATGGCCAGGTGCAACTGGGACCGCTGCTCTTCAGCCCGCGCCACGCGGTGACGCCGGGTGCCGTCAAGGTGGCCGTACGGCCCGAGGCCTGGCGCCTGGCGCCGGCCGGCGCGACGCAGGCGACTGCACCGACTGGAGGATTGGCCGGCCGTGTGGCCAAGTGTGCCTATCTGGGCAGCTTTCTCGAATTGACGATCGACACCGAACTCGGCAGCCTGTTCGTCGTGTCGCCCGAGGTCGACCGACCCTGGTCGGTCGGAGAGGTGCTGGCACTCCACCTCGGCGGGCACGGTGTTTCGGTCGTCGCCGCCGCCTGACGCCCGATAATCGGCGCGGGGGCGGGCATGCCGCCTGCACCGCGACACGCCATGAACCAGCTCGAGCAGCTCAAGCAGTACACCGTCGTCGTCGCCGACACCGGCGACTTCAACCAGATGGCGCAGTACGCGCCGCGCGATGCGACCACCAATCCGTCGCTGATCCTCAAGGCCGTGCAGCAGCCGGCCTATGCGCCGCTGCTTGCCGACGCCATTGCCACGCGGCGCGGCCAGCCGCTGGAATCGGTGGTCGACGCCGTGCTGGTGCGCTTCGGCGCGGAGATCCTGCGCATCGTGCCCGGCCGCGTCTCGACCGAGGTGGACGCGCGCCTGTCATTCGATCGGACTGCCACGGTAGCCCGTGCGCAGCGCATTGCGGCGCTGTATCGCGAGCAGGGCGCGGGCGCCGACCGCGTGCTGATCAAGATCGCGGCCACCTGGGAGGGCATTCAGGCGGCGGCCGAGCTCGAGCGCGAGGGCATCCACTGCAACCTGACGCTGCTGTTCTCGTTCGCCCAGGCGGTGGCCTGCGCGGACGCCGGCGTCACGCTGATCTCGCCTTTCGTCGGCCGCATCTACGACTGGCACAAGAAGTCCGCCGGCACGGCCTGGGACGAGGCCGCCCAGGCCGGCGCCCACGATCCCGGTGTGCGCTCGGTGACGCGCATCTACGACCACTACAAGCACCACGGCATCCGCACCGAGGTGATGGGCGCGAGCTTCCGCAACGTCGGGCAGATCGCCGCGTTGGCCGGCTGCGACCTGCTGACGATCAGCCCGGACCTGATGGCCCAGCTGCAGCGCAGCGACGCTGCGTTGCCGCGCCGGCTTGACGCGGCGGCGGCGCGCGCCCAGTCACTGCCGGCGGTGCACTACAACGAACCGCAGTTCCGCTACGCCCACAACGACGATGCGATGGCGAGCGACAAGCTGTCCGAAGGCATCCGTCTGTTCGCCGCCGATTCGGCGCGCCTGGACAAACTGGTCGCCGAGCTGTGGTGAGCGTCCGCCCGCGCTGCGACCGCACGCTCGCCTGGCGTGCGCTGCAGGGCCACTACCAGGCGCATGGCCGCACGCTCGACCTGCGCGAGGCGTTCGCCCGCGACGCCGGCCGTGTCGACGCCTTCAGCTGCCAGGCGCCCGAGGTCTTCGCGGATCTGTCGAAGAATCTGTGGGACCTGGCCACGCACAAGCTGCTGATCGAGCTGGCCGGTGAATGTGGGCTGGCCGAGCGGCGTGATGCCATGTTCGCCGGGGAAGCGATCAACACCACCGAAGGTCGCGCCGCGCTGCACACCGCGCTGCGTGCGCCCAGGGGCAGCGGCGCGCCGTTCGCGAACGAGGTGCACGCCGTGCTCGACGCGATGCTCGCGTATGCCGAGCAGGTGCGCGACACGGCGGCCAGCGGCATCCGCGATGTCGTCAACATCGGCATCGGCGGCTCCGACCTGGGCCCGCAGATGGTGGTGCCCGCGCTGCACGGCGTGGCGCACCCGCAGATTCGCTTTCACTTCGTCTCCAACGTCGACGGCCACGACATCACACCCGTGCTGCAGCGGCTGCAGCCCGCGTCGACGCTGTTCGTCATCGCGTCCAAGACCTTCACGACGCAGGAGACGATGGCCAACGCGGCCGTCGCACGGCAATGGTTTGTCGACCAGGGCGGCCGCGACATCGCGCGTCACTTCGTCGGCACCACCACCAACCTAGCGGCGGCCGCCGAATTCGGCATCACCACCACATTCGGCTTCTGGGACTGGGTCGGCGGGCGCTACTCGATGTGGAGCGCGATCGGCCTGCCGATCGCCATCGCGGTCGGTGCGGGGCACTTCCGCGCGTTGCTGGCCGGCGCGCATGCGATGGACCGGCACTTCGCGACTGAGCCGTTCGAGCGCAACCTGCCGGTGCTGCTCGGCCTGCTCGACGTCTGGTACCGCAACTTCCACGGCTTCACCAGCCGCTCGGTGGCGCCGTACCACCAGGGGCTGAAACGCCTGCCCGCCTACCTGCAGCAGCTGGAGATGGAATCCAACGGCAAGGGCATCGACCGCGAGGGCCGGCCGGTCGGCTATGCCACCGCGCCCGTGATCTTCGGCGCCGAGGGCACGAATGCGCAGCACGCCTTCATGCAACTGCTGCACCAGGGCCCGCAGGCCGCAGCCGCGGACTTCATCGACGCGTCGGTGAACGAGCGGCTCTCGGCCAATGCGCTCGCGCAGGCCGACGCGCTGGCCTACGGGACCGCGGATGCGACGCTGCCGTCGTACCGGCGCCATCCGGGCAACCGGCCCTCCAGCATCCTGAAATTCAAGGCTTTCAGGCCCAGGGACCTGGGCCGCCTCATCGCCCTGTACGAGCACAAGGTGTTCACGCAGGGCGTACTCTGGAACATCAACAGCTTCGACCAGTGGGGCGTGGAGCTGGGCAAGCAGATGGCGCAGAACCACCTTTCAAGGAGCACCTAGATGGACCAGGAAACCTTCAACCTCAGCATCCGCAAGTTCCTCAAGACCGTCGGCGTCGGCTCGC
This sequence comes from uncultured Burkholderiales bacterium, assembly GCA_937871935.1. Lineage (GTDB taxonomy): Bacteria > Pseudomonadota > Gammaproteobacteria > Burkholderiales > Burkholderiaceae_C > JAEUPI01. The sequence goes on from CALMQI010000154.1 coordinate 11,019, forward strand.
AGCGCGAGATCGAGCAGGCGGTGCAAAA
>CALMQI010000155.1 GCA_937871935.1 uncultured Burkholderiales bacterium
TTTGTTTTCGTCCTCCCACAAAATGTGCGGGGCTTGTCCGGCGGCCCGGCGAGCCCGCTACGTTGCACAGTCTTTGTTTGTCATTCGCCATTCTTGCACTCTTAATTCGTCATTCCCCAACATGCCCGTCATTGACTATCCACATCATGTTGAAGGAGTTACGGAACGGCTCCGGCGGGCTGATGGCGAACCACTCGCCGCGCGCAAATATCCTGGCCTGGATGTAATAGGCGTAGGCGTCCGGGTTGACCGGCAGCGGCGCCACGAAGTCCATCTGGAAGTCTCGCGTCAAGATGCGGGTCATCGCGGGCAGGGCCAGCCCCTCGGTGAAGCTGCCGGCGCCGTTGCAGATGATCATGAAGTCCTGCAGGTCCATGGCGCCGTGCGCGTGCGCGCCGCCGCCGAAAATCTGGATCTGCGGCACCGGCATGGACGAGGCGCGCTTGCCGGCGAGATATTTCCAGAGCGGGACTTTCGCCGCGGCGGCCAGGGTGTGCGCGCAGGCGAGCGACACCGCGACGATGGCGTTCGCGCCCAGCCGGTGCTTGTCCGGCGTGCCGTCGAGCTCGATCAGCCGCTCGTCGATCTCGCGCTGATCATCGGCCGGCGCGCCGAGCACCACGCGTGCGATTTCGCCATTGACATGCGCCACCGCCTGCGTGACGTCCAGGCCGCCCAGGCGCTGGCCGCCGTCGCGCAACTCGAGCGCCTCGCGCGAGCCGCGGCTGGCGCCGGCCGGCACGATGGCGCGGCCGACCGCGCCGCCCTGCAGCCGCACCTCGGCCTCCACGGTGGGCCGGCCGCGGCTGTCCCAGACGCGGCGGGCGTGTACGAAGCGGATGTCGGTGCCGTTGTTCAGCACCGAGGCCATGGTGGTCATCGTGGGGTGATCTCGTCGTGCCAGGCGGCGCGCACCGCGGACAGCCGCGCCGATGAGGCCCAAGTATCGCCGCCCGCCTGCTGTGCGGCCAGCAAGGCGCGCGCGCAGCGGCGCACCGGCGCACGCTCGGCCTCGGTGACGAGGTACTCCACCGGCGACTTGCCGTCCACGCGCGCGAGCAGCAGCCCGGGCAGCAAGGTGGCGACGCGCGCCTCCAGCGCATCGCGCGGCTCCCAGTCCACACCCTGCAGATAGGCCTGCGCCAGCGCATCGAAGGCCGCCAGCAGCGCGTCGCGCACCGGTGGCACCCACAGGCACTTGAGCAGCAGGTGGTTGAGGCAGAACGCGAGGTCGAACGCCGGGTCGCCCCACCAGGCGCATTCAGCGTCGAGCAGCACAGGACCGCTCTTCCCCACGAGGATGTTCTTCGGGCTCACGTCGCCATGGACCAACGAGCGCTGGTTGCCCTGCGTTCGCGCGACCAGCGCGCGCAGCACGGGGGCAAGATCGGCATGGCGTTCGGCGGTGGCCAGCAGATACGGCTCGAGCCGGATGTCGAAGAAGATGGCGTCAGTGGGGAACGACGCCGCCAGCGCCGGTCGCGCCGCGGCAAACGCGTGGATGCGCACCAGCGTGCGGCCGACGGCGCGCGCGGTGTCGACATTCACCTGCCCGTCGCGCAACTGCTGCTTCCACAACGGATGGTCGTGGGGCTCGAGGTAGCGCATCACGAGCACGCCGCGCTGCGGATGCTGACCGAGCAGGCCCGCCGTACAGCCGGGCGCGGCGTCTGCCGCCACCTGCATCCAGCGCGCCTCGTACTGGTTGCGCTCGATCGGCGCACGCCAGTCGGCCGCGACGCGCAGCTTAGCCAGCGCACGCTTGGCGCAGACCGGACCTTGCGGCGTGCGAATCCACCAGATGTCGGACGACACGCCGCCGGTGAGCGGGCGGCCCATCGGTGGATCGGGCAATCCAAGACCCAGCTCACGCAGCGCCAGCACGAACTCGCCGGGCAGCGGCTGCAGCGGCTCGTCCATCGGCCGCATCATCGGCGCGTCAGGCCGCTGCCCGGCCCGCCTCGACCAGCTTGACCAGCGCATGCAGCGTCTGGTTCACCGGCGTCGGTATGCCGAGCTCGGCACCACGGCGCGCAACATAGCCGTTCAGATGGTCGATCTCGCTCAACTTGCCACGCGCCATGTCCTGCGCGGTCGACGACAGTTGCGCCGGCATGGCCCGCGCGATGGCGTCCATCGCTTCAAGCGAGGCCTGCAGCGGCAGGTCGACGCCTTCGGCCTGCGCCACAGCCACCACCTCTTGCACCGCGGTGCGCATCACGGCCTGCACCTCGGGCAGCGCCGCCATGCGGCCGTACGGCAGCTGCGCGAGACCGGAGATCGCGTTGTAGGCACAGTTGACCATCAGCTTGCTCCACAACTCGACCATCACCGTGGGTGAGATGCGCACCGGCACGCCGGCACCGGCGAACAGATCGGCCACCGCCTGCAGCCGGGCCTGGCCGGCGACATCGGCGCCAGCGGCGTTCAGCGGGCCGATCACCAGGTCACCACGGCCGAAGTGCTTGACGACGCCGGGCTCGGGCATCGCGGTCGCCACGTAGACCACGGTCGGCACGACGGCGTGTGCCGGCACCTGCCGGGCGATCACCGGCGGGTTGTCGACGCCGTTCTGCAGGCTCAGCACCACCGCTGCGGGCGCCAGGTGCGGCGCCATCTGGCGCGCTGCGGCGGCGGTGTCGGTCGACTTGACGCAAAAGAGCACCAGGTCGGCGCCCTGCACCGCTGCGATGTCGCTGCTCGCACCCAGGCGCACCGCCTCGACCTGCCCGCCCTTGTGCAGCTGCAGGCCGTCGCGCTGAATGGCCTGCACGTGCGCCGCACGCCCGATCAGCGTGACGCGGTGGCCGGCCTTGGCCAGCATGGCGCCAAAGAAGCCGCCCACCGCGCCGGCGCCGACGACAGCGATGTGTTGAAAGCCCATGCTCATCGGATGCGAAGGATTGAAGAGGCGATCACTGTACGCCGCTCGCGCAACGGTCAGCGGCCGGCTGCCCCGTCACGCTCAGGGCGCCGCCAGCAGCGCGCGCGCCGCTCGCTGCACCGCCGCGGCATCGAGCCGCGACTGCGCCTCCAGCGATGCGGCGTAGCCCACCGGCACGCGCGGCGCGCCCAGCCGCGCGACGCGGCAGCGTGTGTGCTCGGCCACGGTGGCGGCAATTTCGGCGCCGAAGCCGCCGGCCTGCACCGCCTCGTGGACGACGAGCAGGCGACCGGTGCGCGCGCAGTCGGCCAGCACCACCTCGCGGTCCCACGGCCACAGGCTCACCAGGTCGATCACGCTCACCTCGATGCCCTCGGCGCGCAGTTGCGCCGCCGCCTGCACCACCGTGTGCACGGCGGCCGACCAGCTGACGATCGTGAGCCGGTCGCCACGCTGCAGCACCTGGGCGCGGCCGATCGGCAGCTCGGCCGCCTCGTCGACCTCGCCCTCCAGCGCCCACAGCTCCTTGTGCTCCATGTAGATCACCGGGTCCTCGCCGCGCAGCGCGGCGCGCAGCAGGCAGTAGTTCTGCTGCGGCGTCGACGGGCACACCACCACCACGCCGGGCAGATGGACGAACCAGGCCTCGAGCGACTGCGAGTGCTGCGCGGCCGATGCGCTCCAGATGCCGATCGGCAACCGCATCACCAGCGGCACGCGGCCCTGGCCGCCGAACATGTAGCGGTTCTTCGCCGCCTGGTTGACGATCTCGTCCATGGCGCACAGGGCAAAGTCGGCGACGCGCATCTCGACCACCGGTTTGAGCCCGGCGAGCGCCATGCCGACGCCAGCGCCGACGATGGTCGATTCGCTGATCGGCGTGTCGATGATGCGTTCGGCGCCGAACTCCTGCAGCAGCCCCTTGTACTGGCTGAAAATGCCGCCGCGGCCGAGGTCTTCGCCGAGAGCGACGACACGCGGGTCCTCGCGCATCGCGGCGGCCAGCGCGGCGGCGGCGGCGCCGGCGTAGTTCATCGTGGTGCTCAGCGCCATGTGCCGGCTCCCAGCGTCTGCACGTCGGTGTAGGCGGCCTCGGGCGGCGGCGGCGGCGACGCGTCGGCAAAGCGCAGCGCGGCGGCGATCTCGTCGTGCGCCTCGGCGTCGATGCGGTCGATCGCCGCGGCGGCCACGCCCTGCCCGACCAACTGCTGCCGAGCGCGCTGCAAGGGATCGCCCGCCCGCGCGGCGTCGATGTCGGCGGCGTCGCGGTAGGCCTGGCCATCGACCGAGACGTGGCCCTTCACGCGCCAGGTCAGCGCATGCAGCAGGCGCGGCCCGCCGCCGGCGCGCACCTCGGCCACCAGCCGCGCAGCCAGCGTCGAGATCGCAGCCACGTCGTTGCCGTCTACCGTCTCGGCGGGCACGCCGATCGCACGCGAGCGCACGGCCGCGCCGTCGCCGGCGGTCATCGGGCCGCTCTCGGTGGTGGCCGAGTAGCGGTTGTCCTCGCAGACGAAGAGCAGCGGCAAGGCGTAGACAGCGGCCCAGTTGAGCGCCTCGAGGAATGGCCCACGGTTGATCGCGCCGTCGCCGAAGAAGCAGGCCACGATCTGCGGCAGCCGGCGCACCTTGAGCGCATGCGCAGCACCGCAGGCGATCGGCATGCCGGCGCCGACCACGCCGTTGGCACCGAGCATGCCGACGGAAAAATCGGCGATGTGCATCGAACCGCCCTTGCCGCCGTTGCTGCCGCCGCTCTTGCCGCACAGCTCGGCCATCATCGCGTTCACGTCGGCGCCCTTGGCCAGCGTGTGGCCGTGGCCGCGGTGCGTGCTGGTCAGCAGGTCGGCGCGCTGCAGGTGCGCACACACGCCGGCGGCCACCGCCTCCTGGCCGATCGACAGGTGCAGCGGGCCGCGCACCCGTGCGCTGGCCTTCGCGGTGACGCCCAGCACCTGCACGCCGCCCAGGCTCTCACGCTCGGCCACTTCCTCGAAGGCGCGGATGCGCGCCATCGTGCGGTACAGCGCGACGTGGTGATCGATCGGGTTCAAATCGGGGTCTCCTCATGCCGATCGGCGCCCTGAGGCGGGCCCGCCGGCTTGTCGTGGGCGTTGGGCCGCTATGGTAGTGGGACCGCTGTGCGGGTGTTCGCGAGGGATCGCTTTCTGACCGAGTACTGCGCATCGCGCCAGGCGGTACCCGCCCGGGGGCTCATACTGTGTCGGTCCTCGCCTGCGGCGAGGACTGCTTTGCGATGCTCGCGCCGAGGTCGCGCGGCGTAACTCACTCCGCGACCTGCGGTCGC
>CALMQI010000156.1 GCA_937871935.1 uncultured Burkholderiales bacterium
GTCAGCGCGACCAGGCGCGCGCTGTTGTTCGCTCGATCGTCATGCAACTGGCTGCCAACTGTGGTCCGGCCGACGTGCGCGTCGCGGTGGTCACCAGCGAACCGGCCGGTTGGCGATGGCTCGAAGGATTGCCTCATGCCGCGACCGCGGCGGGACTCGTTGCTGTCGTGGCCGAGTCGGATCTTCTGGAAACCGTGGCCGAGTCCGACGTCGCACCGCATCCGCATCTCGTGATCATCACCGACGAGCCCGAGCTGTTGGCAGCTCGCACCAGTCCCTTGCGCCGCGTGATCGGTGCCGACCGTTCGACGGCCTTGATCGTGTTGGTTGGACCCGAGTGCGGCATCCCGCACGTGTGTTCGTCGCTGCTCGATCACTGCGGCCCGGTCAACGCCAGGTGGCACGCCGACGCAGCGTTGACGTCGCTGCCCGTGCAGGCCCGCTGCTTCGGGATCAGCGAGCAGAGCGCGCTGCGCTTGGTGAGCTCTCTCAGCGGACTGGTCGATCCCGAGGATCCCCTTGGCGGTCCCGGCGGCATCCCACACGATGTCACCCTGATGTCGCTGCTGGCGTCGCCCGCGCAGATCGTGCCGCCGGTCTTCGTGCTCGAGGTGCTGGCCAGCATCAGCCTGCTGAAGGGCGCGGCGCACGACGTCGACCGGCGCTGGCTCAGCTGGCTGGTGCTCGGCAACGTGCTGGCGATGCCGTTCGGCATCGCTGCGCTCGTCTATCTGCCCGAGGCGACGCTGCGGCTCCTGATCGGCGCATTGCTGCTGCTGGCCGCTGTGCTGCTGCGCGCCGGCGTGCGCCTGTCGCTGACGCCCACCGCACCCGCGCGCCTGGGCGTCGGCCTGGTGTCGGGCCTGGTCAACGGCGTGGCCGCCATCGGCGGCATCGCGGTCGCGGTGCTGCTCAGCACGGCGGCACTGGCGCCGGCTGCCATGCGCGCGACGATGATCGCGCTCTTTCTCTTCACCGATCTCTACGCACTCGCCTGCGCCGCGGTGTACTCCGCGGCCGGACCGGCGCCGGGTGATCTGCTCGGCAGCGGCACGCTGCGCTGGGCACTGTGGATGACGCCGCCGATGCTGCTGGGCATCTGGATCGGCCAGCGCTCGTTCGCCGGCGTGTCGCCGGAGCAGTTTCGCCGTCATGTGCTGAACCTGCTGATCGTGATCGCCGCGCTCGGTGTGCTGCGCGTCGGCATCGATGCGTTGCGCAGCGGCCCATGACGACCGGCCGGCACCGGCACGTCAGCGCATCACATGCGCCCTTTCCACGGCACCACGCGACGTTCGACCCAGCGCATCAGCAGATCGAACAGGTAGGCGACCACGCCGATCACGATGATGCCCATCACCACGATGTCGGTGCGCAGGAAGTTCGACGCATTGAGCACCATCTGGCCCAGACCCACGTTGGCCGCCACCATCTCGGCGGCCACCAGCGTGGTCCAGCCGAAGCCGATGGCGATGCGCATGCCGACCAGGATCTCCGGCAGCGCCGACGGCAGGATCACGTGCCAGATCACCTGCCCGTAGGTCGCGCCGAGCGAATAGGCGGCGTGGATCTGCTCCTGCGAGGCGGTCTTCATGCCTGAGCGCGCCGCCAGCGCCAGCGGCGCGAAACAGGCCAGGTAGATGAGCAGCACCTTGGGCAACTCGTCGATGCCGAACCAGATGATGATCAGCGGCAGGTAGCTCAGCGGCGGCAGCGGCCGATAGAACTCGATCGGCGGATCGAAGATGCCGCGCGCGACACGGTTCATGCCCATGGCGATGCCCACCGGCACCGCGGTGGCCACCGCCAGGAAGAACGCCGCGAACACGCGCAGCATGCTGGCGACGAAGTGGTCCCACAGCGGCTTGTCGTTGGCCGTGCCGGTGACGTACTCGACAAACTGCTGCAGCACGGTGGCCGGCTTGGGCAGGAACAGCGGCTTGATCCAGCCCATCGCGGTGACCCCGTACCACAGCAGCAGCAGCAACGCGATCGTCACCACGCTGATCAGCACGCTGGAGCCCTCGCCCGGCTGGCGAAAGGCGCTGGTGCGCACCGGCACCGGCGTCGGCGTGGTCGGCGGATCAGCCAATGGTGGCCTCGCCGCCGTCGATCGGCGACATCGCCTCGCGGCGGTGCACGTGCGACAGCACTTCCTCGCGCAGCCGGATGAACTCGGGGTCGGACTTCACCGCGCGGGCGTTCTCGCCGGCCAGGAAGCGCCGCGAGAACGGCAGGTCGTCGTAGGCGTGGCTCACGCGGCCCGGGCTCGGGCTCATCACGATCAGTCGTGTCGCGAGAAAGAGCGCCTCCTCGACCGAGTGCGTGATGAAGAACACCATCTTGTTCGACGTGCTCCAGGCCTTCAGCAGGATCTCCTGCACCTGCTCGCGCGTGAAGGCATCGAGCGCGCCCATCGGCTCGTCCATCAGCAGCAGCTCGGGGTCGGCGGCCAGCGCGCGCGCAATGCCCACGCGCTGCTGCATGCCGCCGGACAGCTCGTGAACCGCACGCCCGGCCAGCCCCGAGAGGCCGACGAGCGCGAGCTTGTCGTCGGCGATGCGGTGGCGCTCGGCGGCCGGCACGCCGCGCAGGCGCAGCCCGAGCGCCACGTTGTCGCGCACGCTCAGCCATGGCATCAATGCATGCTTCTGGAACACCACGCCGCGCTCGGCGCCCGGGCCGGTGACAGGCAGGCCGTCGAGCAGCACCTGGCCATCCGACGGCGCCAGGAAGCCAGCGATGCAGTTGAGCAGCGTGGTCTTGCCGCAGCCCGAAGGGCCGAGCGCGACCATGAAGTCGCCGTCGCGCAGCGCCAGGTTCACCGGCGCCAGCGCGGCGAGCGTGCCGCCGCGGACGGCGTAGTTGACCGTGAGGCCACGGATGTCGAGCGTGGGCATCGTGCGTCGACGACAAACGGGGCGGCCGCAAAGCCGCCCCGTCGCCGTCGATCCCTATCGACGGATCGTCACTTGCCCAGCGCCTTCTTGACGTAGGCGTCGGTCACGAAGGCCGCGTAGTCGGGCTTGACCTCGGTGATGCGGCCCTGCTCCTTGAGAAAGGCGGCCGTGCTGGCCATCGCCTTGGCGGCGCCGCCGCCCAGCCACTTGGGCCCGGCCTGCTCGGCGGCCGTGGGAAACACGTAGGCCGCCATCGCAGGCGGCACGGCCTTGGGATCGGCCTTGGTCCACTTGGCCACGGCCTTCACCTGCGGGCTGTCGGCGGTCCACTTGGCCTGGTCGGCACGATAGGCAGAGTCGGCCTTGTGGAGGGCCTTCACCAGCTCGATCATGAAGCCCTCGTGGGCCGCCGCCCACTTGGCATTGACGACGATGCCGTCGAACGTCGGGTAACCCTTGGCGCCGATGCTCTTGGAGCTGGCGATCGCCTTGCCGTTGCCCTTGATCTTGCTGAGCACCGGGTCCCAGATGAAGGCGGCGTCGATGTCGCCGCGCTCCCACGCCGCAGCGATCTCGGGCGGGCGCAGGTTCATCACGTTGACGCCCTTGGCGTCCACGCCTTCCAGCCTGAGCGCGGCCATCAGCTGGTAGTGCGCGGTCGAGACGAACGGTGTGGCGACCTTCTTGCCCTTCAGGTCCTTGACGCCGTTGACGCCCGAGCCGTTGCGCGCGATCAGTGCCTCGGCGTCCGCAATGTCGTCGAGGATCCAGAACAGCTTGATGTCCTGGCCCTGACTGGCCGCCGCGGTGATCGGGCTGGAGCCGGCCTCGCCGATGTGCACGTCGCCGCTGGCCATGGCCTTGATCACGTCACCGCCGCCGCCGAACATGCGCCAGTTGATCTTGTAGCCGGTGGCCTTCTCGAGCTCGCCGGACTCCATCACGGTGCGCAGCGGCACGAGCATGTCCTGGTGCGCGAAGGTCACCTCCTTGGCCTGCGCGAACACGGCACCGGAGCAAAGCAATGCAGCCGCGGCTGCGCCGGCGAACTTGTGAACGATCATCGTTTTCTCTCCTGGAAGGCGGGTGGGATCGGGACCACGCGACGCAAGATCCGCGCCTGCGGGCCACCCCGAAGCCTTGCCGACGGGGGGGTGGCGCGCATGGGGACTTTCCCTCACGCGACGCGGCCGATAATCGTGCGTTGCCACCGGAGTTGCGAGAGCCCAGCCATGACTGCCTCCACGATCACAGCGGCGGGCGACCGCGACCGCACGCACCATCTGCACCCCTACACCCAGCTGCGCCAGCTCGAACAGGAGGGGCCGCTCGTGGTGGTGCGCGGCGACGGCGTGCGTGTGTTCGACGAACACGGCAACGGCTACATCGAGGGCATGGCCGGCCTGTGGTGCGCGTCGCTCGGCTTCTCGGAGCGCCGGCTCGCCGACGCGGCGGCTCGCCAGATGCAGGTGCTGCCCTACTACCACGCGTTCAGCGGCAAGGTGCCCGGTCCGGTCACCGAGCTGGTGGCGCAGCTGGCCCGCTGGGCGCCGACGCCGGCGTTGAAGGCCGGCCGCGTGCTGTTCGCCAACTCGGGCTCGGAGTCGAACGACACCGCGTTCAAGTTGGTGCACTACTACAACAACGCGCGTGGCCGGCCGAACAAGAAGAAGATCATCGCGCGCGACAAGGCCTATCACGGCGTCACGGTGGCGGCGGCGTCGATGTCGGGCATTGCAATGATGCACCAGCACTTCGACCTGCCGCTGCCCGGCGTGGTGCGTGTCGGCTGCCCGCACGCCTATCGCTTCGCACGCGACGGCGAGTCGCCGACGCAGTTCGGCGAGCGGCTGGCGCGTGAACTCGACGAGACCATCGTGCGCGAGGGCCCCGACACGGTGGCCGCCTTCATCGCCGAGCCGGTGCAGGGCGCCGGCGGCGTGATCATCCCGCCGCCGGGCTACTTCGAGCGCGTGCAGGCGGTGCTGAAGAAGCACGACGTGCTGCTGATCGCCGACGAGGTGATCACCGGGTTCGGTCGCCTGGGCCAGCCGTTCGGCACCCAGGTCTTCGGCCTGCAACCCGACCTGCTCACCGTGGCCAAGATGCTGACGTCGGCCTACCTGCCGATGTCGGCGCTCTACGTCAGCGACGCGATCTACCAGGTCATCGCCGACACGTCGGCCGCCGTCGGCAGCTTCGGCCACGGCTACACCTACAGCGGCCATCCGGTGGCCTGCGCGGTGGCACTGGAGACGCTGCGCATCTATGAATCCGACGATGTGATCGGCCATGTGCAGAAGGTGGCGCCGCGCCTGCAGCAGGGCCTGCAGCAGCGGTTCGCCGGCCACGAGATCGTCGGCGACGTGCGCGGGCTCGGCCTCATCGGTGCGATCGAGCTGGCGGCCGATCCGGCCAAGCGCCAGCCGTTCGACCCGGCGCGCGGCGTCGGCGCGTACTTCGTGCGCCGCGCCCAGGCCCACGGCCTGATCGTGCGCGTGCTCGGCGGCGACATCATCGCGTTCTCGCCGCCGTTGATCATCACCGAGGCCGAGATCGACGAGATGCTGGCCAAGGCCGAAGCGGCGCTGACGGACACCTTGGCCTGGGTCAAGAGCTGGAAGGGCTGATCCCGGCACACTGCGCCGCTTTGGACGATGGCTGCCATGCGCCTTGCCGCAGACATGAATACCGCTGTCGGTCGGTCGGCCATCGGCCCGTGTGCGCCATCCAACGCCCGCTTCGCGCGCCAACGTATGACCGAGCGAGCAACGCTGCGGGCGGGCATGCCCTGTCGCTCAACCGCCGGCGTCCCGGCCCTGCGGGCCGGGATACCCTGCGATGCTCGCC
>CALMQI010000157.1 GCA_937871935.1 uncultured Burkholderiales bacterium
TGGCTCATCGTGGCGAGGAACGCGCTCTTGGCCTCGTTGGCGGCTTCGGCGGCGGAGCGGGCTTCTTGCGTTTCCTTGAACATCCGCGCGTTCTGGATCGCAATCACGGCCTGGTCGGCGAAGGTTTCGAGCAGCGCGATCTCCTTGGCGGAGAACGGCTCCGGCCGCGTGCGAGCCACGAACACTGCGCCCAGGGCCTTGCCTTCCCACATCAACGGCGCGGTCAGGTAGGCGCGGCCCGTCATCTGCAGCGACAGCGCGAGCACGTTGGGCGGCACGTCAGTGGTGTCGCGCAGGTCCGGGTAGTGGATCGCCCGCTGTTCGCGCACGACGAGGCCGGTGATCGTGTCGGCCAGCGGCACCGGCAGCAGGCTGCGGTAGCGCTCCGGTGCCGGGCCGCGGTAGGCGCCGAAGTGGGCCCTGCCGTCGTCGCCGATCAGATCGACCCCTTGCACGTCGGAGTCGAACAGGCGCTGGCAGCTTTCCAGGATCTTGTCGAACACGGGCGCTGCATCCGCCACCGAGCTGCTGATGACCTTCAACACCTCGGCCGATGCAATCTGGTGCTCGAGCGCCTCTTTCGTCTCGTTGAAGAGCCGCACGTTCTCGATCGCGATCACGGCCTGGCTGGCGAATGTCTGCACGAGGGCGATCTCGTCCGGTTGAAACGGTCGGGCGTCGCGACGGTTCAAGCCGATGACACCCATCGCAGCGCCATCTCGCATCATCGGCACCGACAGCACCGTGCGGAAGCCGAAGCGCTGCTGCATGCTTCGCGCGTCCGGATACTCCGTGTCCAGCAGCGGCGCGATGTCTTCCACGTGGACCACCGTTCCGAGCGCGGCCGCGCGTGCGCTGGGGCTGAGCGCTTGCAGCGGCATCTCGAGCAGCCCGGGTTCCGCCACCGGGCTGCGCTGCAGATCCCGCAGGCTGTGCGCCGCCAGGCGCAGCGTTGTGCCGGAGACGAGCCACACCGTGTCCCAGTCTGCATCGCACAGCTCCGCGGCTCGTTTGGCGACCACATCGAGGACTGGCTGAACGTCAGTGGGCGACTCGCTGATCACCTGCAGCACTTCGGAGGTGGCCGTCTGGCGATCCAGGGACTCCTTGGTTTCGTTGAACAGGCGCACGTTCTCGATCGCGATAACGGCTTGGTCGGCGAACGTGCGCAGCAGTTGGGCGTGGTGCTCGGCCCAGGGTCCGGGCTCCGCGCGCGTGACCGCGATCATCCCGAGCACGGCACCCTCACGCATCAGTGGCGTGAACAGCATCGCGCGATAGCCACGCTGGCGGGCCAGCTCGCGCATCATGTCGGGCACGCTCGCGTCGGCCTCGGTGTCCTCGATGCGCGCCATCTGGCCATCGCTCACCATCGCAAATGGCGGGAAGTCGACGATCGGGCGCGGGAACATCGCCGTCAGCGTGGCATCGGCTTTCACGTTCGTCTCGGTAAAGGCCACCAGGTGCAGCACGCCGTCGACCATGCGAAACACCGTGGTCGAGAAGCCGCCGAGCAGCCGCTTGGAGCTCGCCGCGATGGCATCGAACACCGGCTGCACGTCAGACGGCGAGGCGGCGATCACCTTCAGGATGTCGGCGGTGGCCGTCTGGCGTTCCAGCGCCTCCTGCGTGTCGCGGAACAGCCGCGCGTTCTGGATCGCGATCGTCGCCTGGTCGGCGAACGACTTCAGCAGACGCCCGTCTTCTTCGGTGAACGGGCTCATGTCGGTGTGGAACGCGGCGATCGTGCCGAGCACCCGATCGCCGGCCGTCATCGCGGCGCTGAGCATCGACACATTGCGCCCGAGCGTGCGAGCGGCTGCGCGCAGGCTGTCGGGCACGCCTTCGCCGTGCAGCAGATCGGGCAGGAACGTGGCCTTGCCGGTGAGCAGGCCGGAGGTCTTCGGTGCCGGCCGCGGAAACACCGAGCGCATGGCCTCGCGGGTCTCGCCGCTGCCGGCGCGCCAGTGGATCAGGTTGTCGTCGCCGAGCGAGCCAATGGCCAGGTCGGCGCTTGGGAGCAGGCGTGTCGCGCTGGCGCAGATGCTGTCGAACACCGGCTGCGCGTCGGCCATCGAACTGCCGATGACACGGAGCACCTCCGCCGTCGCCGTCTGGAGTTCCAGCGCCTGCTGGGTTTCGTTGAACAGCCGTGTGTTCTGGATCGCGATCACCGCCTGGTCGGCGAACAGCGACAGCAGTTCCATCTGCTTGTCGGACAACCTACTTGGCTGCGGTGACGACATCGAGATCACACCGATCGCGCGGCCGTCGAGCATCAGCGGCGCCGAGGCGATGGCACGGAAGGCCAGCTTGTCGGCGTTGGCCCGCATGAACGGCGGGGTGTCGGGAGCCATCGTGTCCGCCACCTGCAAGGCGCGCCCCTCGATCACGGCCTGGCCGACAATGCTGTCGCGGTTCAGCGCTTGCACCTCAGGCCCGTGGTACTCGCCGCCGTCGAGCTCGTAGCTGCGCGCGCGTCGTACCAACCCTGCGGCCTCGACGGTGCGCAAAGCCGTCTTGCGTCCGAAAAGCCGTACTGCTGCGTGCACGATGGCGTCAAACACTGGCTGCACGTCCGACGGCGAACGGGCGATGACCTTCAGCACCTCCGCGGTGGCGGTCAGCTGTTCCAGCGCCTCCCGGGTCTCGTTGAACAGCCGCACGTTCTCGATGGCAATCACAGCCTGGTCGGCAAAGGTCTTCAGCAGCGACTTCTGTCGTTCGGACAACGGTCCGGGCGCCACCCGCACCACGCTGATGGTGCCGATCGCCACCGCGCCACGCATCATGGGCACCACGGTCATCGCGCGATAACCCGTGCTAGTGAAGTTGCGCAATCCGGCGGCGAAGCGGGTCTCGTCAGGCGCCAGCGCGTCGTTCATCTCGACCATGACGCCATCGATCAGGGCCGCGGCATGCATGTAGGCGCGATCGATCTTGAACGGGAACGCGGCAGCCCAGCGCTTGGCCAGAACGGGGTCGTGCTCGGCGATGGCCTTGAGGTGGAACAGCTCGCCGTCGGGCTGGCCGACCGCCACGGCAGCATCCTTGAACAGCCGGATGCCGCTGCGTACGATGGCCTCGAACACCGGCTGCACATCGGTGGGCGATTCGCTGATGACCTTCAGGATCTCGGCGGTCGCCGTCTGGCGCTCGAGCGCCTCCTGCGTCTCGTTGAACAGCCGCACGTTCTCGATCGCGATTACCGCCTGGTCGGCGAAGGTCTGCAGAAGCTCGACCTCCTTGGGCGCAAACGCACCAACGCGTGGGCGGGTCACCGATATGGCGCCGATCACCCGGCCGTCGCGCAGCATCGGCACCGAGAGCACGCCGTGGTAGCCGGTCTCGCGCGCGACTTCCTTGGTCTTGTACGCCTCGTCGACAAGCAGCATCGCATCGGCCGTCTGCGTGACACGGCCGTCGCGTACCGCCTGCGCGGTGATCGAGCCTTCGCCGGGTGGCATCGGGAACGCGCGCTGCGCTGCGGCCACACCTTCCTTGTGGATGCCGAAGGTGCTGGCGATATGGATCAGCGACCCGTCGTAGCGGAAGACGAAGCCGCTGTTGGCCGCCGTCAGCCGGGCTGCGCGCTCGGCGATGGTGTCGAACACCGGCTGCACGTCGGTGACCGAGCGGCCGATCACCTGCAGCACCTCGGACGTGGCAGTCTGCCGCTCCAAGGCCTCCTTCGTCTCGTTGAACAGCCGCGCGTTCTGTATCGCGATCACGGCCTGATCGGCAAACGTCGAGAGCAGCGCCAGCTCGGTCCGCGAGAACGCGCGCGGCGGCTTGCGCATGATGTCGATCGTGCCGATGCCACGGCCTTCCCACATCAGCGGCGCCACGGCCACCGAAAAGTTGCCGTTTTCGCTGACGACGTCGCGGATGTAGGCCGGTACATCGTCGGCCTGGGCGACATCGGGCCAATGCATCAGCGCTCCGCTGCGCATCGCCAGGTCGCTCATCGTCCCTGGCAGCGGCCGCGGATACTTGCCCGGCACCCATTCGGCAACGCTGCCGCGCACGGCACCCACCTCCAACTGGCCGGTGTCCTGGACGAGAAAGACGCCTGCGTGGCTGGCGCTGAACAGATGCTCGCAGCTGTCGAGGATCTTCTCGAACACCGGCCTGGCATCGGCCATCGAGCCGCTGATGACCTGGAGCACGTCACTGGCTGCGGTCTGGTGGTCGAGCGCCTCACGCGTTTCGTTGAACAGCCGCGCGTTCTCCATCGCCACGCCCAGGCTGCCGGCGATCGTGGTCAGCAGCCGCAGCTCGGGGGTGCCGTAGGCGTTCTCGCGTTCGTGGCTCTCGAGCGAGATGGCGCCGACCAGGTTGTCGCCGGCATAGACCGGTACGACGGCGCGCGAAAGACACGGCTGATCGCCGCTCACCGGATGCAGGCCCAGGGCCGGCATGTCGGCCTGCCGGTTGACCACCATCGGCTGCCGGGTGGTAAGCGCGCGCATCATCGGGCTGTCCGGGCGCGGCTCGAAGGGTGCGAGTTCGATGCGCTGGCCGGCCTGCACCACATAGGCCGGCCGGGCGAGCCGGGCGGCGGCGTCCCAACGAAAGATCGCCAGGTTGCCGGCATGAAAGATCTCGCGCAGGCGGTTGCCTGCCAGCTCGATCACCGCAACGACGTCGAGTTGACGCGCCAGGCCCTGCTGCACGTCGTTGATCGCCGCCAGTTCGTGGTTGCGGGCGTCGGTCTCCGTCAGCAGGCGCCGCGTCTCGTCGAACAGGCGCGCGCTCTCCAGCGAGACGCCCAGCGCAGCAGCCACGGTCTGCAGCAGGCGCACATCGGTGTCGCCGAAGCGGCGCACCGGGTCGTGGCTGTCGAGCGTGATGCCGCCCACCAGTTGATCGTTGGCGTGGATCGGCACCGTCACAGTGGCCAGGCTGGGCGCCAGCCCGGCGGGCGGCCGCAGGTTCCAGAGGTCCATTTCGGCGCGGCTGTTGGCCACGATCGGCTGGCGCGCCAGCAGTGCCTGCGCGAAGCGGCCGTTCGGATCGACCATGACCGGCGGAGGATGCACGCGCTCACCGTGCTGCACGGCGTAGAGCATATGGGCGGCGTCGCTGGCCTGATCGCGCCAGGTGATGGCCAGGTTCTCGCTGTCGAATACCGTGCGCAGCTTGTCGCCGACGAGCTCGATGATGTGCTCGAAGTCGAGCGAGCCTGCCATGCCCTGCTGGATGCTGTTGATCACCGCGAGCTCGGCGTTGCGTTGCGCGGTTTCCTTCAGCAGGCGCTGCGTCTCGTCGAAGAGGCGCGCGTTTTCCATGGCAGTACCCAGACTGGCTGCCACGGTGGCCAACAGGCGCACCTGCGCAGCGCTGAAGGCGTGCTCGCGCTCATAGTTGTCGATCGCAATTCCGCCGAGTACTCTGTCGCCGCCGATGATCGGAACATAGACGCTCGACAAGCTGGCGTCCGTACCCGGAAATTCACGTATACCGAGTGCCTCGAATTCGGCACGCGTGTTGACCACGAGCGACTCGCGACGATCGAACGCCCTGTTCATTGCAGTGTCGGGTCGCATCGGACGCGACCCGAGACTCATGCGCACGCCGTGCTCGTAGTCGTAGAGATGTTCGATCCAGCCGGTCTTCTGGTTGCGCCAGTGAATACCGATGTCGTTCGTTCGGAACACCTCGCGCAGCTTGTCGCCCACCAGGTCGACGATGCCCTGGAACTCGAGTGAACCCGAGACGCCGAGCTGGATGCTGTTGATCACAGCCAGCTCGGCCTCCCGCCGAGCCAGTGCTTCGGCCAGGTGGGCGCGCTCGGAGTCATGGGCGCTCGAATCGTCTGGTGCACCTGGCGTCGCATGGGTCTGATTCACCAGGATCGATAGCGCCAGCAGGTCAGCACCGCCGAAGCGGCCGCGGCGGCCATCGATATCGGCGTAGAGCAGTCCACGCGGCGCACCGCCCTCGACAGCCGGCACCACGATGCAGCTGCGCTGGGTGCGCCGCGGCGCGCCGCGCGGGCCATGGCGTAGGCGCGGTCGGCCCGTGCAGAGGGCCTCATCGAGCCACGGCGTCACGGCGCGCAGGAGCTCAGCGGCCGGTTCGGTGCGCGGCAGTCTTGACGCAGCGACTGACAGTGTCGCTCCTCCGGCGGCCACCCACATCACGCGTGTCGCGCCTGTCCGTTTGCGCACCTGGTCAACAAGACGACGCGCCATCGCTGCTGCGGAGGAACTCGCGTCTTTCAGACCTCGCCGGACCACCATCGTGCTCCCTCGTACTGATTGGGCCGCATTATTGGACTCGGGCGCCGTGCGCCGGCCCCGTCAAAACCCGGCCGGTGCCAGCGTTGAGCGCCGGAGCGACAATCCCGATCCTTCGGCGCCATCCACGGTGCCGCAGCCGCACCATGACCGCACGCACCCTCTACGACAAGCTCTGGGACGACCATGTCGTCCATACCGAGGACGACGGCACCGCCGTCCTCTACATCGACCGCCACCTGGTGCACGAGGTGACCAGCCCGCAGGCCTACGAGGGCCTGCGCCTGGCCGGCCGCAAGGTGTGGCGCGTGAGCTCGGTGGTGGCCACCGCCGACCACAACACACCCACCACCGGCTGGAGCGACGGCTACGACGGCATCCGCGACCCGATATCGAAGCTGCAGGTGACGACGCTCGATGCCAACATCAAGGCCTTCGGCGCGGCAGCGTACTTTCCGTTTCTCGACAAGCGCCAGGGCATCGTGCATGTGATCGGGCCCGAGAACGGCGCCACGTTGCCCGGCATGACGGTCGTGTGCGGCGACAGCCACACCTGCACCCAAGGCGCTTTCGGGGCGCTGGCCTGGGGTATCGGCAGCAGCGAAGCCGAGCATGCGATGGCAACCGGAACGCTGCGAGTTTCCCAACCCAAAACCATGCGGGTGACTTACACCGGCGCGCTCCGCCCCGGCGTGACCGCCAAAGACATGATCCTGTCGCTGCTCGCGCAATATGGCGCGGGCGGGGGCAAGGGGCATATTGTCGAATTTGCGGGCGAAGCGGTAACCGCGCTCGACATGGAAGCGCGGATGACGCTGTGCAACATGGCAACCGAGTTTGCCGCTTTCAGCGGCATCATCGCGCCCGATGACAAGACCTTCGAATATCTGGCAGGCCGCCGCTATGCGCCAAGTGCCCTTCCCGATTGGTCGGATTTGCACAGCGACAATGGCGCGCAGTTTGACAGCGAAATCGTGATTGACGCCTCCGCTATGGAACCGATGGTAAGCTGGGGAACCTCGCCGGGCCAGAGCATATCATTATCACGGACTGTCCCAAATGATGCCGACGCT
>CALMQI010000158.1 GCA_937871935.1 uncultured Burkholderiales bacterium
CACGCGGGCGATGATTGAAGCCGCAACGCCCATCAGAACGACCGTGGCCGCCGCCGCCTCGGTGCCCTCCTCGTCGATAGCAAGGAACGTCTTGTGGATCACCGCACTGATGGCGAGGCGCTCCTGCTCGGTAACGCCGGAAAAGTCCGCGCCATCGGTGAACGCCAGCCGCAGGCCAAGCGTCTGTAGTTGCGGAACGAGATCGTAGTCGGTGCGCATCTCGACCTTCGGCAGAGTGACATCGAGCCGCGCGTGCTCGGCGTCGTCAAGATCGGCGAGCCAGCGATCAAGAGTCGAACCCATGAGCTGGCGCTCGAATGCAGCGAGCCCATCGCGCGTACGCGGCACGAAGACTGCGAGCGAGAACGCGCCATCGTCGTAGAGAAACTCAGCCGCCTGGAAGCCCTCGCCTTCATAGTACGGCGTACGGAAGACTTTGCGCATCAGCCGGGCGCGCTGCGTGGCGCCGCTTTCGGCAAAGAAATCACCATCGCGCGTCGCGTTGGCGGAGAATTGCTGCTGCCACTTGCCCTTGAAGTAGACGGCGTTGGTGAGCACTAGCCGGCGCGCCGGATCGCGCCGCGCGCCGCTTCCGCGATCACGCGCGCCGTCACGTCGATGGCGCCGCCGGCTGCAAAGGGCACGATGATGCGTGTGGTGCGCGCCGGCGCCTGGGCCACCTTCTGGACCGGCGCGCTGGTCGCCGCGATCGTCGTCGGCTCGCGCGTCATGGCGGCGCATTTGCCGAAAGTGCTCGCCGCCTGCTGGTCGCCGGCGATGCCGGCGATCAAGACCGGCGCGCCGAGCTTTCTCGGCTCTTTCGTGCACGGCGACGCGGCGCGCCGATTTCTCTACCTGAGCTGGCGCCCGAAGGACTGGCGCCCTGGCCAGCCGGAGCCGAACGGAACTTGGCTACGCCGCCTCAAGGTGCCCTTGAGCTCCATCACTTGGGAGCAGATCGACGCCGCGATCACCTCCGGAGGATTCCTGGAGGCCCAGGTTCCGGGAATAGGACGCGACGCTGCGCGTCGAAGACCGCTACGTGCAAGGTCTCAACGGCGACGACTCGGGCTCGCTGCGCTTCTCGTACACCAATCCGGTGGTCGGCCTGCGCTGGGCGTTGCAGCCCCGGTGGGTGTTGCACGCGAGCCTGGCGCGCGGATTCGAGTCGCCCACGCTCGGCGAACTCGCCTACACCGCCGACTCGAGCGGCTTCAACTTCGGCCTCGAGGGCCAGCGCAGCACGCAGCTCGAGCTCGGCAGCAAGTGGCGCGGCGCCAGCATCGACGTCGACGGTGCGCTGTTCCTCGTCGACACCGACGACGAGATCGGCGTGCTCAGCAACGCTGGTGGCCGCTCGTCGTTCCAGAACGTCGGCCGTACGCGGCGCTACGGCGCCGAGGTCGCCATGCTGTGGCGCATCACGCCGGCGCTGCGCGCGCGCAGCGCGGTGTCGCTGCTGCATGCACGCTACCGCGACGGTTTCAGCACCTGCCTTGCCGCGCCATGTCCCAGCGCCGCGAATCCGCTGGTGCCCGTGGCTGCGGGCAACCGCATCGCCGGCACGCAGGCCGCGCTCGGTTTTGCCGAGCTGGCATGGAAGCCCGGCGTCGTGCCCGGCGAATTCGCGCTCGAGTGGCGTGCGCAGGCGCGCACTGCGGTCAACGACGTCAACGCCGAATTCGCGCCCGGCTTCGCAGTGGCAAACATCCGTTGGAGTCACCGCATGGCACTCGGTGACAAGAGCGATCTCGAGACGCTCGCGCGCGTGGACAACGTGACCGACCGTCACCACGCCGGCAGTGTGATCGTCAACGACGCGAACTCGCGCTTCTACGAGCCGGGCGCGCCGCGCAGCGCGATGATCGGGCTGCGGCTCACGCAGCGTTGGTAACTGATGAAGGCCGTCCAAGCTCGCCGCGCTCGCAGATCCCGATGGGGCGCACCAGTGGCTTCGGGCGTGCCGGGCGCCGCTGACACGATGCGATCGGGCGTGACACGGCGTGACGTGGTGATCGCCGCCGCGGGGCTGGCGCCGGCGTGGCCATGGGCCGCGGCCGACCCGTTCGATGCCGACCCATTCAAGTCACACCAGTGGCCCGAGCTGAAGAAGGAGTTCCTCGGCCCGCAGGCGCGCATCCGCTTCGACGATCGTGTGCGTGTGCTCGGGCCCGCCTTCGCCGAAGACGCGATGAACGTGCCGATCACTGTGTCGGCGCTCGCGTTGCCGGGCGTCGAGCGCATCATCGTGGTGGTCGACCGCAACCCGATTCGCCAGGTACTCGAGTTCGTGCCGGTGGCGGCGCTGCCGGTGTTGTCGTTTCGCTTCAAGCTCGAACAGGCCTCACCGGTGCGCGCGCTGGCGTTGACGCGCGACGGCACTTGGCAAGTCGGCGGCACCTGGGTTGATTCGGCCGGCGGCGGCTGCACCGTGCCGGGCGCCGCGCGCAAGAACGAAACCTGGCCGCAGACGCTGGGCAACGTGAACGGCCGGCTGTTCAGCGCGGTGCCTGGGACAAGTAGCGCGACACGCCTTCGGCTGAGGGTGATGCACCCGATGGACACCGGCCTCGTGGCTGGCATTCCGGCTTTCTACGTCAAACGAATCTCGGTGCTCGACCGGCAGGGCGGCGAGCTGGCGCGCCTGGCCACGTTCGAGCCGGTGAGCGAGAACCCGCTGTTCTCGTTCGACTTCGAGTCCCCGCCGCAGCGGCCGTTGCGCATCGTCGGGTCCGACAACAATGGCAATCGCATCGACAGCGTCTTGCCATGACCTTGCGTCGCGCACTGCTGCTTGTTGTCTGGATGTCTACCGCTGCGGCGCCGACGGTCGCGCAGATACAAGTCGATGCGGCTACGTTCGACTATCGGCTGCGCGCGCGGGCGGTGGCCGACGGCGTGTACGTGGTCGAGGGTGCGAACGACGACTTCAACGTGGCCAATGGCTGCAACATCATCAATACCGGCTTCATCACCACTGGTGCGGGTGTGCTGGTCATCAACACCGGTCCGAGCCGGCGTTACGGCGAGCAGCTGCGCGCGCTGATCGGGCGAACCACGCGCGAGCCTGTGGTGCAGGTTGTGCACCTGAATCTGCATCCCGACTACTTCATGGGCAACCAGGCCTTTGCCGACGCGCCGATCGCGGCCACGGCCGCGACCATCGTCGGCATGCGGCGCGACGCCAAGTCCTACGAAGACAACCTGTACCGGCTGTGCGGCGACTGGATGAAGGGCACTGAGGCGCGCCTGCCCGGGGTGACGCTGCAGCCGGGCACGCTGCGTGTCGGCGCGCGCGAGTTCGAGTTGCGCGAGCTGAGCGGCCACACCGACAGCGATCTGGTGCTGATCGACAAGGCGAGCGGCGTCGCTTTCGCCGGCGGGCTGGTGTTCTCCCAAAGGGTGCCGACGACGCCGCATGCCGACCTCGGCCGCTGGCTGACGAGCCTGCAGACGCTGGCTACGCTACGCACGACTGTGACGGTGCCCAGCCACGGGCCGGTGCGCACCGGCCCGGCAGCGCTCGAGGAGACGCGGTCGTACCTGCAGTGGCTGGAATCCAGCTTCGCGAGGTTTGCCGAACAGGGCTGGGAGATGAACGAGGTGTTGAGCGCACCGGTACCCGAACCCTTCAGCCGATGGGCAGCCTTTCCGGCGGAGTACGTTCGCAACGTCGCGCACCTCTATCCTCGATTCGAGGCCCGGGCGCTGGAGCGTTCCAAGGGTCGCTGAGTGACAGGCCGGACCCGCCGGTCGATCAGTGTTCAGCCATGGCACAACCCGCTCCGGGTAAGTCCGAAAGCACACTCAAAGCGCGACTCGCAACAGAATGCGGTCCCGCAGGGTTAGCCGGGTTGCCCACTCATCCAGCGGTGGTTTGCTGCAGGCCCGATTTCGAACACGAGGAGCTCCACTCATGCGAACAAAACAATTGTCTTTCCTCTTTGCCATTGGACTGGTCTCGATCGGCGCGCAGGCGGTGGTCACCGACCAGATGATCGACAACGACGCCAAATCCACCGGCGACGTGCTTAGCTGGGGCATTGGCCAGCAAGGCCAGCGCTACTCGCCGCTTAAAGGCATCAACACCGCCAATGTGGGCAAGCTCGTGCCCGCCTGGTCGTTTAGCTTCGGCGGCGAAAAGCAGCGAGGCCAGGAGTCTCAGCCGCTGATCCACAACGGCAAGATGTTCGTCACGGCGTCGTATTCGCGCATCTTCGCGATCGACGCCAGCACCGGCACCAAGTTGTGGAAGTACGAGCACCGCCTGCCCGACGGCATCATGCCTTGTTGCGACGTGATCAACCGCGGCGCCGCGCTGTACGACAACCTGGTGATCTTCGCCACATTGGATGCCCAACTGGTTGCGCTGAACCAGGACAACGGCGAGGTGGTCTGGAAGGAGAAGATCGACGACTACGCCGCCGGCTACTCGGCCACGGCGGCGCCGCTGATCGCCGGTGGCCTGCTGCTCACCGGCGTGTCGGGTGGCGAGTTCGGCGTCGTCGGCCGCGTGGAGGCACGCAACCCCAAGACCGGCGCGCTGGTCTGGGTGCGGCCCGTGGTCGAAGGCCACATGGGCAAGAAGTACGACAAGGACGGCAAGGAGTCCGACAACGGCGTGTCCGGCACCGCGGGCAAGACCTGGCCTGGCGACCTGTGGAAGACCGGTGGCGCGGCCACCTGGCTGGGCGGCACCTACAACCCGAAGACCGGGCTGGCCTATTTCGGCACCGGCAATCCGTCGCCGTGGAACAGCCACTTGCGCAAGGGCGACAACCTGTACTCGACCTCGACGGTGGCCATCGATGTCAAGACAGGCCAGATCGTCTGGCACTACCAGAACACGCCCAACGATGGCTGGGACTACGATGGCGTCAACGAGTTCGTCACCTACGACGACGCCGGCCAGGTGATGGGCGGCAAGGCCGACCGTAACGGCTTCTTCTACGTCAACGACGCCAAGACCGGCAAGCTGGTCAACGCGTTTCCGTTCGTCAAGAAGATCACCTGGGCCACCGGCATCGACCTGAAGACGGGCCGGCCGAACTTCGTGCCCGAAAACCGACCGGGCGACCCGACCGCCGGTGCCGACGGCAAGAAGGGCAACGTGGTGTTCGCGGTGCCGTCGTTCCTTGGCGGCAAGAACCAGATGCCGATGGCTTATTCGCCCGACACGAAGCTGTTCTACGTGCCGGCCAACGAATGGGGCATGGAGATCTGGAACGAGCCGGTCACCTACAAGAAGGGAGCGGCCTACCTCGGCGCGGGTTTCACGATCAAGACCTTGTCCGACGGCCCGATTGGCGCGCTGCGCGCCATCGACCCGAAGAGCGGCAAGATCGTCTGGGAAGCGACGAACAACGCGCCGCTGTGGGGCGGTGTGCTCACCACCGGCGGCAACTTGGTGTTCTGGGGCACGCCCGAAGGTTATCTGCAGGCGGCCGACGCGAAGACCGGCAAGATCCTGTGGAAGTTCCAGACCGGCTCCGGTGTCGTTGCGCCGCCAGTCACCTGGGACGACAAGGGCACTCAATACGTCGCCGTGGCTTCCGGCTGGGGCGGTGCGGTACCGCTGTGGGGCGGCGATGTCGCCAAGAAGGTCAGCTTCCTCGAGCAGGGTGGCTCAGTGTGGGTCTTCAAGCTGACCAAGTAGGCCCGCAGCCGATCGGCGTGGGAATTCCGGGAGCTACCGCGAGGTAGCTCCCTCTTTTCTTCGATCGGCGAGAACGTGATGCGTTTGGCACGAAGCAGCGTCGTCGCGCTGCTGCTGGCATTGCATGCATTGCAGGCCGCGGGCTGGGAGCTGGCTGGCGCGCACAAGGTCGTGCTGCATGCGCGCGACCGCTCACGCGTCGAGGTCGGCTCGGTGCAGTTCAAGCCTGTCGGGGATGACCGCTACAGCTTCACGCTGACGATGGATCATCGCGCCTTCGCCGACCACTTTCTGTCGATGCGCGAGTTCAAGTGCGTGAGCGGGAGCGGCGAGATCCTCTGCCACGTGCCGTACCCGTACCCGAGACCAGACACGGTCACGCGCAAGGACTTCGCGTGGCTGGAGCACGCGCTGCTGTTCATGTTCAAGCTGCCGAACGAGTTCGGCGCCAAGCTGTGGAACGGCGTGTATTTCAGCCTGCAACTCACCGACGCGGGACTCGCCGGCAAGCCGCAGGCGATCGACTTGAACGCGATCAGCGCACCGCCGGCACGCACCGACATGCCACCTTATCGACCCGCGTTGCGCGACGACATACCGCCCCAGGCGCGCTGGTTCACGCGGCTGACGATCGAATAACTGCTTCGGCCCGCACCGCAGACCGGATCGCCGCAGAGGACCAGCGCGTGGGCGGCGCGCCGAGTCGCCGGCCTACTTCTTCGCCGTCGGTTCGAGCGCCAGGATCCAGCCGATCAGCTTCTTCGCGTCGGCCTCCTTGATCGCCACCGCATTGGGCGGCATCGACAGCCCGGAGATCTTGCCCTTCCAGTGGCTGTCGTAGGGGCTGGAGCCGGTCATCACAACGTGCGTCAGCGTTTGTGCCGCGCCCTTGTGGCCCTTGTACTTGGCCGCCACGTCGCGCCACGGCGGGCCGATCGGCGCCATGCCATCCGGGCCCTTGGCGCCGGATTCGATGGCGTGACAAGTGAGGCAGCCGCTGCTGCCGGCGAGCTTGGTCATCTCGGCGTCGTTGGCCGACCAAGCGGACGAGGCCAGTACCATGGCCGTCAACGTGAAGAGAACATTCCTGTGCATGGTGCCCTGCGCTTTCTCTGATTCAATTCAGTCTAGCGCCAGAGCCTCTCGCGTCAGTTGATGAGCCTCAAGATCCACGGCTCACGCTCAGTCGACCACGATGCTGTGCGGCACGCGACCAGCTTTGATCGACTTCAGTGGTTTGGCTGTGCCGGTGTCGATCACGGTGACGTCGTCGGACAGGCCGTTGGCCACCCACAGCCGGCTGCCGTCGGGGCTCAGACCGAGCCCCCAGGCGCGCTTGCCGGCGAGAACGGTCTCGGCCACCTTGCCGGTGGCCACGTCGACGAAGGCCACGCGATTGGCGCGGCCGAGGGTCACATACATCGTCTTGCCGTCGCGAGCCAGCTTCAGATCGACCGGCGTGATGTCGGCCGTGCGCAGCCCCTTGACCTCGAATTTCACGGTCCGCGAGACGACAAGGTCTTTCACGTTGATCACGCTGACGCTCGCACCCAGCTCGTTGCTGACCCACAGCTCGCTGGCATCGGCATTGAAGGCAAAGCGACGCGGCCGCTTGCCGACCTTGATGTTCTTGACGACCTTTGCGCTCGCGGTGTCGATGGCGTGCACCAGGCTGGCCACCTCGGAGGTGACGAAGACCCAACGGCCATCGGGCGACACCTTCACGCCCTCCGGCTCCTCGCCGACCTTGATGGCGCCAGTTCGTTTGCGCGTGGCCATGTCGATCACGCCGACTTCGGCATCTTCCTCGTTGGACACGTACAGCGTCTTGCCGTCGGGCGAGAGGTCGAACAGCTCCGGGTCATCGCCGAGCGGCACCTTGCCAACCGACTTGCGCGCCGCGAGGTCGATCACGTCGGCTTCGTTGCTGTCGCCGCAGGCGACGATCAACTGCGTGCCACCCGCCAACAGCTGCATGTGCCTGGGGCGCTTGCAGGTGGGAATGGTGCCGACGACGGCGAGCGTCTTCGCTTCGATCACGGCGATCGCGTTGTCCTTCTCGCTGGACACGTAGGCCATGCCGGTGTCCTTGGCCAGGGCCGGCAGTGCCACAGCCGCGAGCAGCGCGGCGGTCGTCAGAGAGGTAATCCTCATTCGATGCTCCTCGGGATTCGTGGGTCAGAACTTCCAGCGCAGGCCCAGCGTGAAAGCCCGTGGTGCGCCGGGGGCGACGAATAGCGCGTCGCTCTCGGCGCCAGTGTAGGTGCCGGCCGCGTCGAACTGTGTCTCGGCCAGCGCGCCGAAGCTCGCGAATCGCCGGTTGGCCACGTTGGTGACGCGCGCGAAGATCTCGAGCCCCGCAACGCCGAGCGGCTTCCACGCCGCGCGCAGATTGACCACCCCGTAGCCGGGCAGGCTGAAGTCGACGCTCTCGTCGCCGTCGTCTGCGAGCAGGCCGTCCTCGTTGCCCGCCACGCCGCGCCGCGAGAACGCCTGCAGATCCGCACCTATGCTCAGCCCCGGCAGCCACGCCGAGAGGGTCCAGTCGGCGCTGGCCTTCAGCATGTGGCGCGGCAGGCCGGCGATGCGCGTGCCGCGGCGCACCTGCACATTGCGCTCGCCGATGCGCAGCACACCGTCGGTCTGGTAAGTGGCGTCGAGGTGGCTGTAGCCGAGGCCGAGGTCGAACGCACCGAGCCTGGTGTGCCATTCGGTGTCCACGCCCTGGTGGCGCGTGCGGTCGAAGTTCTGAAAGAACCCGAGTTGCCCGGTGACGCTGGTGCTGCGGAACAGGATGTCGTCGCGGTTGTCGGTGCGAAACAGCGCCAGCGAGCCGCCGTGGCCGGCCGCCGACCCGAAGCGCACGCCGGTTTCGTAGGAGGTGGAGCGCACCTGCTTCAGGTAGGGGTCGGCCTGCAGGCCCGCGGGCAGACGACAGGGCTCGTCGGGGTCGGCGCAGCCCAGCTCGATGACGGTGGGCACACGCGTGTTGCGTGCCACGTTGGCAAACGCCGTGATGCCCGCGCCCAGCGCCTGCGTGATGCCGAGCGCCGGGTTGGCGCTGCGATAGCGGAAGGTCTCGCGCGGATGTTCCTCCAGCTCGCCGGTGTCGTCGTCCAGCGTCGTCAGCGTGTTGCTGACGTGCGCCTCGTTCAGACGCAGCGTCGCCGTCAGGTGCCTGCCCTCGGCGAGCTTCCAGGTATCGGTGGCGTAGACCCCGGCCTGGATGCTGCGGCCGTGCACGTCGGCGCTCAGCTCGGCGTTCTCGCCCTCGAGCGGCAGCACGCCGCGCGTGGCGTCGAAGGTGCCTGCCTGCTCGGTCTGCTGGTAGCGCACGCGTGCGTGGTCCAGGCTCGCGCCCGCCTGCCACTGGTGCGCGCCCTGGCGGCTGGCCAGCGAGAACGCCACGCCGCCGGCCGTCTGGCGCGTGGCAGTGCGGTTGAAGGACGCGTTGGGGTCGCCAGCGTTCACCACTTCGTCGGCTTCGTCGCCGTTGATCGTGGTGCGCCGGGTCTGGCGCAGATAGGCCAGCGCCTCGGCCAGCATGCCGCCGCCGAGTTCGCGGCGCCAGCCGAGGCTCGTCTGCGCGAGGCGGTTGCGCGTGAGATCCGGGTGCGTGTACACCGCCTCGCGCCGTGCACTGCCGATGTCGGGCGTACGAAGGCCGTCGTCGTCGAAGGTGTCGAGCGGCACCAGGCCGTTGCCCACCAGCTTGCTGCGCCCAACCAGCACCGAGAGCGTGAACTCACCGGCGTCGGTGCGCCGCCCCACCTTGGCCAGCAGCGTGCCCAGGTCGCCGGCGGAGTGGTCGCGCCAGCCGTTCTCGTCGAACAGCCCCAGCGCGGCGTAGGCGTGCCAGTCCTCGCCCGCGGCGCCATACGACACACCGGCGCGCTTGCGGCCGAAGCTGCCGAGGCTCACGTCGCCGCGCAGCCCGGGCGCGCTGCTGCCTGACGCGGTGGTGAGAGCGATCGCGCCGCCCAGCGTGTTCAGGCCGAACGCCGGGTTGGCACCGGGCACAAGCGAGAGGGAATCGAGCGCGAACTCGGGCACCAAGTCCCAGTTGACGACATCGCCGAAGGGCTCGTTGATGCGCACGCCGTCGAGGTAGACCGACAGGCCCTGCGATGCGCCGAGGATGCCCGAGGCACGGAAGCCGCGGAACGTGAGATCACCCTGGAACGGGCTGCCCTGGATGTCGTTGACCTGCGCGCCGGGTACGCGGCGTGCGAGCAGATCGGTCGTGTTGTCGGATTGTGCTTCGTGGATCTGCGCGCGGCGCAGCACGTGCGAGGTGTACGGCAGCAGCGCGCGGTCGACACCCTGGCCAGGCAGCGGCGAGGTGCCGACGATCTCGATCGTCTGTGCAGGCTGCTGCGCGACGACGGTGCCGGTGGACCCGAGAAAGGTCAGGATCGCCGCAGTGATGGATTTCAGGGCATGCTCGCGCATATTCTTCAAACCTCGAATGTCGTGGTCGTGGATTGAGGGCCGCCTATTCGAAGCGATCCGCGGCCGTGCGCTCGCGGGAAGGATTCCCGAACTGCAATGGACAAACCCTGATGCACGCGGCCACGACGACCAACCTGCACCGTCTCGTTATGGGACGCGTTGCGCCCGTGGCCTTGCTGACCCTGATGCTGGCCCTGGTCTCCGGGCTGTGGACCGCCGGCGACGACATCGGCGACGAAATGCGTGCGGCGCTGTCCCTGGGTGCCGCGATGGCCCTGGTGTCGTCGCAGCCCGGTGCCGACGATGCGGCGCTCGTTGGTGGTCTGACGCGCCGCCTGAACGAGCAGACGCCGCGGCACGTGACGCTGGCGCTGCACGATTCGTTCGGACGCCAGCGCCTGGGCGCCTTGCCTCCGGAGCCGCTGTCGGGCGTGGCGGCCCTGCTGTTCGACGCTTTCTCCCGCCTGCACCCGGTCGAGCGACCGGCTCCGGTGCGGCTGCCGCTGGCGCGGCCCGACGGCAGCACCTGGACCCTTACGCTTGCGGCGTCGCCCGACAACGAGCGCCGTGAGGCGCTGGCGGGGCTGGCGCGCTTCGCCGCGGTGGTGGCGGCCGGCGCGGTGGCGATGCTCGCCGTGATGACGTGGAACGTGCGCCGCGCGCTGACGCCGATGGCGGGGCTGCTGGCGGCCATTGCACGCATCCGCGGCGGCGATCTGCGCGCGGCCGAAGACCTGCCGCCGACGCGCGTGCGCGAGCTGCAGGCGGTGCGCGAGGCACTGCGCTCGCTTGGCGCAGCGCTTGAGGTGGCCGAGTCCGACCGCCGTGCGTTGAGCCGCAAGATCCTGACGCTGCAGGAGGACGAGCGCGCCTTCATCGCGCGCGAGCTGCACGACGAGTTCGGCCAGCAGCTCACCGCGACGCGTATCGACGCCACGGTGCTGCAGCACCGCCTGGACGGCGACGCTGAGCTCGCCGCGCTGGTAGGCGGCATCGGCGAGCGCATGGCGCGTATGCAGCTCGACGTGCGCTCGATGCTGGCCCGCCTGATGCCGCGCGAAGCTGCCGAGGTCGGCACGTTGGCGCTGCCCGAGATGCTGGCCGAGCTGGCAGCCGGCTGGCGCCGCCGCAGTGGTGACGGCGGGATCGACGTGCGCGTCGAGTGCAGCCTCGGCGCCGCGCCTGCGCCGCTGCCGGCGGCGATGGTGTTGGCGCTGTACCGCATGAGCCAGGAGGCGCTGACCAACGCCGCGCGCCACGCCGGTGCGCGCGAGTTCAGCCTCGTCGTGCGCGTGGCCGGCGGCGCGGTCGAGTGGCAGGCCTGCGACGACGGCGTCGGCCTGCCCGATGTGGCCGACGCTCTGCACCGCGGCAGCGGCCTGGCTGGCCTGCGCGAGCGTGCCTGGGCCTTCGGCGGCGATCTGCAGTGCGTGCCGGCGCGCGACGACCCCCAGCTCCCGGGGCTGTGCCTGCGCTCGCGGCTGACGATTGCGCCACCCGAAGGGAAGAGGGCGTGAGGAATCCGCAACTGCACAGCGTGCGCGTGATGCTCGTCGACGATCACGCGATGGTGCGTGCCGGGCATGCGCGGCTGCTGGCGCTCGAACCCGACATCGAAGTCGTCGCTGATCACGGCGACGCCGGCACGGCCTACCAGGCGCTGCAGGCCGAGCCCGACGCGGTGGACGTGCTGGTGCTCGACCTCTCGATGCCCGGGCGCAGCGGGCTCGACCTGATGCGGCGGTTGAAGCTGCGCTGCCCGGCGCTGCGCGTGCTCGTTTGTTCGATGCACGACAGCCCGGCGATGGTGGCGCAGGCGCTGCACGCCGGCGCAGCCGGCTTCGTCACCAAGGCGAGCGACCCTGCGCTGCTGGCCGATTCGGTACGGCGTATCGCGCGCGGACAGACCGTGCTGTCGCCTGACATCGCCCGGGCCTCGTCGGCGCCATCCGCACGGGCACCGCATGAGCAGCTCACGTCGGGCGAGTTCGATGTCTTCGTGCGCCTAGTACGCGGTGACACGGTCGAGATCATCGCCGCGGCGCTGAAGGTCGCGCCCAAGACGGTGTTCAACCGTCAGGCCGCGATCCGCGCCAAGATCGGCATCTCGAGCGCGGTCGAACTCGTGCGCTACGCGCGCGCGCACCGGCTGGTGTTCGACTGAGTCGCCCCCCTTGCTCGCCGCGCTCGCGTCCTCCAGGGGGGATCAGTCAGCTTGGGAGCGGCCCTGCGCTGACCGATCGGCGCCCGTGCGCGCCGGGGCAGATCAGCCGCCGCCGCCCCTGGCCAATCCCAGCCGCTCCACGGTCAGCTTCTCGGCCGCGTAGGCCTCGCGCATGTGTCGCCCGTAGTCCTCGGGGCCTAGGTAGGCGAGCGCCTGATCGTACTTGGCCAGCTCGGCTCGGTGAAGCGGATCGTTCATTGCGGCGTGGAAGGCGTCGTGCAGGATCTGCACCACTTGCGGCGGCAGGCCGCGCGGTCCGGCCAGGCCGTACGGCGACGAGGCGACGATGCCGTGGCCGAGTTCCTTCAACGTGGGCACCTGCGGCCAGCGCTTCGTGCGCTGCGCGCCGAAGGTAACGAGCAGGCGCAGCTGCCCGCCGTCGACGAACGGTGCGAAGCCGTTGGAGTTGACGCCCGCCATCACCTGGCCCGAGCTCACCGCGATCATCTGCTCAGCCGTGCCCTTGTACGGTACGTGCACGTAGGCCAGGCCGCGGCGGCCGAACAACTGGTCCATCACGACATGCGGCGTGGTGCCCACGCCGTTGGTGGACACGGTAAGCCGTCCGGGGTTGGCGCGCGCCCATTCGAAGAGATCGTCGAGCGAATGCAGCGCGCTGTTGACCGGGACCACGATGCCGAAGGTCACGCCGCTGATCTGAAGGATCGGCGTCGTGTCACGGATCGGATCCCACGCCACCTTCTGCACCCATGGCGCGCGGAACACCGGCTGCGGCAGCTGCGCGATCGTGTAGCCGTCTGGCGCGGCCTGCTGCAACACCGGCATCACCAGCGTGCCGCCCGCGCCACCGCGGTTCTCGACGACGATCTTCTGGCCGAGCTGCTGCGAGGCCAGCTCGGCCAGCATGCGCAAGGTCAGGTCGGTGGCACCACCGGCGGGCCACGGCACCCACAGCATGATCGGCCGCGACGGATAACGCTCGGGCGGCTGCGCCAGCGCGCGGCCGAACGCGGGGCCGAACGCCAGCGCCGCGAGAGCGCCGGCCAGCTGGCGGCGGCGCGACGAGATCATTGCCATTGAACGAGCTCCAGGGTGATCGTACCGCCGCTGAGAAACGTGGACCCGGCGGGCTCCTCGCGTACCAGACGAACGAGGCCCACGCCTTCGCAATACCACTCGGTGGTGACGAGCGGCATATCCCGCCACCCCACCACAGGATCGGCGAACAGGCGCACGCTGGCGTGGCCCTTGATGCGCAGGCAGCGCTCGAAGCGTCCGGCACGCGTGTCAACGGCCTCGCCGACGGCTTCGATCTGGTAGTGCATCGGCACTGCCGGGTGGGTGTGCCGGATTTCGCGTGGGAACTCCTGCCGTCGTTGCAGCAGGTACGCCGTGGTCGTGGCCTGCCATGCGGTGCCGGTCTGCAGCGGGGTCTTCAGCACGTAGCGCCTCGCGGCGTCAGGCTTGGACTCGGCATCGAGGTCGCTCTTGCTGGCCACGCGGTAGATGCCGCTGTCGTCGCTGCGCAACCAGTAGTCGACGCCGGAGTCGCTGTGTCGGCGCCAGGCGTCGCCGCCGGCGATCGTCTCGCGGCCGAGCGTGGCCAGTGTGAGAGTCTCGTGCGTGACGATGTGATTCTCGAACTCGGACTTCACGTCGTAGGTCCAGCGGTGGCCGGGCTCGAGGGGAAAGTAGCCCGAGCCCGGAGGTGGAGCGCTGCAGGCCGACAGCACGGCCGCGAGTGTCGCGGCGCAGAGGCGCTGCGTCGTGCCGGGGCGAGAAGACATCGGGCGCATCTCAATCGGCGCTGGGCCGCCCAGCCGACTGACCGCCGCCACCGGGGCCGCGAGCGTAGCGAGCGTGGGGGAGGTCATTTCATTTCTCCGGCAACTGCGGAACGGGCAGGTCGCGGATCTTGATGTTCTGCTGCTCGCCACCGGGGCGCAGCCATGAAAACCCCTTCGGCCCGACCTTGGGCTCGGCAGTGCCGATCTGGCTGACGCCTTGACGCACCTTCTTCATGCCCTCGTCGAGCAACGCGTGCAGATCCTTGCTGTACGGCAGCCGGTACGCGCGGGGTTCGGCAACAGGCTTGCCGTTCTCCAGTGCGTTGACCCAGACATACAGTGCGCCCGAGCCGGTCTTGCCCGGCTCCTCGATCACTGCGGCCAGCAGCACGAAGCGCTCGGGCATCGCGTCGCGGCTCGGCCAGCCCCACACGCCCTCGAGCTGGCTGTTGGCCACGAAGTACAGGCACGTGACCGCAAGCACCAGCGCCCCTTTCAGACCGCGCCCCCAGTGCGAGAAGGCCAGCGCGAGCGCGGCCACGAAGACCAGCGCGACGTAGAGCCAGAGCAGGGTGATGGTGGATGTCATCGGCGTTCCACGAGGGTCTTGGCCAGGGTGTTCACGTGGATCACGTTGCCGTTCGCGTCGAGCGTGAAGCGAACGGCAGTCGTCTCGTCGCCCTTGCGGTGGAGCGTGACGCTGCCGTAGTAGACGACCTCCGCCTGCGGATTGACCTTCACCACCGAGACGTTCACCGGCACGGTCTCGCCGTTCTTGGTTTCGTAGTAATGCAGATTGACGGTGTATTCGCCCGCGGCAACGCCGCGCAGGGTGACCACCTCCTGGTTGAGCGGGTTCACCACCTTCTGGCCATTGATGACGATGGTGTCGTTGGCCAAGCCACGGTCGTCGCGATCCAGGTGCAGCAAGCCCGCCTCGCGGGCGCGGAACCACACCAGATTGCCGCCTGGGTCCTGCACCCAGGTGTCGATGTCATTGGGGTTCAGGTCGGGCCAGGTCACGGTGATGATGTATTCGGCCTTGGCCGGAATGTCGCCGGTCTTGGCCTTGGGGTTCATCGCGATCAGCGCAATCGCGAACAGCATGACGAAGGCCAGCAGCGCGTTGAACAGCAGGTCCGAGAACGGATCGATCTCGTCGTGCCGGCGCCTGCGCAGGACGGCCATGATGACTCAGGAAGCCTGTTCGCCGTCGCCGAGGATGGACGCGGCCACCTGGTCGGCCATGCGGTCCAGCAGCAGCAATTGCAGGCCGAGCCAAAGGTTCGCGGCCAGCCCCACCAGCGTGGTGTACAGCGCGATTGCCATGCCCTGCGTCATTTGCTTGAGCAGCGTCTGCACCTCGGAGATGTCGAACAGCTGCATGCGGCTGATCTGCATCGACATCACGATGAAGCCCACCACCGTGCCGAGCAGGCCCAGCTTGACGGCAGCGGCGGCGAACCACCACGCGGTTTCGTGCGGCCCGTGCGTGCGCTCGGACAGCAGCTGCGCCGCCTCGGGTCGGCCGGCGGCGCGGTCGGCCCGCCACGCGGCGCGCCAGCGTCCACCCGAGGGCCGCGCCTCGAGCGCCAACAGCCGCGCGCGACGGCCGATCCAGACGGTGCAGATCGCCGCCAGCACGGCGATGCCCCCACTGATTCCGCTGGGGTCGCCGCGCACCAGCTCGGCCCACAGGCCCATGCGCTGCAGCCACCAAGCCCCGAACAGCATCACGCCGGCGTGCAGCGCCCAGGCCCAGAACAAGGTGTCGGCCGAGGCGGACAAGCTCGTGGTCCGGTGTCGCCAGCGCATCATGCCCCCGGCCGCCGGGTGAGCGCGCCGAAGCCGCGTTGCGGGTCATAACCCCACGCCGCGAGCGCGAAGCACAGGGCCAGCGTGCCCAGCACCACCCCTGGCGCGAGGCCCGGGTCCTTGTCGTACAGCGCGAAGCGTATCCATTCCACTGCGTGGGTGAACGGATTGATCTGCGCGACGCGGTGCACCCACTCGGCCCCCGATTCCTCCAGCTTCCACAGCGGATACAGCGCGGTGGAGATGAAGTACATCGGGAAGATGACGAAGTTCATCGTGCCGGCGAAGTTCTCCAACTGCCGGATGTGCACCGACATCAGCAGGCCCAGCGCGCCCAGCATCAGCGCGCAGCTCACCGCCGCCAGCAGCACGTGCAGCATGTGCCAGACATCTGAGCCGACTACCGGCAGCACCGTGCCCAGCAGCGCAGCGACGATGACGAACGCGCCGGCCTGTGCCAGCGACAGCACGGCGGTGGCGACGAGCTTGGACAGCAGAATCCACCAGCGCGGCAGCGGGGCGGTCAGCAGCAGCCGCATCAGCCCCATCTCGCGGTCGTAGACCATCGCCAGACTCGATTGCATGCCGTTGAACAGCAGCACCATCCCGACCAGGCCCGGTGCGATGTAGACGTCGTACGGGATGTAGGTGTCGTACGGCTCGACGATGGCCACGCCGAACACGTTGCGAAAGCCCGCGGCGAAGACCGCCAGCCACAACAGCGGTCGCACCAGGGCCGACACCAGGCGGCCGTACTGGCGGCCGAATTTGGCGAGCTCGCGCACGACGATGGCCTGCATTGCCTGTGCGGCATGCCGCACGCCGCGATGGCGGTCGTCGAATCCTGCGGTCACTGGACTACCCTGCGCGCTACGCGCTGCGGGATTCGCGCTTGGGAGCGGCCCGGCGTGCTCATGGCCTGGCCTTGCACAGCTTCTCCGGTGCATCCACACCCAGCGTGTCGAGGTTGTTCTTCGGGTGCAGCACACCGTCGGCCGGCGCGAGGTCGATCACGCCTTGTCCGTCGGTGAGCAGCAGCGGCTGCCGCAGCTGGCCGTCCCACGGACGGAAGCTCATCGTCACACCCTTGGAGCCGTCGAGTTCGATGTCGGCTAGCGCCTTGCCGATGGCCGCCGCGGGCCCCTTGGGCGTGGCCGCCGCCGCGGCGGCCAGGGCTTTGCCGGCCAGCCAGGCGGCCCAGTCGTTGGCGAGCATCGGCCGCCTCGCGGCGCGTGCGAAGCGGCGCGACACCTGCGGCGCGCCGAAGCGCTCGAACTGCGTGTGCCAGGCCAGCGCCGCGAGTCCGGCATCACCGACCACCGGCCTCGGCAGCGCGGTGCGGTAGGGCACACTGCGCGCGAACTCGCCATCGCCGTCGATCACCCAGACCACGTCGTAGCTGCCCTGGGTCAGCAGCGACACGTTGGCCATCTCGCGCTCGCGCGGGTCGGCCGACAGCTTGAATGGCCGGCTTGCCGCCAGCTTCAGGCCGTAGCGCCTGATGGCGTTCTGGGCGACCGCCGAGCGCTCGCGGTCGCCGGCATTCGGGCCGGTGAGCAGCAGCACCTGCGTCCATCGGCGCGCGACCAGGGCTTGCGCCAATGCATCAGCACGCATGCGTTCGCTGGGTATCACGTGCCACACGCGGGGCCGGCAGTCCTGCTCGCGCAGGCGGTCGCTCGGGTCGCCGACATTGAGCAGCGGCAGCTTCACTGCATCGGCGGCGGCCAGCAGCCAATCGGCCGGCAGGTCAGCGGCGAGCGCGGCGACACCGGCCTTTTCGGCCTTGGCGGCGGCATCGCGTGCGGCCTGGGCACTGCCGACCGGGACGACCTCGAGCACCACCGAAGCCCCGGCCGAGTCGAGCTCAAGCTGCGCCTCCTTCAGCGCGAGCTGCAGGCCGTCGCTGGCCGGACCGCCGGGCTGGCCAAAGTAGGCGCGCTCGACCCGCGCACGTTCGAGACGGGGATCGTCCTGGCGCAGCAGCAGTGTGAACTTGACCGGCGCCGCCAGCGCCACCTGGGCCATCCATGCAGCCGCCAGCACCAGCATCGAGATGCAGCGCAAGCGCATCGACCTACCTCTCGCTGCTCTTGGCTGCGTCGGCCGTCGCGTGCAGGAACGCCTGCTCGAGGCTGGCGCCGCCGAGGCTGGCGCACACCTCCTGCGGCGAGCCATCGGCCAGCAGCCGGCCCTGGTGAAGGACCAGCACGCGGTCGGCGCCGTCGGCCTCCTCCACCAGATGCGTGGCCCACAACACGGTGCTGCCGCGCGAGCGCACATCGGCGCGCACCGCCGCGATCAGGTCGCGGCGCGACTTGGGGTCGAGCCCCACCGTGGGTTCATCCATCAACAACACTGCCGGCCGGTGCAGCAACGCGCGCACGAGTTCCACCTTGCGTCGGTTGCCGCCGGACAGCTCGCGCACCGGGCGGTCCAGATCGCCGCCGAGCCCGATCGCACGGCAGTCCTCGTCGATGCGCTGTTGAGCCAGTGCACGCGGCAGGCCCTGCAGATCGCCATGAAAACGCAGGTTGCTGGCGACGCTGAGATCGAGATCGAGCGACATCTGCTGGAACACCACGCCGAGCCTGCGCAGCGACGCGACCGCCTGCCGGCGCAGCGACAGGCCAGACACATGGGCCTCGCCGGCGTCGGCCACGAACAGGCCCGAGAGCACCTGGAACAGCGTGGACTTGCCCGCACCGTTGGGCCCCAGCAGTGCAGCGAAACAGCCTTCGGGCAGCGTGAAGCTCAGACCGGCCAGCGCGTTGCGCATGCCATAACGCTTGATCAGGTGAACGACCGCCAGCGCCGGTGCGGGATCGCGTTGCATGGGCGCGAAGCTTAACCGTCCGCCAAGGGGAGGGCTCGGCAGCGGAATTTCACAGCTCGATCTCGAGGCCGTCGTAGGCCCACTCGATACCGCGCCCGGCTGGTGCCGTGGGCGACTGGACCGGCTCGGCGCCGTCACGCTGCGAAGGCCACAACACCTTGTGCCGCGCCGGCAGCCCAGACAACAGTTCGACTGCGAGCGAGTCGACTGGCAGCGCGTGGCTCGAGGCGGGCGCGTCCATCAGCAGGCAGTCGGCCTGCCGCATCCAGTCGAATTCGAACGCGCCGATCTGCGTCAGGCCTGGCGCGCAGAACATGCTCTGGCCGGTGCTCAGATCACGCACGGTCAGCGCAAGGGTGTCGCCGACCGCAGGGTCGCGACTGTTCGCAGCGTACGGTGGCGGCTGGACATCGGTGGCGATGGCCACGAACTCCAGCGACGGCAGCGAGTTCACCTGGAACTGCGCGACACGGCGATCGCCCGCCACAGGTACCAGGTGCCAGTGCACGCCGCAGTAGTGGTCCAGCACCGTCAGCACCGGCAGCGTGCTGGTGAGGCTCTCGAACACCGATGACGTGGCATAGAGCTCCAGCGGCGCCCCGATGCGCAGGCTGAGTAGACCGCCGGTATGGTCGACATGGGCATCGGTCAGGATCACGCCGGCCAGGTTCGTCAGCGACAGCCCGGTGGCGCGCGGCAACGCGTGCTGTTCGCAGAGCTCGAGCGCCACGGCCGTGGATAGGTTCACCATCACCCAGGCACCGTCGTCTGCCGCCAGCGCGATCACCCCACGCTCGCGTGGGTTTGCCTTTGCGCCGCGCAGAATGCGCAACTTCATGGGCTGTGCGCGCTCGGTCGGCGAGCGGACAGGCGTCTTGCGGCAAGATGCAATCGATGGATCACGGTGACCTGGGGTCGGTTGTCGGATGCGCCGTCGGCAGCGCGGGCGCCGGCCGATGCACCAGCATGAGCAAGACCCGTGCCGCCGGAAACCCACTGTGGACTCGTCCTGAGGGCTCGTCATTCACGGGTTCACCCTCGGTCGGCCGGGCTGATGGCACCGTCGACTGCTCGATCCTGGTACATGGCGCCGTCTGGCGGCCGCAGGCCTTCGCCTGGGCCGTCGGCTTGCTGCTGGTGTTGCTGAGTGCCGCCGCTCGTGCGTGCCCGGGGCCGGCCTGGCCGATCGACGCGATCGCGCCCGATGTCTGGTTGGCACGAGCGGCCGAGGGTGAGGCCACGCCGGACAATCGGGGACGCGTGGCCAATCTGCTGGTCGTGCGCAGCCAGCGACGCGTCTGGCTGCTCGGCAGCGGACCGTCGCCGGCATCGGCCCGTTCGCTCGCTTGCCAACTGCGCCGCGACCTCGGCCTAGAGGTGACCGACGTGGTCGCGCCCTGGGCGCGGCCCGAGCTGGTACTCGGGCATCGCGCATGGCCCGGTGCGCGGCGCTGGGCGCACGCCGACGTGCGACGTGCGATGCAAGCGCAATGCGCACAGTGTGTCGAGCGCCTGCGTGCCCGGCTCGGCCCCACCGCCGCGGACCTTGGCGAGGGTGATCCCGTGCTGTTGCCCAGCCGACTGCTGACCGGCGACCATGGTGAACTCGGCCCGTTGCGCTGGTGGCGGCTGCGTCGCAGCGGCGACCACAGCGTCACGCTGTGGCGCCTTCGGCGCGCGCCGCTGTGGGTGGCCCAAGGCCTGCTGTGGGGCGACGGACCGCCCGACGCGCGCGACGCCGACGTGGCCATGCAGGCCGATTCGACCGACCGCCTGTTGTGGCTGGCACAGCTCGACGGGCCGGCCGCGCGCTGGGTGCCCGAACAGGGCGGCCTGCTCGACACACCGGCGGTGGCCGCACAGGCGGCCTACTGGCGTCGCCTGAGCGAGGCCGCACGCGAGGCCGCGCTGCGCGGCGAGGTGGAGGGTACCCCGCCACCGCCGGGGCTGGCCGGCCTGGTGGCGTGGGAGACGCACCCGCGCCACGCCATGAACTGGCAGCGTGTGATGCGACAGATCACCGACGCAATGCTCGACAACGGTCCGCGTTGAGTACCCGGCGCTCGAAGGAAATGTGGCTTCGCCACTTTCCTTGACCCCCGCGGGGGCGCCTATTTAGGCCGGTTCCAACGCAATTTGCGATAGACCGTGTTGCGGCTGATGCCCAGGCGCTTGGCCGCCACCGTGATGTTGCCCTTGCACGACTCGACGGCGCGCCGAATGGCCTCGACCTCGAGTTCGTCGAGCGAGCGGGTCGCCGGCACCTCGGGCGGCTGCGACCACGCGCTGTGGGCCGCCGCAGGCGCGATCGGCGCTTCGGGTTCGGCAGGCTGGGCGGGCTTTGGCAGGTAGCGATGGGCTTCGTCGAGGAAATCGTCCGACAGGTTGGCTCGCGTGATCACCGTCTCGTGGGCAGTCATCACCGTTGCCGTGCGCAACACGTTGTACAGCTGGCGCACGTTGCCCGGCCAGGGATAGTTTTCGAACAGGTCGACCACGTCGGGCGCGAGCTGCAGGCGCCGGTTCGGGCACTCGCTATCGAGGATCCGGCGCACGAGGGCCATGCGGTCGGTGCGTTCGCGCAGCGGCGGCAGGCGAACGGCCATCCCGTTGAGGCGGTAGAACAGGTCTTCGCGGAACTGCTTGGCCTCGAGCATCTCGCGCAGATTGCGGTGCGTCGCACAGATGATCGACACGTCGACCGCGAGGCTCTTGGTGCTGCCGAGTGGCGTGACCTGCCGCTCCTGCAGCACGCGCAGCAGGTGCGCCTGCAAAGCGATCGGCATGTCGCCGATCTC
This sequence comes from uncultured Burkholderiales bacterium, assembly GCA_937871935.1. Lineage (GTDB taxonomy): Bacteria > Pseudomonadota > Gammaproteobacteria > Burkholderiales > Burkholderiaceae_C > JAEUPI01. Next base: position 21,530 of record CALMQI010000158.1, read on the forward strand.
GTCGAGGAACAAGGTACCGCCGTTGGCTTGCACCAGCTTGCCGACTGCCCCCTTGCGGCGCGCACCGGTGAATGCGCCTTCCTCGTAGCCGAACAGCTCTGCTTCGATCAACGTTTCGGGGATCGAGGCGCAGTTGACGGCGACGAAGGGCTGCTTGGCGCGCGTGGAATCGCAGTGGATGGCACGCGCGAACAGCTCTTTGCCGGTGCCGGTTTCGCCAAGGATCAGCACCGGAATGTCGCGGTCGAGCACGCGGCGGATTTTGTCGACGACCGAGGCGATCTGCGCGTCACCGGTGCGCAGGTAAGCCAAGCCGGATTCACCGTTGCTGGACGCGCCGGCCGCCTCGCCGGCTGCACCGGCATGCCGCCCGGCTTTGGCGTCGGAGGCGCCGATCGGGGCACGTGCCGGGGACGGCGCCGGGGCAGTGCCGGCCACGGCCTCGGCCAGGCTGGTCCAGACCGGCCAGTTGAATCGCGCGTACACGTAGAACTGCCGGCCACCGCCGCCCGCCGTGACCGGCATCGGCGTGACCAGCGGCGTGCGGAATCGGTCGACCAGCGCATTGACCGTGGTGCCGAAGAGCGAGGTTAGCGAGTGCATGCGCAGCGTGGCACCGGACATGCCGAGCTGCTCCAGTGCGCCGCGGTTGGCGCCGACGATCTTGCCGTCCGGCGTGACCGCCAGGATGCCCTCCATCAGGGTGCCGATGTACTCGGTGCGGCCATGGAAATGCAGCCGCATCACCTCGCGGTAGTCATCGGTCAGCCAGTGGTTCTCGATCATGCGGGCCGACATCTTCACCAGTGCCATGGTGTGCTGGTGGTAGCCGCGATGGTCGCCGGTGACGTCGAGCACGCCGAGGATGTTGCCCCGCGGGTCGAGAATCGGCGCCGCCGAGCAGGTGAGGAAGTGGTTGGCGTGCATGAAGTGCTCGTCGGCATGCACGAGCGTCGGGGTCTCCTCGATCAGCGCGGTGCCGATGGCGTTGGTGCCCTTGGCCTGCTCAGACCAGTTGGCACCGGGCTGCAGTGCCACCTTCGAGGCCCGATTCAGGAACGCGTCGTCGCCAATGGCGTGGATCACGGTACCGATGACGTCGGTGAGCACCACCATGTTCTCGCTGTTGATGATCTGTTCGTACAGCATCTCCATGATCGGCGCGGCATGGCCCGACAGCCGCTGGTTGCGGTCGCGCGCCACGGCCAGATCCGATCGGCCGAGCGGTGAGTAGTCGGGCCGCTCGATGCGCGACAGGCCCAGCGCCACGCAGCGCTCATGCGACTGTTCGATCTTGCCGACGTGGCCGGCATCGAGGTTCAACGCCGAAGCGATCGGCCGTTCCAGCGCATCGCGGCGGGCGCGCGCTGCCATCGAATCCCGTGGACCGGCATGGGCCATGTGCTTGTCTCCTGGGTACCGATGTGGCGCCTCTGGTCTCGGCTGACGGGCCCAAGGCTGCCAGCTCTGCTTGTCGTAGTCCGTTCTAGGGGCGACTGCGTATTACTCGAACACTTCCGCCCGCAGGCTGCGGCCTGCATGGTAGGCCAATTGACTGCGATCGTTCGAATTCGTAGCACTGTGGTCGGGCAAGGCCCTAGCCCCAGCGGCCTCTCGCGGGACACTGCCGCTGGCATGTGGATTGCAGAGCCGATGCCAGTCTTGTCCAATTGAGATTCCACAGGAGTGAGTCAGGCATGAGTACGAATCGTTTGCTCCAAGGTGCGCGGCGGCTTTCCCTGTTGGGGGCGCTGGCCACTGCGGCCAGCCTCGTCTGCGCGCACGGCGATGTCACGCCGCAGGCGGTCGACACCAAGGAGCTGCCGCAACTGGGTGACAAGTGGCGAGGTGAAAACCCGTACCGGAAGAACGACAAGGCGATCAAGGTCGGCACCTCGGCTTACAACCAGAACTGCGCGCGTTGCCACGGGCTGGAGGCCGTTTCCGGGGGCATTGCGCCGGACCTGCGCAAGCTAGACAACGACTGCGTCAGTCTGAAGGACGCAGCCAAGAAGGACAAATGCGTGAAGGAGATCGACGAGTACTACGCGTCCAGTGTGCGCAAGGGCAAGGTGCGCAATGGCGCGGTCTACATGCCGCCGTTCGAAGGCATTCTCCAGCAGGAGGCCGTATGGTCGATCAAGGCCTATCTGGAAACGCGGCGCGAGAAGCCGCTTTGAAGCAAACCCGCAAGGCATGCGAGAGCGCCGACCGGCGTGTCTGGCTGGCCACAGCCACAGCGGGTCTGCTCGCTTGGCCTTCGTGGCTGCAGGCCCAGGGCGGGGGCGGCGCGCTGGAAAAGGTGCGCAAGCGTGGCGCTCTGGTGGTGGGCGTATACCACGACATGCCGCCGTTCCACGTCCAGGGCAAGGGCATCGATGTCGAGTTGGCCGAGGCGCTGGCCAAGGCGCTTGCAGTCAGCCTATCGCTGTTGCCGTTCCATGCCGATGAGAACATGAACGACGACCTGCGCAACATGGTCTGGCGCGGCCACTATTTGGGCTTCGGCCCGGCCGACGTGCTGTTGCATGTGCCGGTGGAACGACCGCTGATGCAGGCCAACCCTCGCGTCGAGATCTTCGCTCCGTATTACCGCGAACGCGTGATGATCGCCCGCGATCTGTCCAAGGCGCCCAAGATGGAATCGCTCGACGACTTCAAGGGCCAGCGCATCGCGGTGCCGGGCCAGACGCTGGCCGGCTGGCTGCTGATCGGCGCGGAAAGCGGGCGCTACCGCGAGCAGCTGCAGACCAAGTGGAAGGACGGTGCCGAAGCCGCGCGTGCTTTGCTCGCCGGCGACGTGGCTGCGGCGGCCGGCCAGGCGTCGGAGTTGGAGAGCGTGCTGGCCGGCGACACGCGCTTTGCGATCGAGCCGCTGCCGGTGCCGCGCATGCGCGAGGGCTGGGTGGTCGGCTGCGCGGTGAAGAAGGAGTCCACCGATCTGGCACAGGCGCTGCAGGCGGCGATGAACGAGCTCGCGAAGTCCGGCGCACTCGCGCAGATGTTCTCGCGCGCCAAGGTGAGCTGGCGTCAGCCCTGAGTGAGCCCCCAGGCGGTGGCACTGCCAGCGCTGCCACGCCGCGCCATCAGACGTTGCTGGTCGCGCGCACTTCCTCGATCGAGGTGTGGCCAGCGAGCACCTTCTCGATGCCGTCCTGGCGCAGCGTGCGCATGCCTTCCTCGAGCGCGCAGCGCTGCAGTTCCTCGCTGCGCGCGTTGGTCTGGATCAGGTGGCGCAGGTCGCGGTTCACCAGCATCAGCTCATGCAGGCCGAGCCGGCCCTTGAAGCCGGTGCGGTCGCACTTGTCGCATCCTGCACTGTGGTAGCGCAGCAGCCGGCCGTGCTGGCCGTAGCGCGCGGTCCAGTCGTCGAGCACCGCTTTCGCGTCCGGCGCGCGCTCGCTGTCGCCGAAGCCGTGCATCCAGTCGCCTACCAGCTCGGCGGTCTCGTCGTGGCTGGCCGGCTGCGCGCTGCGGCAGTGCGGGCACAGGCGTCGCACCAGGCGTTGCGCCAGCACGGCGAGCAGCGAATCGGCGAAGTTGAACGGGTCCATGCCCATGTCGAGCAGCCGCGTCACGGTTTCCGGCGCGCTGTTGGTATGCAGCGTGCTCATCACCATGTGGCCGGTGAGCGACGCCTCGATCGCGGTCTGCGCGGTCTCGCGATCGCGGATCTCGCCGACCATGATCACGTCGGGATCCGCCCGCAAGAACGAGCGCAACGCCTTGGAGAACGTCCAGTCGATCTTCGGGTTCACCTGCACCTGGCGCAGCCCGGGCTGCGTGATCTCCACCGGATCCTCGGCGGTCCAGATCTTGCGGTCGGGTGTGTTGATATGACCGAGCGCCGCGTGCAGCGTGGTCGTCTTGCCGCTGCCGGTGGGGCCAACGCACAGCACCATGCCATAGGGTCGCGCGATCGCCTTCTTGAAGCGCGCCAGGTTGTGCTCCGACAGGCCCGCCTTGTCGAGCGGGATCGCGCGTGCCGAGGCGAGCAGCCGCAGCACCGCGTCCTCCAGGTTCTGCGCGGTGGGGATCGTCACCAGCCGCAGCTCGAGCCGCTGGCCGGGCATGAAGCGGCCGAAGCTGATCTTGCCGTCCTGCGGCTTGCGGCGCTCGGAGATGTCGAGGTCGCACATGATCTTCAGCCGCGCGATCAGCGCATTGCGATAGGTGTGCGGCAGCTCCATGTAAGGCCGCATCACGCCGTCCTTGCGGAAGCGGATGCGCAGCTTGTCGCGGCCGGGTTGCGTCTCGACGTGGATATCGGAGACGCCCTGCGTCTGCGCCTCGACGATCATGGTGTTGATCAGCCGCACCAGCGAGTTGTCGCTCTGCTCGAGCTGGCGCTCCTCTTCGCCGCCGGCCTCGATGTTGTGGTGCTGTTGCTCGAGCGAGGCGAGCAGGCCCTTGGCATCGTCGGGCTCGAACTCGATCGGCCGTGACGCATCGCTGCCGCGTTCGGCCGCGCTCCAGACGTCGTAGCCGAGCTTCTGGTAGACCTTGTCGATCGCCGCCGCCAGCGTGCCGCTGCGCGCCAGCGTCGGCACGATCTTCACCTGGGCGACGAACTCGACCTCGTCGATCACCGCGGGCGCCGACGGGTCCTCCAGGGCGACGACGAGCCGGTCGCCGCGCATCAGCAGCGGCAGCACGTTGAGCTTGCGCGCGATGCCCAGCGGCACCCGCTGCACCGCCTCGGGTGTGACCGGAAACGCATCGACGTCGACCACCGGGTAGCCCATCTTGCGGGCCAGCGCCGTCTGCAGGTCCTCGCGCGAGACGCGGCCTTCGCGCACCAGCAGTTCGCCCAGCGGCACCCCGCGGTCGCTCTTCTGCTGCGTGAGCGCCTGCTGCAACTGCTGCTCCGTCACGTAGCCGAGCGCCTGCAGCGCCTCGCCGATGCGCACCATCGGCATGCGCGCCTGCTGCTCGATCGCGGCCAGCAGCTGCTCGGGCGACACCACCTGCTGCGTGAGCAGGATGTCGCCGAGCTTGCGCGCGCGCATCGATTGCTGCTCGTCGAGCGCGGCCTGTACCTGCTGCGGCGTTGCGACTTGGTGCTGCACCAGCACTTCGCCGATGCGCTGGCCGATGTCGAAGCGTTCGAATGCCGCGCGCGGCACGAAGTGGCGCTGCACGCGGCCGGCGTCGTCCAGCGGCGTGAAGAAGAAGAGTCCGGCCGCGTGCTCGACGTGACCGATCGTGCGACCCTCGTAGCGGTCGCCGCCGACGAAATGCAGCGTCAGGCTCACCTGCGGCCGGTGGTCGACGAGATCGGCATGCGGATCCCGCGGGCTGCGCGCCAGCGGTGTCAGCGGCTCGACCAGCGTGAGGCGGCGGAACTGCGAAAAGCGCAGCGGCAGGTTACCGCGCGCCGGTGGCACCTGCACCTGGGCCACACCGGCGGCGAGATCCATCGCCATCAAACGGCCCGGCGTGACGTTGCCGTTCGGCCCCTCGACCTCGCACGGTTCCGACGCCAGCGGCAGCGCCGCGGGCGGGTAGGCCGCGAACGGCGGCGTCGGCCAGGAAAAGGCGGCAGACTTCGGCGCGGCGGCCCGGGCGCCGGCCTCCTTGGGCAGTAGCGACAGCGGGGGCTTGGACAGATCGGACATGGGCATCCCTCGGCGGCGGACGGTCGCACGCCAGCCACAGGCAGCGCGCGACCACGCCCGATCGTGGCAGGCGCCGGGCCGGCCCATCGCCGGAAGTGGGGTGGAATCAGCCGGCAATCCGCCCGCCGCGGCGCCTAGGGCCTTCGCGACCCTTCCCGCAGTGTGAACAGGCCCTAGGAGCGCATGCCGGCCGGCAGCGCCAGGACGATCTGCGGCAGCAGGTAGATCAGCCCGATCGCGGCCACCATGAGAAAGAAGAATGGCAGCGTGACCTTGGCGATCCAGCCGATCTCGCGCTGCGTCATGCCTTGCAGCACGAACAGGTTGAAGCCCACCGGTGGCGTGATCTGCGCCATCTCCACCACCAGCACGAGGAAGATGCCGAACCACAAGGGGTCGATGCCGGCCTTCAGCACGGTGGGCATGATGACACCCATCGTCAGCACGACCATCGAGATGCCGTCGAGAAAGCAGCCGAGCAACACGTAGAACAGCATCAGTGCAAACAGCAGCTGGAACTGCGTCAGCCCGAGCGAGGCGATCCACTCGGCCAGGTGCCGCGGCAGGCCGATGTAGCCCATCGACAGCGTGAGGAACGAGGCACCGGCGAGGATCATCGCGATCATGCAATACAGGCGCGTGCCGCCCATCAGCGATTCGCGAAAGGTCTTCCAGTCGAGCGAGCCCTGCACCGCCGACAGGATCAGCGCACCCACCACGCCGACCGCGGCGGCCTCGGTGGCGGTGGCCAGCCCGCTGTAGATCGAGCCGAGCACCGCGGCGATCAACAGCACCACCGGAATCAGGTAGCGCGATTCGCCGAACTTGGCCGCGAGTGACAGCGGCGCATCGGGCGGCGGCACGCGGGTCGGGTTCATCCAGCCCCACACCATCAGGTAACCCGAGAACAGCGCGGCGAGCATCACGCCCGGCAGCACGCCGGCGATGAACAACTGCGCGATCGACACGTCGGCGGTGACGCCGTAGACGATCATGATGATCGACGGCGGGATCAGCAGGCCCAGCGTGCCGGCGCCGGCGAGCGAGCCGATTGCGATGTCGTCGGGGTAGCCGCGGCGCTTGAGCTCCGGCAGCGTCATCTTGCCGATCGTGGCGCAGGTGGCGGCGCTGGAGCCCGACACCGCGGCGAAGATCGCGCAGCCGATCACGTTGGTGTGCAGCAGCCGGCCCGGCAGCGCCTGCACCCACGGCGACAGGCCGCGGAACATGTCGTTGGACAGCCGCGTGCGAAACAGGATCTCGCCCATCCAGATGAACAGGGGCAGGGCGGTCAGCGTCCAGCTCGACGACGAACCCCAGATCGTCACCGCCATCGCGTCGCCCGCGGGGCGCGAGCTGAACAGCTGCATGCCGATCCACGCCACACCCGACAGGGCCAGGCCGATCCAGACGCCGCTGCCGAGAATGAGGAACAGCGCAGCGACCAGCAGCGTCGTGATCAGGATGTCATTCATTGTGGAGTGCCTCGTCGCTGCTGGGCTGCGCGCGCCGGCCGCGCCACTCGAGCACCAGCTCGTCGATGAAGGCCACCGCCAGCACGATGGTGCCCGCGGCCATCGCCAGCTGAGGGATCCACAGTGGCGTCGCGTCGTTGGAGGTCGACACGTCGTGGAAACGCCAGCTCTGCCAGGCCAGACGCGTGCTGTAGTACGCCGACAGCAGCGCCAGCAGGCTGGCCATGCCCAGCGCCCACAACTCCAGGCCGCGGTGAGCGCGGCCCTTCAGTGCCGACAGCAGCAGCGTCACGCGGATGTGCTCGCCGTGCTTGAGCGTGTGCGCCAGTGCCAGGAAGCCGGCGGCAGCCATCATGTAGCCGGCGTAGGCGTCGGTGCCGGGCAGGTGAAAGTGCAGCTGTCGACCGAGGATCGACAGCAGCACGAACCCGAGCAGGCCGACCATGCAGACGGCCGCGAGTGCGGCCGCGCCGTCGTACAGCGCGTCGAGGGCGCGGCGCACAGGCAGGGCTTTACTTGCGGTAGGCGTCGATCAGCGCCTTGCCTTCGGGGCCGGCCTTGTCCAGCCATTCAGTCAGCATCGTGTCGCCGACCTTCTTCATGTCGGTCTTCAGTTGCGCCGACGGCGGCACGATCGTCATGCCGTTCTTCTTCAGCAGGTCGAGGTACTCGACGTTCTTGGCCTTGGCCAGTGCCCAGCCGCGCGCTTCCGCATCGGCGCCGGCCTTCAGCACGGCGGACTGCGTGGCCTTGTCGAGCGCATCGAACGCGGCCTTGTTGACCAGCACGGCGTTCTTCGGCAGCCAGGCCTGGGTGTCGGTCCAGAACTTCAGGTGCTCGTAGGTCTTGGTGTCGTAGCCGGTGGCGCCCGACGACATGTAGCTCTCGATCACGCCGGTGGCCATCGCCTGCGACAGCTCGGCAGCCTGCACGGTGACCGGCTGCGCGCCGACCAGTTCGGCGACACGGCTGGTGGCCGGGCTGTAGGCGCGCCACTTCACGCCCTTCAGGTCGGCGGCGGCGCTGATCGGCTTCTTCGCGTAGATACCCTGCGGCGGCCACGGCACCGAGTACAGCAGCAACATGCCCTGCTCGCCGAGCTTCTTCTCGAGCAGCGGCTTCTGCGCCTTGTAGAGCTTCGCCGAGGTCTCGAAACTGTCGGCCAGGAACGGCAGGCCGTCGGCTCCGTAGATCTGCCACTCGTTCTGGAAGTTGGCCAGCAGGATCTCGCCCATCTGCGCCTGGCCACCCTGGACGGCGCGCTTGATCTCGGGCGCCTTGAACAGCGACGCGTTGGCATGCACGGTGATCTTCAGCTTGCCGCCGGTGGCCTTGTCGACGTCGCCGGCGAACTGCACCAGGTTCTCGGTGTGGTAGTTGGTGGCCGGGTAGGCGGCCGGCAGGTCCCACTTGGTCTGGGCTTGCGCGGTGGCACTGACGGCGAGCGCGGCAGCGGCGCTCAGCAGGAGACGGGACAGACGCATGGACACTCCTCGAGTTCGATGGACGGAACGGACTACAAGCATGAGGCGTGCCGCGGCGCGGTCAATCCGGAACAGATCGGAGGCCAGGCATCGGGACGAACCCCAGGACGGATTGCAGTCTAGAAAGGTTGACGATAAAGTGTCAACAAATTATTGAGGTTTTAGTGAAAACACCGACCCCTCGCAAGGCTGCCGGCTCGCGTGCGACGACATTGCCGCGCCCCGGCGGCATCGTCTCGTCGTCGCATCTCGTGTCGCCGAGGAGCGTGGAGCTGTCGGAGTTCGAGTTCGGCCTGATCGTCGCGTGGAACGCCTTCTCGCGCTGGGCGGTGCGCTGCATGGCCGCCGCCGGCTGCCCCGACCTGACGATCACCGACGTGCTGCTCGTGCACCACCTGTGCCACCGCGCGCGCAACAAGAAGCTGGCCGACATCTGCTTCGTGCTGAACTACGAGGACACGCACGTGGTGGCCTACTCGCTGAAGAAGCTGGTCGCCGGCGGCCTGGCGCAGACCGACAAGCTGGGCAAGGAGGTCTTCTACAGTCCCACCGCGGCCGGTGAGGCCTTCGTCCAGAAGTACCGCGCCGTGCGCGAGGATTGCCTGGTGAAGAGCCTGGACACCGAACTCAACGCCGACATCGGCGAGCTGGCGCGGCTGCTGCGCACGATGTCGGGCATGTACGACCAGGCGGCCCGCGCGGCGACGTCTCTGTGACGGTGCTCGGCGTCTTGATGCTGGACACGAAATTTCCGCGCATCCGCGGCGACGTCGGCCATCCCGAGAGCTTCAACGTGTCCGTACGCTACGCCGTGGTGCGCGGCGCCTCGCCGCAGCGCGTGGTGCGCGAAGGCGATCCGGCGCTGCTGCAACCCTTCATCGATACGGCGGTTGCGTTGGCCGCGCAGGGCGCGACGGCCATCACGACCAGCTGCGGGTTCCTCGTGCTGTTCCAGCGGGAGCTGCAGGCCGCAGTGCCGGTGCCCGTGTGGACATCGAGCCTGCTCAAGCTGCGCGAGCTGCAGCGGCCTGGCGTGGTGACCGTGGACGCCAGCGCCCTCGGCGCCGAGCATCTGCGCTCTGCCGGCGCCTCGGCGTCGACGCCCGTCGAAGGCTTGGCGCCGGGCTGCCCGCTGCAACGCACACTGCTCGAGGATCTGCCGACGCTGGACGAGGTGGCTGCCGAGGCCGAGGTCGTCGCCGCCGCACGACGCCTGGTGGCGCGTGTTCCGGCTATCGATTCGCTGGTGCTCGAATGCACCAACATGCCGCCCTATGCCGCGGCGGTGGCGCACGCCACCGGCCGGCCGGTGCACCATCTGCTGACGCTGGTGCAGGAACGCCTGAAGGACATTGCATGAACAACCAGCCTCGTTGGCAGTTCTGGATCGACCGCGGCGGTACTTTCACCGACGTCGTCGGCCGCGCCCCCGATGGCGCACTGCACACGCTGAAGCTGCTGTCGGAGAACGCCGAGCAGTACCGCGACGCCGCCGTCGAGGGCATCCGCCGTCTGCTCGGGCTGGCACCTGGCGCGCCGATCACACCGGCGCAGGTGGAATGCGTGAAGATGGGTACCACGGTCGCGACCAACGCGCTGCTCGAGCGCAAGGGCGACCGCACGCTGCTGGTCACGACACGGGGTTTCCGCGACGCGCTGCGCATCGCCTACCAGGCGCGGCCACGCCTGTTCGACCGCCACATCGTGCTGCCCGAGCTGCTGTACGAGCGCGTGATCGAGGCCGACGAGCGGGTCGGCGCACGCGGCGAACTCATCACACCGCTCGATGTGCCGGCGTTGCGCGGCGAGCTCCAGGCTGCGTCCGACGTCGGCATCCGCGCCTGCGCGATCGTCTTCCTGCACGGCTACCGTTGCACCGACCACGAGCGTGCTGCCGCGGCATTGGCGCGCGACATCGGCTTCACCCAGGTGAGCGTGTCGCACGAGGTGAGCCCGCTGATGAAGATGGTGTCGCGCGGCGACACCACGGTGGTCGACGCCTATCTGTCGCCGATCCTGCGCCGCTACGTCGACCAGGTGGCCGCGCAGATGCCCGGCGTGCGCCTGTTCTTCATGCAGAGCAGCGGCGGCCTGACCGAGGCGCATCACTTCCAGGGCAAGGACGCGATCCTGTCCGGTCCGGCCGGCGGCATCGTCGGCATGGTGCGCACCGCGGTGGCCGGTGGCCATCACAAGGTGATCGGTTTCGACATGGGCGGCACCTCCACCGACGTGAGCCACTACGCCGGAGAGTTCGAGCGTGCTTTCGAGACGCAGGTGGCCGGCGTGCGCATGCGCGCGCCGATGATGAGCATCCACACGGTGGCCGCCGGCGGCGGCTCGATCCTGCAGTTCGACGGCGCGCGGCTGCGTGTCGGGCCACAGAGCGCGGGCGCCAATCCGGGGCCGGCCAGCTACCGCCGCGGCGGTCCGCTGGCGGTCACCGATGCCAACGTGATGCTGGGCAAGGTGCAGGCAGCACACTTTCCGCGGGTGTTCGGACCGAAGGGCGACGAGGCGCTCGACCGCGACGGCGTGGTCGCCAAGTTCGATGCACTGGCCGCCGAGGTGCGCCGAGCCAGTGGGCGCGACGTGACGCCGGAGTCGCTGGCCGAGGGCTTTCTGCAGATTGCCGTGCAGAACATGGCCAATGCGATCAAGCGCATCTCGGTCGCGCGGGGTTATGACGTCACGCAGTACACGCTGCAGTGTTTCGGCGGTGCGGGTGGCCAACACGCGTGCGGTGTGGCGGACGCGCTCGGCATGACACGCGTGTTCGTGCACCCGCTGGCCGGTGTGCTGAGCGCCTATGGCATGGGCCTGGCCGACCAGATCGCGATGCGCGAATCCGCGCTCGAACTGCCGCTCGACGCGGCCGGTCTCGAGGCGGCATCGCGCCGGCTCGACGAACTCGGCGCCGCGGCGACCGACGAGGTCGCCAGCCAGGGCGTGGCGCGCGAGCGTGTCGAGTTGCGGCGCCACCTGCACCTGCGCTACCAGGGCACCGACACGGCGCTCGAAGTGGCGTTCGGCGCCCTCGACGCCATCCGCCGCGACTTCGAGGCCGCCTACCGGCAGCGCTTCGCGTTCCTGATGCCGGGCCGCAACCTGATCATCGAGGCGGTGTCGGTGGAGGCGGTCGGCGCCGGCGAGCGCCATGCCGAGTCCGCCGCGGCAGGCGAACCGCCGGCGCATCGGCCGGTACCCGATGCCGCGGTGCGCATGCACAGCGGTCGCTGGCTCGACGCGGCATTGCACGTGCGGGAGTCGCTGCTGCCGGGCGCCACGATTGATGGCCCGGCGATCATTGCCGAACGCAATGCCACCACGGTGGTCGAGCCCGGCTGGCAGGCGATGCTCACCTCGGCCGGCCCGATCGAGTTGCAGCGCGTGGTGCCGCGCGAGACGCGCCATGCCATCGGCACCGACGCCGACCCGGTGATGCTGGAGGTGTTCAACAACCTGTTCATGAACATCGCCGAGCAGATGGGCCTGCGGTTGCAGAACACCGCGTACTCGGTGAACATCAAGGAGCGGCTCGACTTCTCGTGCGCGCTGTTCGACGCCAGCGGCAACCTGATCGCCAACGCGCCGCACATGCCGGTGCACTTGGGCAGCATGAGTGAGTCGATCAAGACCGTGATCGAGCGCAACCCGGCCATGATCGAAGGCGATGTCTATGTGCTGAACGACCCGTACCACGGCGGCACGCACCTGCCCGACGTGACGGTGGTCACGTCGATCGCGAGCGAGCACAACCTGTCGCTCGGGACGCTCGACGTGACGCGCTCCGAAAAGGCCGAGATGGTGCGCGCGCTGCGTCCGGATGGAATCGCGGTCCTGAACGGCGACGATCCGAACGTGCTCTGGATGCGCGAAACGA
>CALMQI010000159.1 GCA_937871935.1 uncultured Burkholderiales bacterium
CGTTGCCGAGGACAAAGTCGAGCTCAAGAAGCCGGAGCAGATCAACGCCGGCAGCAGCGCCGATGCTCGACGCGTCGAGGTGGCCCTGCAGCAGTAGCTCGCCGAACGGCGGTCCAACGAAGAGGGCCGAAGGCAGCGATGCCTTCGGCCCTTTGCTCTTCCACCAATTGGTCGGGGTGGCGGGATTCGAACTCGCGACCCCTTGCACCCCATGCAAGTGCGCTACCAGGCTGCGCTACACCCCGACGAAGCTGGCGATTATAGAGGGCGCGACACGCTCAGTTTGCCAGCAGCTTGCGGATCGACTGCAACTCGATGCGCAACTGGGCGAGATCGATCTCGCTGACCTCGGGCAGCGGCATCGACGGTGGTGCGGAGTCAGGCTCCGCCTCAGCGTCGAGCGCCAGGTCGATGCCGTCGACGACCAACTCGGGCTCCTCGAGCATCGCGGCGGTCGCCTGTGCCGCGCGCGCCGCATGCGGCGCCTCGGCCAGTCGATTGCGTGCTCCGCTGATCGTGAAGCCCTGGTCGTACAGCAGCTCGCGGATGCGCCGGATCAGCAGCACCTCGTGGTGTTGGTAGTAGCGCCGGTTGCCGCGTCGCTTCACCGGCCGCAGCTGCGTGAACTCCTGTTCCCAATATCTCAGGACGTAAGGCTTCACGCCGCACAGATCGCTCACCTCACCGATGGTGAAGTAGCGTTTGGCGGGAATGGCGGGAAGCGCTTTCTCCATTGAAATCAATGAGGTGGAGCGGCAAAGTTAGACTTTACTCGAACTCACCTTCGGCAGGCGTGTCGCCCTGCACAATTGATTTCAGCTTGTGGCTTGCGTGAAAAGTCACGACATGCCGGGCCTTGATGGGTATGGCCTCGCCGGTGCGTGGATTCCGGCCCGGCCGGGGCGCCTTGCGGCGGATGTTGAAGTTGCCGAAGCCTGACAACTTGACGTCCTGACCTTCGACCAGCGTGCGGTGCACCAGGTCGAAGAAGGCTTCGACCATGTCCTTGGACTCGCGCTTGTTCAGGCCCAGGCGTTCGAACAGCAGCTCGGCGAGCTCGGCCTTGGTGAGCGTGGGCGTCTCCAGCGACGGCACCGCGACCCGGGGCGCAACCTTGTCCTCATCGATGCTCATATCGTCCCTCGACTCAGGCGCGCAGCCTTGCACCGACCCGTTCATGCGCTCGATCGCGCGCCGCCTGCACGGCCCGGTCGATGCGTTCGTCGGTCAGCGTGGCTTCATCGTCCATCAATTCAAGTCGCACCGCCATACTGTGTTGTCCCGGTTCCGCGGCGGCTGCGGCTGCGACCGGGCGATACAGGTCGAATAACGTCGCCTTGCGTACCAGCCCCTGTGGATCGTCGAGCAAGGCCGCGACGAGCTGATCGTGCGTCGCCGAGGCCGACACCACGAAGGCGAGGTCGCGCCAGACAGCCTGCTGGCGCGGCAACGGCACGAACGACGGTACGTCGCGTTCCAGCAGGGCGGCTAGGTCGATCTCGAACAACACCGGTGCGTGCGGCAGCTCGTAAGCTTGCCGCCAGCGCGGATGCAGCTCGCCGACCACGCCGATGCGATGACCGCCCAGCCAGATCTGAGCACTGCGGCCAGGGTGCAAAGCCGGATGGTCGGCGGGCTTGAAGACAGCTTCACGCGGCGTCAGCAGCGACTGCACATCACCCTTGGCATCGAAGAAGTCGACACGCCGGTCGGCCTGACCCCATTGCGTCGTGGCGACCGGCCCATAGGCGACTCCGGCCATGCGCATCGGCTGGGCTACGCCAGCCACCGACCGATCGCCGGCGACGACGCCTGCGTCCCGCGCATAGACGCGGCCGATTTCGAACAAGCGCACACGATCGGCGCGACGCGCCAGGTTGTGCCGCAGCGTCGCCACCAGACTGCCGAGCAGGCTCGATCGCATCACCGCCAGGGGGGCCGCAATCGGGTTCAGCACACGAATCGGATCGCCGTTGCCTGCGAGCTCGCGCTCCCAGCGTTCCTCGACGAAGCTGTAGGTGATGACCTCCTGGTAGCCGAGCCCGGCCACGGCGTGGCGCACCGCATGGCTGCTACGCGTCGCTTCGTGCGTCGGCAACGCCTGCAACGGCGCCAGCGGCGGTGTGTCGGGCAACTGGTCGTAGCCCATCACACGCACCACCTCCTCGATCAGATCCTCCTCGGCCAGCAAGTCGAAGCGCCAGCTCGGCGGCGTGACCGTGAATCGGCCGGGTGCCTCGTCGAAGGCCAGCTCAAGGCGGCGGAAGACGTCGGCGCAGTCCGTTTGCGACACCGGCATGCCGATGACCTTGGCGGCGCGTTCGACGCGCAGCGGCACCGGCCGGCGGACCGGCATGTTCGGCTGCTGGTCGTCGATCGGGCCGGCCTCGCCGCCGCAGATGTCGATGACCAGCCCTGTGATGCGCTCGATGTGCTCGACCGTGCTCTGCGGATCGACACCGCGCTCGAACCGGTGTCCGGCGTCGGTGGCGAAGTTGAATCGCCGAGATCGGCCGGCGATGGCGTCGGGCCACCAGAAGGCGGCCTCGACGTAGACGTTGCGTGTGCTGTCCGACACCGCAGTCGCATCACCACCCATGATGCCGGCGAGCGATTCGACCTGGCTGGCATCGGCGATTACGCCGACCGTGTTGTCCAGCACCACGGTGTCGCCATTCAACAGCTTGAGCGATTCGCCATCTCGCCCCCAGCGAACGACGAGGCCCCGATCGATCTGGTCGAGATCGAAGATATGCGAAGGCCGTCCGTACTCGAACATCACGTAGTTCGAGATGTCGACCAGCGGGCTCACCGGGCGCTGCCCGCAGCGCGCCAGCCGCTCGACCATCCAGGCGGGTGTCGTGGCGCGGACATTCACGCCGCGCACGACGCGACCGGAAAAGCGCCCACATAGATCGGGAGCCTCGATCGTGACGGGCAAGGTAGCGTCATGCCGTGGGGGAACCGGCACGAATGGCGGCGAGCGCAGCGGCGCCCCGGTGAGCGCGGCCACCTCGCGCGCGATGCCGTACACCGACAGGCAGTGCGCGAGGTTGGGTGTGAGTTTCAGCGTGAAGACCGTGTCATCGAGGCGCAGCGCCTGGCGCACGTCGCTGCCCAGGGGCGCGTCGACGGCAAGCTCGAGCAGGCCACCGTGGTCGTCGCTCAGTTTCAGTTCACGCGCCGAACACAACATGCCCGCGCTCTCGACGCCACGCAGCACGCCCTTGCGGATCTCGAACGGCTTGCCATCGTCGCCGGGCGGCAACTGCGCGCCGACCAGAGCCAGCGGCGCACGCACGCCCACCCGTGCGTTCGGCGCGCCGCAGACGATCTGCAGCAAGCCATCCTTCGAATGCGGCCCTGCGTCCACGCGGCATACGCGCAGACGGTCGGCATTCGGATGCGGCTCGACCTCGACGATCTCGGCCACCACCACGCCGCTGAACGGCGGCGCCACGCTGCGCAGGCTCTCCACCTCGAGGCCCGACATTGTCAACAGATCGGCCAGCGCCTGCGTCGACAACGCAGGATCGCAGAACTCGCGCAGCCAGGATTCAGGAAACTGCATGACGGCTCCGCGGCGCCTTAGTTGAATTGCGACAGGAAACGCAGGTCGCCGTCGAAGAACAGGCGCAGATCGTCGATGCCGTAACGCAGCATCGCCAGCCGGTCGATGCCGGATCCGAAGGCAAAGCCGATGTAGCGCTCGGCATCCAGACCCATGTTGCGTACGACCTGCGGATGCACCTGCCCCGAGCCCGACACCTCCAGCCAGCGCCCCCCCAGCGGTCCGGTTTCGAACATCACGTCGATCTCGGCACTCGGCTCGGTGAACGGAAAGTAACTCGGTCGGAATCGAATCTTCAGCTCGGTGGTTTCAAAGAACGCCTGCATGAAAGTGAGGTAGACGACCTTCAAGTCCTTGAAGCTCACGTTCTCGCCGATCCACAGCCCCTCGACCTGATGGAACATCGGCGAGTGGGTGGCGTCGCTGTCCACGCGATAGGTGCGGCCGGGCGCAATGACGCGGATGTCGGGCATGCGCTCGGCTCCGGCATAGCGGCGGGCATGCGCCTGCGCATGGCGGATCTGCATCGGCGAGGTGTGCGGGCGCAGGTTGAGCCAGCGGCCAGCATCGTCCTTCATGTCGACATAGAACGTGTCCTGCATCGACCGCGCCGGATGGTTCTCCGGATTGTTCAAGGCTGTGAAGCTCATCCAGTCGGTCTCGATCTCGGGACCATCCGCGACGTCGAATCCCATCGACGCGAAGATCGCTTCGATGCGCTCCATCGTGCGCGTGATCGGATGCACGCCGCCGATGCCGCGCAGCCGGCCCGGCAGCGTGACGTCCAGCGCTTCGGCGCGAAGCTGCGTCTCGAGCTCGGCGTCGGCCAGCGCCTGGCGACGACCCTGCAGCGCAGCTTCGACGCGCTGCTTGGCCATGTTGATCTGTGCGCCGTGGCTCTTCTTCTCTTCGGCCGACAGCGTCGACAGCGCCTTCAGCAACTCCGTCACCCGGCCGGACTTGCCCAGGTAGCGTGCCTTGGCGTTCTCCAGTTCGGCAGGCGTAGGCGCGGCCGCAAAGTCGTCGCAGGCCTGCGCCACCAGTTGATCGAGATCGTTCATCGGTGGGTTCACGTCGTCGTCGAACAAGAAAAAAGCAGGCCGTCCCGAGGTGACGGCCTGCTTGGGATTCATGCGCTGACCTGCAAGGTCAGCGCGTGCGCCATCAAGCGAGTTGGGCCTTCACCTTGGCGATGATGCTGCCAAAGGCAGCGGGGTCGTTGACCGCCAATTCGGCGAGCATCTTGCGGTCGATGTCGATCGCGGCCTTCTTCATGCCGGCCATGAACCGGCTGTAGCTCAGGCCCTGCTCACGGGCCGCCGCGTTGATGCGGGCGATCCACAGTTGGCGGAACACACGCTTGCGCGTGCGACGGTCGCGGTAGGCGTACTGGCCCGCCTTCATCACCGCCTCCTTGGCGATGCGGAAGACGTTCTTGCGGCGGCCGCGGTAGCCCTTGGCCAGCGCGAGGATCTTCTTGTGTCGTGCGTGTGCGGTGACGCCGCGTTTGACGCGAGGCATGTGTGTGCTCCTTGTTCAGTGCGTCAGTGGCTCTAGAGACCGGCAAAAGGCATCATCGCGGCGATGTGGCCCATGTTGGTCTCGTGCACGTTGGTCGCGCCGCGCAGGTGGCGCTTGCGGGTCGTGGACTTCTTGGTGAGGATGTGGCGCTTGTACGCCTGACCGCGCTTGACGGTCCCCCCCGGACGCACGCGGAACCGCTTGGCCGCGCTCTTCTTGGTCTTCATCTTGGGCATGACTGCTCCTTCTGCTGTTGCTGCCGCAGGCGGATGCAAGAACCTTGCATCGCTTGGTGAAGCCTGCGGTGGCTTCTTCTCCCGACGCCGGGATGACCAGACCCCGGCGCGGAAACTCTCGATTCAATCCAACTACGACTTCTTCTTCGGTGCCAGCACCATGATCATCTGCCGGCCCTCGAGTTTGGGCATGTGCTCGACCACCGCCACGTCGGCCAACTCGTCGCGAATGCGCTCCAGCAGCCGCATGCCGATGTCCTGGTGGGTGATCTCTCGACCGCGATAGCGCAAGGTGACCTTGCCCTTGTCGCCATCCTCGGCAATGAAGCGACGCAGGTTTCGCATCTTGATCAGGTAGTCCCCCTCGTCGGTGCCCGGGCGGAACTTGACTTCCTTGACCTCGATGATCTTCTGCTTGGACTTGGCCTCTGCTGCCTTCTTCTGCTCCTGGTACTTGAACTTGCCGTAGTCCATCAGACGGCAAACCGGAGGATCGGCGGTCGGCGCAATCTCGACCAGGTCCACGTCGTACTCACCCGACAACCTCAGAGCCTCCATCAGGCTCACGACACCGAGAGCTTCGTTCTCGGGTCCGTTCAAACGCACTTGGGGCGCGGTGATTTCTCGGTTGAGCCGATGCTTGCGCTCGGCGTTGGGCGTGCGACGGTCCAGAAATGTAGCGATGGTGTTGACCCCTTCAGCGACCCGGCGGCAGGCAACGGGCCACAGACAAAATCAAAAGCGCGCCGAAAGCTCAGGCCTTACGGGCGATGTCGTCCGCGATCTTCGAAGAGAAGGCTTCGACGGTCATCACACCGAGGTCGGCATTGCCTCGTGCGCGCACCGAAACGGCCCCGCCTGCCTTCTCCTTGTCGCCTACGACCAGGATGTACGGGACCTTTTGCATCGAATGCTCGCGGATTTTATAGCTGATTTTCTCGTTCCGCAAATCGGTTTGAACTCTAACCCCTTGTTTTTGAAGCATTTTCGCCACCGTTTCTGCCCAATCGGCCTGCGCGCCCGTGATCGGCGAGATCACCACCTGCACTGGCGCCAGCCAAGCCGGCAGTGCGCCGGCATGCTGCTCCAGCAGGATGCCGATAAAGCGCTCCAGGCTGCCGACGATGGCCCGATGCAGCATCACCGGATGGGCGCGGCCGCTGGTTTCGGTGACGTATTCACCGCCCAGCCGTTCGGCCGTGTTGAAGTCCACTTGCATCGTTCCACATTGCCATTGGCGACCGATAGCGTCTTTTAGCGTGTATTCGATTTTCGGACCATAGAACGCGCCGTCGCCGGGCGAGACCTCGAACTGGCAATCGGACCGGCGCAGTGCCTCCATCAGAGCGAACTCGGCCTTGTCCCACAAGACATCCGCGCCGACCCGCTTGTCGGGCCGGGTGGCGACCTTGTAGATGATGTCGTGGAAGCCGAAGTCACGGTACACCTTCTGCAGCAGGGCCGTGTAGGCCACGCATTCGTCGAGGATCTGGTCCTCGGTGCAAAAGATGTGCCCGTCGTCCTGCGTGAAGCCGCGCACCCGCATGATCCCGTGCAGCGCCCCGCTCGGCTCATTACGGTGACACTGGCCGAACTCGCCGTAGCGGATCGGCAGCTCTCGGTAGCTGCGCAGCGCCGACTTGAAGATCAGCACGTGACCCGGACAGTTCATCGGCTTCAGCGCGTACTCGTGCTTCTCCGACTCCGTGACAAACATGTTGTCGCGGTAGTTGTCCCAGTGGCCGGTCTTCTCCCATAGGCTCTTGTCGAGAATCTGCGGGCCCTTGACCTCCTGGTAGCCGTTGTCGCGGTAGACGGCTCGCATGTACTGCTCGACCTGCTGCCACACCGTCCAGCCGTGCGGATGCCAGAACACGAGGCCAGGAGCCTCCTCCTGCATGTGGAACAGGTCGAGTTCGCGGCCGAGCCGCCGATGGTCGCGTTTCTCGGCCTCCTCGAGCATCGTCAGGTATTGCTGCAATTCTTCCTTCGTGGCCCAGGCCGTGCCGTAGATGCGCTGCAGTTGCTCGTTGGCCTGGTCGCCGCGCCAGTAGGCGCCGGCCACCTTCATCAGCTTGAAGTGCTTCAGCCGCCCCGTGCGCGGCACGTGCGGTCCGCGACAAAGGTCGATGAATTTGCCTTCGCGATACAGGCCGATCGGCTCGCCAGCGGGAATGCTGGCGATGATTTCGGCCTTGTACTTCTCGCCCATGCCGAGAAAGAACTTCACCGCGGCGTCGCGCTCCATCTCCTCGCGCTGCACCGGTTCGTCCAGGCGTGCGAGTTCGCCCATCCTGGCCTCGATGGCGACCAGATCCTCCGGCGTGAACGGGCGCTTGTAGGCGAAGTCGTAGTAGAAGCCGTTCTCGATCACCGGCCCGATCGTCACCTGGGCGTCGGGAAACAACTCCTTCACCGCATAGGCAAGCAGATGCGCCGTGGAATGACGGATGATCTCCAGCCCGTCGCGGTCCTTCTCGGTCACGATGGCCAGCGCCATGTCGTGCTCGATGCGATGGCTCGTGTCGACGAGCTTGAGTTCGGCGCTCTGTCCGACGCGACCGGCCAGCGCCGCCTTCGCGAGGCCAGGGCCGATCGATGCCGCCACCTCCGCCACCGTCAGTGGGGCATCGAACTGGCGCTTCGAACCATCGGGTAGCGAGATCGTGATCATGAGGGGTTCCTGCAGGCAATAAAAAAGCGCGGTGGAAACCGCGCTTCAAGGAATTCAGGGTCGATCGGGTCGTGCGTGCGCGGCCAATCAGGCTGGGTGAACCGAGCCGAAAGTTCGCGGTGTCATAACCATGATGCCTTTCCCCGTTCCTTGTAGGTCGACGATGCCGGCATTGTAAGTCAGGTGCCGCGAGCGTGGGGCCGCCGCGAACGGCAGCACCGCGCTCGCTACTGCACGACTTCTGGCTCCGTGTCCTCGTTGGTGAACAACGACGCCAATGCCGACAGGTCGATCGCCTCGCGCACCTCGCTCATCGCCTGGGTCAGGCCGAGCAGGTACGACACCAGCCCCGAGGCGCTGGTGGTCGCCTGGGCCGGCACGCCGTCCAGCGGGTCGGCAGGTGACGTGGCGCCGCCGCCCCCGCCGCCGCAAGCGCTGAGCGTGAGCGCGATGGCCAGTACGAGAAGTCCGTGTCGAATCGTGCTGTTCATGACTGTGCTCCCTCGCCTCAACGCGCACCCGGCGCAGGCGTGTTCAGGTACGGGAACCCGGGCAACAGCGGCACGACCGCCTGATCGACCGCGTCGTGCAAGGCCGCCGACGTGGCGCCCAGCGGCACCTTGTTGACCCGGCACTCCGAGGTCAGCGTCGTCGCGGGCGAGCCGGGGATCACGAAGCTGTTCAGTCCCAGCACATTGTTGTTGTCGTCGGGCTGCAGCGCGGCCAGCGAGGCGTTGCTGTTCAGCACGCACAGACCACCGGCGACCGCGACCAACGCGATGTCGACCACATCGTCCTTCGGTCGGCGGCCATTGGGAAACCCCGCCAGATCCACCGCCTGGTTCAGATTTGCCGCACCGCCGACGCGCAGCAGTTCGCCGGCCACGCCGAGGCGGTTCTGCTGGGCAAAGGCGACAGGCGCGATCGCAGTGTTGAGTCGCAGCATTTCCGCCGGCACCACGTTGGCCGGCTTGTTGACGCCGGCGATGCCGCTCAGGAACACGGTCGTCAGGTCGGTGCGCGGCAGGTTGCTCGGCGCGACGGCGCCCACCGGCGTGCCCAGCGCAACCTCGAGCAGCCGCGGCAGGGTGGGATTCGTCACGTAGCTCGCGAACTGCAGATCGTCCTTCGGCTTGGAGCTGTTGAAGCGGTCCTTGTCCGGCAGACCGATCACCACTTCGTTGACTAGCGGATTGCCCAGGCGCGACACCTGAACCCAGGCGCCGCCGGCGATCGCCGTGGTCTGGTGACCCCTTTTCGGCGACGGGTTCAGCAGCATGCCCTGGCGCAGGCTGGCGGTCGTCCAGCCGCCGATCACCGGCTCGTTGCCCTGCGTGAGACAGCTCTTGTGCACCTCGAGCGCGAGCGTCGACACGTTGGCGTCGTCGATCGTGTTGGGCAGTGCGCCGATCTTCGATGGATCGGTGATCACCGACAGCGGCGCATTCACCAGGTCGAAGATCGTGCCGAGGTTGACCGCGAACGCCTCCTTGCGCTGGCCGACGAACAGCTTGGCCGGCATGTTGCAGCCGGGCACGTTCACCGTGTAGACATGCTTGGCCGCATAACCTTCGTAGTCGGGGATCGTCTTGGTGCCGATGTTGTCGACCGGCTTGTCGAACGCGATCGCACCACCATTGGCGTTGGTGATGGCGGCGCGACTGCCGCCGCGACGGTCACCACGCACGATGTCGACCGTGTAGGTCTCGTTGACGTTCAGCGTCGCCGCGTTGCGGTCGGCCACCTGTCCTGCCTGGATCAGCGGGATCGCGACGTCGGCGCCGCCGATCGGCAGCGTGATGCCCTTGAAGTTGTTCTTGAAGCGGAACTGGAAGGTGATGTCTTCCTTGGCATCGCCGTTGTTGTCGACGTGGATCTCGTAGAGCGCGTTCGGATCCATCGAGAAGTAGTTCGGCCCGCCGTACGGTGCCTGCAGCGGCTGGTAGTTGGCGATCAGCGTCACGTAGTCGGCACGTCCGTTCTCATAGCTCGAGAACATGTAGAAGTCGGTGCCGTCGACCTTGGGCTGCGTGGTGATGTACGGCGCCTCGCGGTGACTGGATGCATGCGCGGGCAACAACAGGGCGCCGCCGGTGGCGGCCAGCGCAGCCGCAGCGATCGGCAGCAGGCGAGCGCGACGAGAAGACGTCGAGATCATGGGCAATGTCCTTGTTCCAGAGAGGTTGGGTTTCAGGCCGTCGCATCACGCGGCGGCGTTCCGGACATCCCCGCACAACAGGCCGCCGGGGCGTCTGGGGCGCAGATACGCCGCGCCCGCGTGCTCGGATGCACGCGCGCCGCGGCGCGCGCTCAGGCCGGCGGCGGTGTCTCGATCGAAGACCGCGTCACCGGCGTGGCGAACCCGGCAGTCGGCCAGCAGACTCAGGCCGCGTGATCGAACGCCCCCGCCGCGGCCGGGACCGCAAGCCCGCTCACAAGCTGCGCAATGCGTCGCGCAGTTGCCGCCGCACGTCGGGCGTGTCCTTCAGCGGATCACTCGGATTGCGCTGCTGCATCACGTCTTCCAGTCGCGTCTGCACCGAGCTCAGCGCCTTCGGGTGGCTGTAGATGTAGAAGGCGTCGCCGCACACGGCGTCGATCACCTTGGCAGCCACCATCGCCGCGGTGACCCGGCCGCTGGTGACTGCCTTGTCGCTCATCGCCTGCGCGATCAACTGGCTGCGCGTCGGCTTTGCCGCGGCATCCCGCAACGTGCCGGGCCGGTTGCGCTCGCTCTTGTGGATGCCGGTCGGCACGAAGAACGGGCACAGCACATGGGCATGCACCTGATCGCTCACCAGCGACAAGTCCTGGTACAGCGTCTCGCTCAGGCTCACCACCGCGTGCTTGCTGACGTTGTAGGCACCCATGTTGGGCGGGTTCACCAGCCCCGCCATCGACGCCGTGTTGACGATGTGCCCTTCGTAGCCGGCATCGTGCCGCGCCGCTTCGAGCATCAGCGGCGTGAACACGCGCACGCCGTGCGCCACGCCCATCACGTTGACACCGATCACCCATTCCCAGTCGGCCACCGAGTGTTCCCAGATCAGGCCACCGGCACCGACGCCGGCGTTGTTGAACACCAGGTGCGGCACGCCGAAGCGCTCGACCGTGGCGCTTGCCATCGCCTCGACCTCGGCCGCGCGCGACACGTCCAGGCGAACCGGCAGCAGCGCTGCACCCAGCGACGCCAACTCGCCTTGCGCTCGCTCCAGTGCGTCGGCCTGCACGTCGGCCATCACGACGTTCATGCCGCGCTGCGCGGCCAGCCGCGCCAGCTCGAGGCCGAATCCCGAGGCGGCGCCGGTGATGACCGCTGTGTCACCGCGGCCGAGATGTTTGTCGCTCATGGGTGCATCCTGTCTTGCCGATTGAGTCTTGATCAGTGCCGAGGTGCCGCGCGCGCGATCAGCGCGTCGAGCGGGGCGCCGGCGCGCAGCAGGCCGAACGCGCCGCCGCCGCCGCGTTCGTCGCCGAGGCGTGAATCGCAATAGGTGTCGAAGACGTCGCGCGGCGCATGCTGCCGCAGCAGCGCGGCCTGCACGGCGAGCGCCACGTCGCGGGCGAGGCGTCGCGCGTCGACCTCCTCGCGTACCGCGTCCACCTGGGCTGGCAGGCCGGCGATCAGCCGGTCGAACGCCGCATGCGCACCACGCGCCGGCGCCAGTTCGTGCATCAGGGCATCGGCCACCGGCCCGGTGCGCAACGCGCGCAGAAGGTCGAGTGCCATGATGTTGCCGGCACCCTCCCAGATCGAGTTGAGCGGCATCTCGCGGTAGATGCGCGCCATCACGCCCTCGCCCTGCTCTTCGACGTAGCCGTTGCCCCCGAGGCATTCCATCGCCTCCTGGCCGACCAGGCTGCCGCGCTTGCAGATCCAGAACTTGGCGATCGGTGTCAGCACGCGGCGCATCAGCGCCTCGTGGCCGCTTGCATCCTGCGCGCTCTCGGTGCGATCGACCGCCCGCGCCAGGCGCAGCGCCAATGCCGTGGCGGCCTCGCTCTCGAGCGCCAGGTCAGCCAGCACGTTCTTCATCATCGGCTGCTCGATCAACCGCGTGCCGAACGCCTTGCGCTGCGCCGTGTGGTGCAGTGCCAGCGCCAGCGCATGACGCATCAACCCGGCGGTGCCGAGCGCACAGTCGAGCCGCGTGATCGCGCCCATCGCCAGGATCTGCGGCACGCCGCGCCCCTCGTCGCCGATCAGCCACGCGGTCGACCGGTCGAACTCGACCTCGGAACTCGCGTTCGCATGATTGCCGAGCTTGTGCTTCAGGCGCTGGATGCGCAGCACGTTCAGGCTCCCGTCGGGCAGCCAGCGCGGCAGGAAGAAGCAACTCAAGCCCCCCGCGGTCTGCGCCAGGATCAGGAAGGCATCGCACATCGGAGCCGACATGAACCACTTGTGCCCGGTGATCGCATAGCGGCGGCCCCAGGCGTCGTCACCGTCGAAGTCGGCTCGCGTGGTGTTGGCCCGCACGTCGCTGCCACCCTGCTTCTCGGTCATGCCCATGCCCAGCGTGACCGCGGTCTTCTGCTCGAACGGCGCAAAGCGCGCGTCATAGCGCGTCGACACGATGCGCGACTGCCAGGCCGCGTGCAGGCCGGCGTTGGCGCGCAGCGCCGGCGTCACCGCATAACTCATCGACACCGGACACAGCACAGACGGTTCGGCCTGCGTCGACACGATGAATGCCGCCGCCCGCTCGATATGCGCCCCGGCCGGTCGCGACCATGGTGTGCCGTGCAGGCCATGGCGCAGTGCCGCACCCAGTAGCGCGTGGTAGCTCAGGTGGAACTCGACCTGATCCACCCGGTGGCCGAACCGGTCGTGCGTGCGCAGCACCGGCGCGTGGTGGTTGGCCAGGCGGGCGTGTTCCACCATCTCGGCCGAGCCAGCCTCGGCGCCGAGCGCCGAGAAACGCGCAGCATCGTAGTCCGGCAGGTTGAAGCGCAGTGCATCGCGCAGGCCGGCGTCGGTGTCGAACAGGTTGACATCGACGAAGGGCGTGCTCTGGTTCAGTACTTCGTGCGTGGCGTGGCTCATGGACTGCTCCTCAGCATCTGCACATGCGGTATCTGATCCTCGATGAACTCCGGCGTGACCGTCTCGAAACCATGCTGCCGGTAGAAGCGCTGCAGGTGGGCCTGCGCGCTGATGCGGATTGCGCGGGCCGGCCACACCTGCAGGCAGCGCGCGACACCCTCGCGCATCAAATCGTGCCCGGCGCCTTGCCCGCGCAGCGCCGGGCCGACCACCACGCGGCCGATCGACGGCTCGTCGAACTTGATGCCGGGATCCACCACGCGCAGGTAAGCCCCCATCGCGCCCGCCTCGTCACGCCCGAGCAGATGCCAGGCAACGCGGTCGGCGCCGTCCGGATCGAGGTAAGGCCCCTGCTCCAGGATGAAGACCCGCGCTCGCAGCGCGAGCATGTCGTACACGCCATCCACGCCGAGCCCGGCGAACCGCTGCCAGCTCCAGCGCAGACTCACGCTACACCAGCTTGACCAGCTGCTTGCCGAAGTTGCGGCCTTTCAGCAAGCCGATGAAGGCCTCGGGCGCATCTTCCAGACCCTCGGCCACGGTTTCGCGGTACTTCAGCGACCCATTGCCCACGCGATCGGCCAGCTCGGCCAGCGCCTGCGGCCACAGCTGCATGTGCTCGCTGACGATGAAGCCCTGCACCTTCATGCGGCTGGTCAGGATCAGGCGCGGCTCGGCCAGCGGGATCGGCTCACCGTTGTAGCCGGCGATCATGCCGCACATGGCGATGCGGGCGAACGCGTTGGCGCGCTGCATCACCGAGTCGAGGATTATCCCGCCCACGTTCTCGAAGTGGCCGTCGATGCCCTGCGGGCACGCCTCGGCCAGCGCCGCCGACAGCATGTCGACACTCTTCATCGCCTTGTAGTCGATGCAGCGGTCGAAGCCGAGCTCACGCACCACGTAGTCGCACTTCTCGCGCCCGCCGGCGATGCCCACCGCCCGGCATCCGCGCGCCTTGGCCAGCTGACCGACCACGCCGCCGACCGCCCCGCTGGCCGCGCTGACCACGATGGTTTCGCCGGCCTTGGGCTCGATGATCTGCGTCAGCCCGTAC
This sequence comes from uncultured Burkholderiales bacterium, assembly GCA_937871935.1. Taxonomy (GTDB): domain Bacteria; phylum Pseudomonadota; class Gammaproteobacteria; order Burkholderiales; family Burkholderiaceae_C; genus JAEUPI01. Next base: position 14,107 of record CALMQI010000159.1, read on the forward strand.
CACGCCGTCACGCCCGGCATGCCGACCGCACCGAGGTAAGCCGACAGCAGCACACGCGTAGTGTCCACCTTGCGCAGCGTGCCCGGCTGTCCGGCCTGCACGACCGAATAGAGCTGCCAGCCGCCCGAGCCGACCACGCGATCGCCGACCTGGAAGCGCTCGTGGCGCGACTGCACCACCTCGCCCACCGTGCCGCCGATCATCACCGCGTTCAACGGCTGCGGCGCGGCGTAGTTCTTGCCCTCGTTCATGCGGCCGCGCATGTACGGGTCGAGGCTGAGGTAGTGGTGGCGCACCAGCACCTCGCCGTCGGCCAGCGCGGGGATCGCTGTCTGCACCAGCTTGAAGTTGGCCGGTGTCGGCTCCGCGCTGGGGCGCGACACCAGCAGCATCTGCTGGTTCATCGGTGTCGTCATTCGGTCTCCTTGGGCGGCCCGTCGGCGCGCTGCGGCTTGATCTCGCCGCGCGGCTTCGGCAGACCGCGCAGGTACTTGAAGGTGCCGGTGGCCTGGGCGCACAGTTGGCCGCTGTCGTCGAACACAGTGGCCTCGCAGAACGCCATCGTCGCGGTGCGGTGCAGCAGCTTGCCGAGCGCACGCAGCTGGCCCTGTGCCGGCCGCATGAAGGTGGTCTTCATCTCGATCGTAGCCACGCCGCGGCCCTGGCTCGGGTCGTGCTGATGGAGGCTGCGCGCGGCATGCGCCATCGCGACGTCGAGCATCGTCATCAGCACGCCGCCATGCGCCACTTCCCACGAATTGAGGTGCGCGTCGGCCAGGTCGACCCGCAGCTCGGCCTTGCCGTCGCCGAAGCCATGCAGCTCGAGGCCGAGCTCCTCGACGAACGGAATGCGGATGGGGAACGCGATCCGCGTCGGCATGTGCTCAACCCCCCGTGATGCACGACACGCCGCCGTCGACCGCGAGGATCTGCCCGGTGATGTGTTTGCCGGCCGCCGACGCGAACAGCAGCGCGGCGCCCTTCAGATCGTCGTCGTCGCCCAGGCGTCGCAGCGGCGCATGCGAGGCCAGCGTGTCGGCGCCCATCTTCTTCAAGGTGCCCTGCGTCATCCTGCTCGGGAAGAAGCCCGGGGCGATGGCGTTCACCGTGATGCCGTGTTCGCCCCATTCGGCCGCGAGTACACGCGTGAAGTTGACGACCGCGCCTTTGCTGGTGTTGTAGGCCACCGTCTCCATGCCGGCCGGGTTGCCGCCGAGGCCGGCGATCGACGCCACGTTGATGATGCGGCCCTGCCGGCGCGGGATCATGCTCGCCTTGCCGATCGCCTGGCTGAAGACGAAGATGCTGCGCACGTTGAGGTTCATCACCTTGTCCCAGGCTTCGAGCGGATGATCCTCCGCCGGCGCACCCCACGCCGCGCCGGCGTTGTTGACCAGGATGTCGACCTGGCCCATCCGCTCGAGCGTCTCGCGGCAGACCTTGTGCACCTGCTCGGCGTCGCTCGCGTCGGCCGCGATCCAGCGCGTATCGATGCCCTTGGCCTGCAAGTGCGCGGCGGCCTCCTCCAGGTCGGCGGCCTTGCGCGATGTCAGCACGATCTTCGCGCCCGCCTCGCCCAGGCTCTCGGCGATCTGCAGGCCGAGGCCGCGCGAACCGCCGGTGACGAGCGCCGTCTTGCCACTCAGGTCGAAGAGTTGGGTCACGGGGGTGGACATCGGCATCTCCTGTCTCAGAACCATTCGTCGCGCATCTCGCGGCAGACCGGGTCGCGCGCTTTCACCACACTGAGCCACGCGGCCACCTTGGGCAGCTCGTAGGCGAAGAAGTAGTGCGCCGCCTGCAGCTTGCCGCGCAGGAAGTCGGCGTCGCCTTCGGCCGTGTCGAGCTCGCGCTGCGCGCAGCGCGCCAGGTCGAGCCAGACCCAGGCCAGCACGGTATGCCCGAACGCCTGCATGTAGGGCATTGCGTTGCTCAGCGCTTCTTCCGGTGTGCCGGCGGACCAGGCGGCTTGCGTCGCGGCGCCGATCGCCTGCACCGCCTGGGCCAGCGCGGCGGCATGGCCGCGCAGCGCGGCGTTCGGCGAGGCTGCTTCCACGCTCGCCTGCATGCGAGCGGCCAGCAGCTTCAGGCCGGCGCCGCCGTCCATCACCACCTTGCGGCCGAGCAGGTCAAGCGCCTGGATGCCGTGCGTGCCCTCGTGGATCATGTTCAGCCGGTTGTCGCGCCAATACTGCTCGACCGGAAAGTCGCGCGTGTAGCCGTAGCCGCCGTGCACCTGGATCGCCAGGCTGTTGGCCTCGAGACACCACTCGCTGGGCCAGCTCTTGACGATCGGCGTCAGCATCTCGAGCAACGTGCCGGCCTCGCGCGCCGACGCGGCCTCGCCGCTGTGCAGCTCGTCGACCAGCCGCGCACAGTACAGCGCCAGCGCAAGGCCGCCCTCGACATAGGCTTTCTGCGCCAGCAGCATGCGCTTGACATCGGCATGTTCGACGATGCGCACCGGCGGCCGCGCGGCATCCTTGCCCGAGGGGCCCACCGGCCGCCCCTGCGCACGGTCGCGCGCGTACTGCACGCTCGCTTCGTAGCCGGCGTAACCCAGCATCACCGCACCCAGGCCGACGGCGATGCGCGCCTCGTTCATCATGTGGAACATGCAGCGCAGGCCTTCGCCCGGCCGACCGACGAGGTAACCGATGGCGCCGGCGCCGCGGCCGTCGAGGCCGCCGCTTGATGCCGCCCGCACCGGATAGCGGCCTTCGCCGAAGTTGAGCAGCGTGTTCGGAATGCCGCGATAGCCGAGCTTGTGGTTCAGCCCGGCGAGCGCCACGTCATTGCGCTCGCCGGTCAGCCGGCCCTGCGTGTCGACCAGCTTCTTCGGCACGATGAACAACGAAATACCGCGCGTGCCGGGCACCAGCTTGCCATCCGGCCCCGGGATCTTGGCCAGCACCAGGTGGATGATGTTCTCGGTCAGCTCGTGCTCACCGTTGCTGATCCACATCTTGTTGCCGCGCAGGCGGTAGCGCGGGCCGAGCGGATCGTCGGCGAAGTCGGCGCCGTCGCTTTCGGCGCGCGTCATGATGTCGCTCAGCGACGATCCGGCCTGCGGCTCGCTCAGACACATGGTGCCGAACCAGCGGCCGGCGAACTCGTTCTTCGCGAACACTTCCTTCTGCATCGCCGTGCCGTGCGCCATCAGCAGGTTGGCGTTGCCGCTGGTCAGCATGCCGCCGCCGCCCAGGCCGATGCCGGCCTTGGAGAAGAAGGTGTGCGCGGCCATCTCGACCACGCAGGGCAGCTGCATGCCGCCGATTTCGTAGTCCTGCGCGGCGGCCAGCATGCCCGACTCGATGTAGGCCTTCGCCGCCTCGTGCGAGCAGGCCGGCAGCACCACGCGCTGCCCGTCGAAGTGCGGCTCTTCGGTATCGCTGATGCGGTTGAACGGCGCGAACTTCTCGCGCGCGATGCGTTCGCAGGTGTCGAGCACCGAGGCAAGGGTCTCCATCGAGTGATCGGCGAAGCGTGGTCGGGCCAGCAGCGACGACACGTCGAGCCAGCGCTGCAACAGAAAGTCCAGCGTGCGCCGCATTGTTCAGCTCTTCAAGTCCATGGCCTTCAGCGCCATGGTCGCCGACGCCTTGACGACCAGCGTGCGCTTGTCGCCGCTGACGACGAACACCTCGGCCTCGGTGAAGCTCACCGTCAGGCCCGGCTTGAGCACGCGCGCCTCGCACACCAGGCGCTCGCCCTGGGCGGCGCGCAGGTGGCTGGTTTTCAGCTCGGCAGTGAGGACCCAGTGGCCCTCAGGCGCCATCGTCTGCGCCGCCGCACCCATGCTGTGATCGGCCATCGCCGAGGCGACACCAGCGTGCACCTGCCCGGTGTGCTGCAGGTGGCGCGTGGCCAGCGGCAGTTCGGTGTGCACGCGTCCCTCGCTCACCGACACCGGCACCACGCCGAGGTCGACCATGAACGGCGACGAACGGAAGAAGCCGCGCAGCGTGTCGAGATCGACCTTCATGTCGCGAGGCCGAAGTGCCGCAGCGCGGCCGACGCGATCGGCGCGCCCCACTCCTGCACGAAATGCCCGCCCTCGGCCACTTCCAGCGGCGGCGGGCAGCCGCGGATCAGCTTGTGCAGCGAGCGCATCGCGGCCGGGCCGAGCACAGGATCCTGCATGCCGATGGCCATGAAGCTCTGGCCGGTGAAGCGTTCGCGCCAGAACGCGGCCGCCTCGCGGCTGAGGGCAGCACCCGGCGCGTCGTCGCGGTCGGGCACGAGATTGGGGAACGCGCGCACGCCCGCCTTGTGCAGCGCGTCGGGAAACGGCGCGTCGTAGGCTGCGGCCTCGGCATCGCCCAGGTGGGCGCAGGACCTTTTCATCAGCTTGCCGACCGCCAGGTCCGGGTTGGCGTTGCAGTAGCCGCGCCAGGCCTTGAAGCCTTCCGTCACCGTGCCGGTGCCAAGCCCGGTGTTCATCACCAGCAGCCGCGTGAACAGCGCGGGCCGGGCCAGCGGCAGCGTGAGCCCGATGAGGCCGCCCCAGTCCTGGCAGACGAGCAGGATGTTCTTGAGCGCGAGGGCATCGATCAGCGCGAGCACCGAATCGCGGTGTCGCTCGAACGTGTACCAGGCATCGTCGACTGGCTTGTCGCTGCGGCCGAAACCGAAGAAATCCGGCGCCACCACACGCAACCCGGCCGCGGTGAACACCGGGATCATGCGGCGATAGAGGTAGCTCCAGCTCGGCTCGCCGTGCAGGCACAGCGCCGTGACGGCGGCATCACGCGGACCTTCATCCACGTAGTGCAAACGCAGCATGCCCAGCTGCAGGTACTGCGGCGCGTACGGGAATCCCGGCAGCCCGGCGAAGCGCGCGTCGGGCGTGCGCAGGACGTTCACAGCACCTCGAAGATCCCGGCGGCGCCCATGCCGCCGCCGATGCACATGGTGATGCAGACCTTCTTGGCGCCACGCCGCTTGCCCTCGATGAGTGCATGGCCCGTCAGACGCTGCCCGCTCATGCCGTAGGGGTGACCGATCGCGATCGCACCGCCGTCGACGTTGAGCCGGTCCATCGGGATGCCGATCTTGTCGGCGCAGTACAGCACTTGCACCGCAAAAGCCTCGTTGAGCTCCCAGAGGTCGATATCGCTCACCTTCAGGCCGAGCCGCTTGAGCACCTTGGGCACGGCATAGACCGGGCCGATGCCCATCTCGTCGGGCTCGCAGCCGGCCACCGCGAAGCCGAGGAAGCGGCCGAGCGGCTTGAGGCCCTTTTGCTGCGCGTAGGTGTCGCTCACCACCACGCAGGCGCCGGCGCCGTCGGAGTACTGGCTCGCATTGCCGGCGGTGACCACGCCGCCCGGCATCGCGGGGCGGATGTCCTTGATGCCTTCGTAGGTGGTGCCTTCGCGCAGGCCCTCGTCGGCGCTGACGGTGACCTCCTTGCTGCGCATGCCGAGCACCGCGTCGGCCACACCGGCGGTGACGGTGACGGGCACGATCTCGTCCTTGAACTTGCCGGCCGCCTGCGAGGCGCAGGCTTTCTGCTGGCTCTCGGCGCCGAAGCGGTCCATGCGCTCCTTGTCGACCTTGTAGCGCTTGGCCACTGTCTCGGCGGTCTGCAGCATCGGCCAGTAGATCTCGGGCTTGTGCTCCATCAGCCAGGCGTCCTGGAACATGTGGTGGTTCATCTCCTGCTGGACGCACGAGATGCTCTCGACGCCGCCGGCGACATAGACATCGCCTTCGCCGGCGATGATGCGCTGCGCGGCCATGGCGATCGTCTGCAGCCCGCTGGAGCAGAAGCGGTTGACCGTGGCCCCCGCCACGCTGACCGGCAACCCGGCGCGCAGCGCCACCTGGCGCGCGATGTTCCAGCCGGTGGCGCCTTCGGGGTTGGCGCAGCCCATCAGCACGTCGTCGACCACGCCGGGGTCGATGCCCGCGCGCTCGACAGCCGCCTTGACGGCAAAGCCGCCGAGCGTGGCGCCATGCGTCATGTTGAAGGCGCCCTTCCAGCTCTTGGCCAGCGGCGTGCGTGCGGTGGAGACGATCACGGCTTGGGTCACGGGGGTGTCCTTTCAAATGCGGAGGCGTGCTGGCGACGGTTGATCAGGTGAACGTCTTGCCTTCGGCGACGAGCTTGGCCAGCAACGGCGCCGGCTCCCAGAACTTGGCGTCGTCGCGCGGGTTCTGCGCGAATCGCTTCATCGACTGCACCACGTTGAACAGGCCCTGGCTGTCGGCGTAGCACATCGGCCCGCCGCGCCACAGCGGGAAGCCATAGCCGGTGAGGTAGACCATGTCGATGTCGCTCGCCTTGCTGGCGATGCCTTCGTCGAGGATGCGAGCCGCCTCGTTGACGAGCGCGTAGACCAGGCGCTGCACGATCTCCTCGTCGCTCACCTTGCGCGGCGTGATGCCGGCTTCCTTGCGATGGTCCTCGATCATCTTCTCGACCAGCTCGGAGCGGATCGCGTCGCGCTTGCCGGCCTTGTAGTCGTACCAGCCGGCTCCCGTTTTCTGGCCGAAACGGCCCATCTCGCACAACAGGTCCGCCGTCTTGCTGTAGCGGAAGTTCGGGCGCTCCACCGCGCGGCGCTTGCGGATCGCCCAGCCGATGTCGTTGCCGGCCAGGTCACCCATGCGGAACGGCCCCATCGCGAAGCCGAACTTCTCGATCGCCTTGTCCACCTGCTGCGGGGTGCAGCCCTCGTCGAGCAGATAGCCGGCCTGGCGGCTGTACTGCTCGATCATGCGGTTGCCGATGAAGCCGTCGCAGACGCCGGAAACGACCGCGGTCTTCTTGATCTTCTTGGCCACGTCCATCACGGTGGCGAGCACGTCCTTCGCGGTCTTGGCGCCACGCACCACCTCGAGTAGCTTCATCACGTTGGCCGGGCTGAAGAAATGCATGCCGACCACGTCCTGCGGCCGCTGGGTGAACGCCGCGATCTTGTCGACGTCGAGCGTCGAGGTGTTGCTCGCGAGGATGGCGCCGGGCTTGGCTACCGCGTCGAGCTTCTTGAACACCTGCTCCTTGACGCCCATCTCCTCGAACACGGCCTCGATCACGAGATCAGCGTCGGCGATGTCGTCGTAGCTGAGCGTGGGCTTCAGCAGCGCCACGCGCTGCTCGTACTTGTCGGGCTTGAGCTTGCCCTTCTTGACCTGGCCCTCGTAGTTCTTGCGGATCGTGGCCAGGCCGCGCTCGAGTGCCTCCTGCTTGGTCTCGAGGATCGTCACCGGGATGCCGGCGTTGAGAAAGTTCATCGAGATGCCGCCGCCCATGGTGCCGGCGCCGATGACGGCCACCTTGGCGATCTTGCGCACCGGCGTGTCCTCGGGCACGTCGGGGATCTTGCTCGCCGCGCGTTCGCCGAAGAAGGCGTGGCGCAGCGCCTTGCACTCCGGCGTCAGCATGAGTGCGAGAAAGACCTCGCGCTCGCGCACCATGCCGTCGTCGAACTTCATCTTCAGCGACGACTCGACCGCGTCGACACACTTGGCCGGCGCCGGGAAGTTCTTCGCCATCGCCTTGACGGTGTTGCGCGCGAACTGGAAATACGCATCCGGATTGGGATGCGACACCTTCAGGTTGCGCACCAGCGGCAACGGCCGCTTGTCCGCGATGTCCTTCGCGAACGCCACCGCACCGGCGAGCAGATCGCCGTCGATCAGTTTGTCGAAGAGCTTCTGCCCCGGCAGGCCGGCCAGCACCTCGCTCTTCACCGGCTCGCCGCTGACGATCATGTTGAGTGCCGTCTCCACGCCCAGCACACGCGGCAACCGCTGCGTGCCACCCGCGCCGGGAATGAGGCCGATCTTCACCTCGGGCAGTGCCACGTTGGCGCCGGGTGCGGCCACGCGGTAGTGGCAGCCGAGCGCGAGCTCGAGGCCGCCGCCCATCGTCACGCTGTGCACGGCGGCCACCGTGGGCTTGGCGGAGTTCTCGCACAGCTTGATCAGGCTCAGCAGGTTGGGCTCGGCGATCGCCTTGGGCGAACCGAACTCCTTGATGTCGGCGCCGCCCGAGAAGGCCTTGCCTGCACCGGTGAGCACGATGGCCTTCACCGCGGCATCGCCGTTGGCACGCTCGATCCCGTCGGCGATCGCGCGTCTTGTGTCGTAGCCCAGGCCGTTGACCGGCGGGTTGTTCAGCGTGATGACGGCAACGCCGTCGCGGACTTCGTAGCTGGCACTCATGGGGTCACCTCGTCAGCGGAGCGCTGGAAAAAGCACGGTCGTTCGATTCTAGGCAGCGTGCGGGTGCGGCGCTTGTCCCGGGTGCGACATCGCGGCGCCGGGCCGTGCTCGCTTCAGACCTCGAGCCACTCCTTGCGAATATACGCGTTGGCTTTCAGCTCTGCGGGGGCGCCCTCGAAGACGATCTGACCATGGCCCATCACCAGGCAGCGGTCGGACACCTCGAGCGCGATGGTGAGCTTCTGCTCGACCAGCAGCACCGACGTGCCCCGGCGCTTGAGTTCGCGCAGGAATCCGGCCACCAGCTCGACGATCTTGGGCGCCAGTCCTTCCGTGGGCTCGTCGATCATGATCAGCTCGGGGTCGCCCATCAGCGTGCGGCACAGCGTGAGCATCTGCTGCTCGCCGCCCGACAGCACGCCGGCCTCGGTGTGCTGGCGTTCCTTGAGCCGGGGAAACAGCTTGTACATGTCGTCGGCCGCCCAGCGCGAAGCCTTGGCGCCGCGCTTCTCGCCGAGCAGCAGGTTCTGGTGCACCGTGAGCGTCGGGAAGATGTCGCGATTCTCCGGCACGTAGCCCAGGCCCAGCCAGGCGATCTCGAAGGCCTTGCGGCCGAGGATCTGCTGGTCGCGCCAGCGCACGGTGCCCGTGCCTTCGACGAGGCCCATGATGGTCTTCACCGTCGTCGAGCGCCCCGAGCCGTTGCGGCCGAGCAGCGCAACGATCTCGCCCGGCCGCACCTCGAGGCTCACGCCGTGCAGCACGTGGCTCTTGCCGTAGTACGCGTGGACGTCGTCGAGCTTGAGCATCGTCAATGTCCCTGCGTCAGCGCAGTGCCCAGGTAGGCCTCCTGCACGCGCGGATTGCCGCGCACGGCCTCGGGCACATCGAAGGCGATCACCTCGCCATAGACCAGCACCGCGATCTTGTCGGCCAGGCCGAACACCACACCCATGTCGTGTTCCACCGTGAGCAGCGTCTTGCCGGTGGTGACCTCGCGGATCAGCTGCACGAACCTCGACGTCTCACTCTTGCTCATGCCGGCCGTCGGCTCGTCGAGCAGGATCACGCTCGAACCACCCGCGATCGTGATGCCGATCTCCAGCGCGCGCTGCTCGGCATAGGTGAGGTTCATTGCCAGCACGTCGCGCCGGCGATCGAGCTTGATCATCTGAAGCACCTGATCGGCGCGCTCGTTGGCGTCGCGCAGGTCGGCGAGGAACTTCCAGAACGCGTAGCGATAGCCGAGCGACCACAGCACCGCGCAGCGCACGTTTTCGAACACCGACAGCCGCGTGAACAGGTTGCTGACCTGAAAGCTGCGCGACAGACCACGGCGGTTGATCTGGAACGGCGTCAGCCCGTCGATGCGCTGGCCGTTGAGCACGATCTCGCCGCTGGTGGCGCCGAAGCGGCCGCTGATCAGGTTGAACAGCGTACTCTTGCCGGCACCGTTGGGGCCGATGATGGCGACCCGCTCGCCGGGCTTCACCTGCAAGCTGGCACCACGGATGATCTCGGTCTTGCCAAAGCTCTTGCGCACGTCGCGCAGCTCCAGCGCGAGGCCCCCGGCAGTCGTCGACGCAGCGTTCATATCGCCGCCTCACGCCGCTTGACTTCCTTCTCGATCTCTTCCTGCACCAGACCCCAGTCGCGGGCGAACACACGCCGCGCCAGCTCGAACGCGCCGACGCCGGCCAACATGACGAACACCGCGCCGAACCATGCGTCGGGGCTGCGCGTGTCGAGCGTAGCGCCGAAGAACGGCATGCTCGGGCCGAGCGCCGCGCTCAGCTGCAGGTGGTAGACCATCTCGATCATCACCGCAGCACCGGCCAGCGCGACGAGGCCGGCGCCGCCGAGTGCGAGATAGGCGGTCCACAAGCGCCTGAGCTTGCCGAAGGCAGCCACGCGCAGGTTCATCATGATCAGGCTGGCCAGACCGCCGGGCGCGTACATCACCATGACCAGGAAGACCAGCCCCAGGTACAGCAGCCACGCCTTTGTCAGCTCCGACAGCAGCACGAGCGCAATGACCATCAGCACCGCGCCGATGATCGGGCCGAAGAAGAAGGTGGCCCCGCCGAGGAAGACGAAGAGCAGATAGGCGCCTGAGCGCGCTGCGCCCACCACCTCGGCGGTGACGATCTCGAAGTTCAGCGCACCCAGACCGCCGGCGATGCCGGCGAAGAAGCCCGACAGCATGAATGCCAGGTAACGCACGCTCTGCGTGCTGTAGCCGATGAACTCCACGCGCTCGGGGTTGTCGCGCACGGCGTTGAGCATGCGGCCGAGCGGCGTGCGTGTCAGCGCGAACATCGCCGCGGTGCAGACGAAGCAATACGCCGCGATCAGGTAGTACAGCTGGATCTGCGGGCCGAAGCTGATGCCGAGCACGCCCTTGCCGACCACGCGGTTGCCCGACACGCCGCCCTCGCCGCCGAAGAACTCGGGAATCATCAGCGACATCGACCACACCAGCTCACCGATGCCGAGCGTGATCATCGCGAAGGTGGTGCCCGACTTCTTGGTCGTCACGTAGCCGAGCAGTGCGGCAAAGAACAATCCCCCGAGCCCGCCGACCAGCGGTATCAGGCTGACCGGCACCGGCCAGGTGCCCGCGCTGGCCAGGTTGAGCGTGTGGATGGCGAGGAACGAGCCCAGGCCGCTGTACACCGCATGGCCGAAGCTCAGCATGCCGCCCTGGCCCAGCAGCATGTTGTAGGCCAGGCAGACGATGATGCCGATGCCCACCTGCGACAGCATGGTCTGCGCGAAGCCGCTGGTCCACACCAGCGGCGCCACCGCCAGCACCACGGCGAAACCGCCCCAGACGATCCAGCGGCCGACGTTGTAGGGGCGGAAGTGGTAGTAGCGATCGCGGTCGCGGGTGGCGGACATCCGAGTCATCCCTCGCGCGTGCCGAGCAGGCCCTTGGGCCGGAAGATCAGGATCAGCACCAGCAGCAGGTACGGCAGGATCGGCGCCGCCTGCGCCAGCGTGATGCGCAGGATCGGCCAGCCGGGCGTGCCGGGTCCGATCTGCGCACCGAGCAGCTTCATCGCGTCGGCCAGCGACGAGTCCACGGTGAGCGGCAGCGTCTGCAGCAGCCCGATCAGGATCGAGGCGACGAAGGCGCCGGCCAGCGACCCCATGCCGCCGACGACCACCACGACGAAGATGATCGAGCCCACCACCGCCGCCATCGCCGGCTCAGTGATGAAAGTGATGCCGCCGATCACCCCGGCCAGACCGGCCAGCGCGCAGCCGCTGCCGAACACCAACATGAACACGCGCGGCACGTTGTGGCCGAGCGCCTCCACCATCTCGGGGTGCGTCAGCGAGGCCTGGATCACCAGGCCGACGCGCGTGCGCGTCAGCAGCAGCCACAGCGCGAGCAGCATCAGCAACGCCACCAGCATCATGAAGGCGCGCGTCATCGGGAAACGCGAGCATTTGGCCGCCTGACACATCGCATCGGCGGCGGCGCCGGCCGTCAGCGACAGGCCACCTTCACTGGACTGGACCAGCGTGAACGCAGCGCCCTGCAGGAACGCCGGCGGATCGAAGGTGACCGGCGTGCGGCCCCAGATGATCTGCACGATCTCGAGCACCACGTACGACAGGCCGAAGGTGATCAGCAGTTCGGGCACGTGGCCGAACTTGTGCACCCGCCGCAGCGAGGTGCGTTCGAAGCCGGCGCCGAGCAGGCCGACCAGCAGCGGCGCCGCCACCAGTGCGGGCCAGAAGCCGACGATGCCGGTCAGCGTGAAGCCGACATAGGCGCCGATCATGTAGAAGCTCGCGTGCGCGAAGTTCAGCACGCCCATCATGCTGAAGATCAGCGTGAGGCCCGAACTCAACATGAACAGCAGCAGCCCGGAGCTGATGCCGTTGAGCACATTGATGAGGATCTGGTCCACGGCGCGGCGGCTCTGATCAAGAACGCAGAAGCCCGGCGGAGCGTATCCGTCGGGCCCCTGCAGAGTCCTGGGCGGGCTTCAACCCGGCCCGGTCGTCAAGGCCGCTTCATCTGGCACGACGTCGGCGTGCTCGCCACATAGGGCTCGTAGTACTTGACCGTCTGGAAGTTGTAGCCGGTGTTCTCGACGCTGTAGGGGTGCTTGGCGTCGGCCTTCTGCCAGACGGTGATGAACAGCCCTTGCTGCAGTTGATGGTCGGCCTTGCGCATCTCGACCTCGCCGTTGAAGCTCTTGAACCTGAGCCCTTCCATCGCGGCGGCCACCTTGGCCGCATCGGTCGTCTTGGCCTGCGCCATCGCGCTGCTCAGCATCGCAAACGCATGGTAGGTGGCCAGCGTGTAGTAGTCGTCCTTGAACTTGGCCTTGAACTGATCACCCAGCTTGCCGATCTCGCCCGGCATGTTGGAGTTGGCATAGGCCACCACGTAGACACGGCCGGCGGCGGCCGCCCCCAGCGCGGTGGGCGTTCCGGTGACGCCGGCGTAGTAGGTCAGGAACTTGACGTTCAAGCCCGCATCGCTGGCGGCCTTGACCAGCAGCGTCAGGTCGGAACCCCAGTTGCCGGTCAGCACGGTGTCGGCGCCGGCGGCCTTGATCTTGGCCACATAGGGCGCGAAGTCACGCACCTGCGCCAGCGGGTGCAGGTCGTCACCCACGACCTGCACGTCGGGGCGCTTGATCGCCAGCATCTCCTTGCCGTAACGCGAGACCTGCTGGCCGTGCGCGTAGTTCTGGTTGATCAGGTAGACCTTCTTGACGTCCTTCTGGTCCTTGACCCAGGTCGTCAACGCCTCCATCTTCATCGAGGTGTCGGCATCGAGCCGGAAGTGCCAGTAGTTGCACTTGCTGTTGGTCAAGTCGGGATCGACCGCGGCATAGTTGATGTAGACCACCTCCTTGCCGGGGTTGCGCTCGTTGTGCTTCGACACCGCATCCATGATGGCCAGCGCGGCGCCGGAACCGTTGCCCTGCACGATGTAGCGCACGCCCTGGTCGATCAGCGACTTCACCGCATTGATGCTCTCCTGCGGGCTCAGCTTGTTGTCGATGGGCACCATCTCGAACTTCACGCCGGCCGGATTGCTCTTGTTGAAGTGCTCGGCGATGAACTGGAAGCTCTTGATCTGGTTCTGGCCGACCGGTGCCATCAGGCCCGACAGCGGGTCGACCCAGCCGACCTTGACGCTCTGCCCCTTCTGGGCCAGCGCCGCCGGCGCTGCGAATGCCAGGCCCAGGGCCAAGGTGACGGTGGAACGTGTCAGGACTGCCTGCATGAATGTGTCTCCTGTTCGTAAGGTCGGGCTGGGTGCCCACCGGGGCGAGATTAACCTCAGGCGTGCTGCGGCATGCCGAGGACTATCCCGATCCGGCGCTGTCGCCGCTGCGACAAGGGTGGTAGAGCGCCCGTGCGCTCAGCCGGGAAGCCGATGGTCGCGAAACTGGTCGCGCAGCTTGTTCTTCTGCATCTTGCCGGTCGCTCCGAGCGGAATCGCCTCGACGAACACCACGTCGTCGGGGATCTGCCACTTGGCCACCTTGCCTTCGAAGAAGGCCAGGATGTCCTCACGCGTGGCGGGGGTACCCGGCTTGCGCATCACCACCAGCAGCGGCCGCTCGTCCCACTTGGGGTGTGCCACCGCGATGCAGGCGGCCATCGCCACCGCCGGATGCGCCATCGCGATGTTCTCGACGTCGATCGAACTGATCCACTCGCCGCCGGACTTGATGACGTCCTTGCTGCGGTCGGTGATCTGCAAGAAGCCGTCCGGGTCGATGGACGCCACGTCGCCAGTCGGGAACCAGCCGTCGACCAGCGGGTCGCCGCCCTCGCCCTTGAAGTAGCTGGAGATGATCCACGGGCCCTTGACATGCAGGTCGCCACTCACCTTGCCGTCCCACGGCAATTCCTTGCCCTCTGGATCGACGATGCGCATCTCGACGCCGAACACCGCGCGGCCCTGCTTGACCAGCACGTCCATCTGCCGATCGGGCGGCAGCTCCTGCTGCTTGCCCTTCAGGTTGCAGACGGTGCCCAGCGGCGACATCTCGGTCATGCCCCAGGCATGGAGCACGGTCACGCCGTACTGGTCCTTGAAGGCGCGGATCATCGCCGGCGGGCAGGCCGAGCCGCCGATCACGGTGCGCTGCAGCGTCGAGAAGCGCAGCTTGTGCTCGGCCATGTGGTTGAGCAGCCCCAGCCAGACCGTCGGCACGCCGGCCGCCATGGTCACGCGTTCGGCCTCGAGCAGCTCGTACACCGACTTGCCGTCGAGCGCTGCGCCGGGAAACACCAGCTTCGCACCGGTCAAAGCCGCACCGTACGGGATGCCCCAGGCATTGACGTGGAACATCGGCACCACCGGCAGCACGCTGTCGCGCGCCGACAGGTCCAGCGCGTCGGGCAGCGCGCCGCCATAGGCATGGAGGATCGTCGAGCGATGGCTGTACAGCGCGCCCTTCGGGTTGCCGGTGGTGCCGCTCGTGTAGCACAGCGCCGCCGCGCTCTTCTCGTCGAACTGCGGCCAGGCGTAGTCGTCGCTCTCGCCGCCGATCCAGGCTTCGTAGCTGCGCAGGTGGGGGATGCCGGTGTCGGCCGGCAGCGCGTTCGCGTCGCACAGCGCGACCCAGTGCTTGACCGTCGTGCACTTGGACCACACCGCCTTGACGATCGGCAGGAAGGTCAGGTCGAAGCACAGCACCTGGTCCTCGGCATGGTTGGCGATCCAGGCCACCTGGTCGGGCGCGAGGCGGGGATTGATGGTGTGCACCACGCGGCCGCTGCCGGTGATGCCGAAGTAGAGCTCGAAGTGCCGGTAGCCGTTCCAGGCCAGCGTGGCCACGCGGTCGCTGAAGGCCAGACCGAGTTTCTCGATCGCGTTGGCCACCTGGCGCGAACGCCGCGCGGCCTCGCGGTAGGTGTAGCGGTGCAGGTCGCCTTCGACCCGCCGCGACACGATCTCGCCATCGTGGTGGTGGCGCGATGCGAACTCGATGAGGTTCGAAATCAGCAGCGGTTGGTCCTGCATCAGGCCCAGCATGACGGTCTCCTTTTCGTCTGGTTCGACACTGCGCTCAGTATCGCGGGCCATCGGCCGGCGGCCCATGGGGTGATTCCCCGGCCGATGCGGCTGCAGCCGGCGACCGCCGCGACAATGCCGGCATGAACGCGCCCCACGACTGGCCGGCCGCGCTGGCGCCGCGCTGGCGGCAGGACACCCTGCAGCACGGCCTCGGTCCGGCCTTTCACACGGCACTCCCCGGCCAGGCCCTGCCCGACGTGCACTGGGTCGCCCGCAGCGACGCCCTGGCGGCCGAACTCGGCCTGGCCGGGTGGCTGGCCGGCGACGAGGCGCTGGCGGTACTGTCGGGCAACGCGGCGCCGAGCCACGGCACGCCGCTGGCCACCGTGTACAGCGGCCACCAGTTCGGCGTCTGGGCCGGCCAGCTCGGCGACGGCCGCGCGTTGCTGCTCGGCGAGATCGACAGCGACGCCGGGCCGATGGAGATCCAGATCAAGGGCGGCGGCCTGACGCCCTACTCGCGCATGGGCGACGGCCGCGCAGTACTGCGCTCGTCGATCCGCGAATTCCTCTGCTCGGAGGCGATGCATCACCTCGGCATCCCGACCACGCGGGCGCTGGCCGTCATCGGCTCGCCGGCGCCGGTGCGGCGCGAGACGGTCGAGACAGCGGCGGTGGTGACGCGGGTGGCGCCGAGCTTCCTGCGCTTCGGCCACTTCGAGCACTTCACGCACACCGCGCAGGATCCGCTGGCGCTGCAGCGCCTGGTGAATGCGGTGATCGAGCGCTACTTCCCCGATTGCACGGACGCTGCCCACCCGGTGCTGGCCTGGCTCGAGGTGGTGGCGCGCCGCACCGCGCGTCTGATGGCCGACTGGCAGGCGGTGGGCTTCTGCCATGGCGTGATGAACACCGACAACATGTCGATCCTCGGCCTGACCATCGACTATGGGCCGTTCGGCTTCCTCGATGCGTTCGACCCCGGCCATGTCTGCAACCACAGTGACCACCAGGGCCGCTACGCCTATGCGCGACAGCCGAGCATCGGCTTCTGGAACCTGCATGCCTTGGCGCACGCGCTGGCCCCGCTGGTCGAGGATCCGCAGGCGCTGCGCGACGCGATCGAACCCTACAAGGACGAGTACGCGCAGGCCATCCAGCAGCGCCTGCGCGCCAAGCTTGGCCTGCGTGAGTCGCGCGATGGCGATACCGAGCTGATCGACACGCTGCTGCGCCAGATGGCGGCCGAGCGCACCGACTACACGATCGCGATGCGCCGGCTGTGCGATTTCGTGAGTGCGCCCGGTGCGCCGAACACCACCGCGCGCGATCTCTTCATCGACCGCGCCGCCTTCGATGTCTGGGCGACCCGCTATCGAGAGCGGCTCGCCGCTGAAGCCAGCGTCGACACCGAGCGCCAGATCCGCATGCGTGCGGTGAACCCGAAGTACATCCTGCGCAACCACCTCGCCGAGCAGGCGATCCGGACGGCCCGCGAGGGCGACTTCGCGCCGACGCAGCGTCTGCTGCAGGTGCTGGAGCACCCCTTCGACGAGCAGCCCGGCCAGGACGAGTACGCCGCGCTGCCGCCCGACTGGGCGCAGCATCTCGAGATCTCGTGCTCGTCGTGACGACGGCAGGGGCTGCGAAGGACAGACAATTGAGCCACGACATCGACGACCCGCGTTATCCGGTACGCAAGACCGACGCGCAGTGGCGCGAGCAGCTCGACCCGATGCAATACGAGGTCGCGCGCCATGGCGCCACCGAGCGGGCCTTCAGCGGCCAGTACTGGGACCACTGGTCCGACGGCAGCTACCGCTGCGTCGGCTGCGGGTCGGTGCTCTTCGACAGCGGCGCCAAGTTCGATGCCGGCTGTGGCTGGCCGAGCTGGTGGGATGCCATCGACCCGGCGCGCGTCGAGCGCGTCGTCGACACGAGCCATGGCATGACCCGCGTCGAGGTGCGGTGCGCCAACTGCGGCAGCCATCTCGGCCATGTGTTCGACGACGGCCCCGAGCCGACCGGTGAGCGATATTGCATCAATTCGGCGTCGATCCACTTCGCGCCCAAGGGCTGAGCCGCCGTCGCGCCGCATCACGCGGCTACACTGCGCCCGCTCGCATGAAACTGCTGCTCGACTTCCTGCCGATCCTGCTGTTCTTCGGCACCTTCCGCTACGCCGAGGCCCACAAGGCCTGGGCTGCGGCGTTCGCTAGCCAGCATCTGGGCTTCATGGTCGCCGGCGGTCTGGTCGGCCCCGACGAGGCGCCGGTGCTGTTGGCCACGGTGGTGGTGATCCTGGCCACGCTGGCGCAGGTGACGTGGCTCAAGGTCGCCGGCCGCAAGATCGATCTGATGTTGTGGGTCAGCCTGGCGCTCGTGGTCGTGCTCGGCGGGCTGACCGTGTGGTTCCACAGCGAGACTTTCATCAAGTGGAAGCCGAGCGTGCTGTACTGGGCCATGGGCACGGCGCTGTGGGTCAGCCAGGCGGTGTTCGGCAAGAACCTGCTGCGTACGCTGCTGGGTCAGCAGATGCAGTTGCCTCCGGCAATCTGGCACCGGCTCAACTTCGCCTGGATCGCATTCTTCGCGGCGATGGGGCTGCTCAACCTGTGGGTGGCTTACAGCTTCAGCACGTCGACCTGGGTCAACTTCAAGCTGTTCGGCGGGATCGGCCTCATGCTCGCCTTTACTGTCGCCCAGGGCGTGTACCTGAGCCGCTACCTGAAGGACGATTCGGCGCAGGAGCCCGGCTGATGGGCGTCGGCAGCGACGACATCGCACGCGTCCTTCGCGAGGCGCTGGCGCCGGCCGAGCTCGACGTGCTCGACGACGGTCACCTGCACGTCGGTCATGCCGGCGCCCGCGAGGGCGGCCATTTCACCGTGCGGATTTGCAGCGCGGCCTTCACGGGCTTGTCGCGGGTGGCACGACATCGCCTCGTGTATGATGCCCTGCACCGCCTGATGCCCTCGGGAATCCATGCGCTGGCCATCGAGGCCCGTGCGCCCGACGAGACCGGCACAACGTCCTGAAGATCCCTCTTCCGTCCATCGGGCGCCGTCGTATCTGCACGACCCGCGCGCCCGGTCCTCCAGCCAGAAAGGCCCCACCTGCCATGAGCATCTCGAACCCCATCGTGCGCCTGACCGTGATCGCCGCCGCCGCGCTGGCCCCCCTGGCCGCGTCGGCCCAGAACATCACCACCGTCAACGGCAAGGCCGTGCCCAAGGCGCGTGCCGACATGCTGCTCAACCAGGCGGTGCGCGCCGGTCAGCAGCGCTCGCCGGAGTTCGAGGCCCGTGCCCGCGACGAGGTGGTGCTGCGCGAGATCTTCGCGCAGGAAGCCGAGAAGCGCGGCATCCCCGCCACTGCCGACTACCGCTCGCAGCTCGAACTGCTGCGCCAGACCGTGCTGATCCGCGAGCTGTTCGAGGACTTCAAGAAGAAGAACCCGGTCACCGACGCCGAGGCCAAGGCCGAGTACGACAAGTTCAAGTCGCAGGCCACCGGCACCGAGTACCGCGCCCGCCATATCCTGGTGGAGAACGAGGACGAGGCGAAGAAGCTGATCACGCAGCTCAAGGGCGGGGCCAAGTTCGAAGAACTGGCCAAGAAGAACTCCAAGGACACCGGCTCCGGCGAGAACGGTGGCGACCTCGACTTCGCCAAGCCCGACTCCTACGTGCCCGAGTTCAGCAAGGCGCTGACGGCGCTGAAGAAAGGCGAGATGACCGACGCGCCGGTGAAGACGCAATTCGGCTTTCACATCATCAAGCTCGAAGACGTGCGCGAGGCGCAGTTCCCCGAGTTCACCGCCGTCAAGCCGCAGATCGAGCAGCGGCTGGCGCAGATGAAGCTGCAGAAGTACCAGGAAGACCTGAAGAAGGCCGCGAAGACCGACTACAAGTTCGCGCAGTAGTCGTCCCCCCGGAGCGCCAGCGGCGCTTCTCCCAGGGGGCGCCGCGGCCGGACCGGCGGAGCCGGATCCGCCGCGGCCGCTTGGCTAGGATGCGCTGTGCGTCGGCTGAGGGGCGCGCTCGCCCAACGTCAGCCGGCCGGCCTCAGCGGTTGCCACCGCGAGCACCGCCAGCACCGCGCGCAACAAGCGGGCGCGCAGTTCCACGAGGTGCGAGAGGAAACTCTGTTCGCGTTGCTCGACCTGCGC
>CALMQI010000160.1 GCA_937871935.1 uncultured Burkholderiales bacterium
CCAGGCGCGGATGTTCGATCAGGATGGCGTCGGGCAGGCGCTTCTTGCGCTCCCACTTGCGCACCAGCAACGACACGCCGCGCGCGTCGCTCAAGATCGGCGCCAGCAGTGCCTTCGGGTGTTCGGCAGCCAAGTCGGGCAGATCGAGCGGAAGCCCGGCGCCCACCACCACCATGTCGACGCCAGCCTCGAGCGAGCGCCTCACGTCGGCCGCGTAGTCGCTGACCGCGCGCATCACGTTCATCGCGATCAGCCCAAGGCCGCCGGACGCGGCGCGCGCGGCCCGGACCTCGCGGTCGAGCGCCTCGAGGTTGGCGGCGTCGATGATCGCCTTGCTCTGCGCCTCGCCGCCGACCCGCTTGGTCAGCGCCTCGGTGCGCGCCATCAGGTCGGGGTGATGGCGCCGCAGGTCCACCGAGCTCAGCGTGCCCACGCCGCCCAACGCGGCCACGGCGCCGGCCAGCCGGTGCGCCGACACGCCGACGCCCATGCCGCCCTGCACGATCGGCAGCAGGCTGCGGCCGGCCAGCCGCAGCGGCTTCAGGCCGCTGGCCGCCAACCGGGGCAGCAGGTCCGGCAGGATGGCGCTGATGGAACTCGAATGGGGCATGGAATGGCCCGCGGCGAGGTCGTCGCCGCGGCGTTGGAACCGCCAGCGCACACCCTAACGGAGCCGCCTTGCAGGGGGCTTAACGACGATCAAACTGACCCGTGTCAAACGCCAGCCCGCGCATGCCCTAGCATGGGCGACACGTGATTTCGCACACTCGGCAAGGACGACCCGCATGAGCAATACGTTTCGCATCGCAGTGATCCCCGGCGACGGCATCGGCAAGGAGGTGATGCCCGAAGGGGTGCGCGTGCTCGAGGCCGCGGCCAAGCGCTTCAAGCTGCAATTGCACTGGGTGCCGGTGGAATGGGCCAGTTGCGACTACTACGCGAAGCACGGGCAGATGATGCCCGACGACTGGCGCGCGCAGTTGCAGCCGCTGGACGCGCTGTACTTCGGCGCGGTGGGCTGGCCGGCCACGGTGCCGGATCACGTGTCGTTGTGGGGCTCGCTGATCAAGTTTCGCCGCGACTTCGACCAGTACATCAACCTGCGCCCCGCGCGCCTGTTCGACGGCGTGCCCTGCCCGCTGGCCGGCCGCAAGCCGGGCGACATCGACATGATGATCGTGCGCGAGAACACCGAAGGGGAGTACTCGGCGATCGGCGGCGTGATGTACCCCGGCACCGAGCGTGAGTTCGTGTCACAGACGTCGATCTTCAGCCGCATCGGCAGCGAACGGCTGCTGAAGTTCGCCTTCGACCTCGCCCGCACGCGGCCGCGCAAGCACGTGACGCTGGCGACCAAGAGCAACGGCATCTCGATCAGCATGCCGTGGTGGGACGAGCGCTGCGTCGAGATGGCGGCGAAGTACCCCGATATCACCTGGGACAAACAGCACATCGACATCCTGGCGGCGCGCTTCGTGATGCAGCCGCAACGCTTCGACGTGGTGGCCGCTACCAACCTGTTCGGCGACATCCTGTCCGACCTGGGGCCAGCCTGCACCGGCACCATCGGCATCGCGCCGAGCGCCAACATGAACCCGGAGCGCAAGTTCCCGAGCCTGTTCGAGCCGGTGCACGGCTCGGCGCCCGACATCTATGGCAAGAACATCGCCAACCCGGTAGGGCAAATCTGGGCGGGGGCGATGATGCTGGACTTTCTGACCCGCGGCGAAGGGGCCGGTAAAGCGGCGCACGATGCGATCGTGCGGGCGATCGAGCAGGTGGTGCGCGAAGGGCCGAAGACGCGAGATCTGGGGGGCCAGGCGTCTACGACGGAGATGGGCGAGGCCATCTCCGCAGTGATCGAAGGAATCTGAGGTCGGTGGAACAGACGAATGAGCGCGGCACACCACAGCTAAGTGCATCCGGACCTTCGACCGGCCCGAATGCACCCGCCATGATTTGGTCGTCTGGATTGCGTTTAACGCGCCTTCCGACGACGAATAGCGCCTGCGCCCAGCAAAGCGACGCCCATCAACGCAAGCGCGCTGGGTTCCGGCACGCTGTTGGGCTTGCCCGGCTCATAGCGCAAAGTCAGCGCCGCATAGTCGATGACTGCGGCCCAATTCTCAGTCGATGAGTTGGAAACGCGCAGGTCCAGATTGAAGCCAGACGAACCAGATAGCGCGGCCAATGTAGCAGCGGACAAGTTGAAAGTCGTAGTGCTCCAACCGCCCAGCGACGCGGTAGTGCCGTTTGCTACCGCGGTCTCCCAGTTCGTGATGTTGCCGCCATTGGATCCTGTCAGATTGCCGGCGAATACCACATTGCCACCGCCGAGATCGAACCGGACCTCCATGTCATCGCCTGGGTCGATGTCCCATACACGAACGGTCATACTGCCGGCGAGCGCGGTGACGATCTCATTCGGAAGCACGTACCCCCAGTTGACGCTACCCAGGCTGTTGGTGGCGGCGCCACTTTGCCCTGCACCGGTCCTGAACACGTACCAGTCCATGTTCGTGGTGTTGTCGAACGCATCGCGATCCGCGGCGAAGTCCTGGTCGCCGGCGGTCTGGCTAAAGCTAATCGGCGCGGCCTGCGACCCGACGCAGAACGCTGCCAAAGCTGCGAGGGCAACTCCTCGCATGTGTCTTGATCCGATCATTTGCTTGTTCCTTTCGATTGGTGATGACAGAGGAAACTCGTGCCGTCATCGAATCGCTGGCTGAGAGTCGACTCGCTTGCACGACGATCTCAACTTAAGCATGACGCATGCCATCGCCACAAAGCTTCTTGTTTTCAATCACTTGGCGAATTTCGCAATGACTTGAGCGAACCTGTTGTCAGGACGATCGACGCCCCCCTAAACGAGTGGTTAGCCGGTATGGCTCAGATCCTTCTGCGCCCGGATTTATCACCTCAATCCGAGCGTTCAAAGGAGTCAAGCCCGCCACCTCGAAGCCTTGTCAGCTTGACGGGACAGTCAGCACACGACGTCGAGCCTCGGCAGCAATGCGTCGACGACGGAGATGGTCGGGCGATCGCGGAACGAGTGGCGGCCGATTAGGCGAGGTGTACGCTCAGCGCCGGTCCTGATCCGCTGCCGCCTGCAGGCGCGCCGCACCAACGGGTTGCAGTGCCAGACCGATAGACGTGGACATCTCGGCGACGAATCTCTCAAGCACGCGCGGAGCGACGTGCGTATCGCCTTCTTCGGTCGTGTAGACACTGACCCAGGCGGACGTTTCGCTGTGCCCACGCAAACGGGCGAGCATCTGCAGCATCGCTGCCCGCCCCGGGCTGGCGGTAACTTCGCCATCGGCCCAGTACCAGTGCCAGACCAGCAACCGCCGCTCGCTGCCGACGAGCACACCCGTGCGCACATCGACGGCCTCGCCTGCCCAGCGTGCCTGCGCTGTGCCCTGCCGCGCCAGCTTCCACTGCGGGTTGAGGCCATCCGGCTCGAGTAGGCGGTTCAGCCCAGACGTGAGCTTCGATTCAGGCGTCGGCCGCTCGAACAGGCCGAGATGCACACCGACCCTGCGCGAGTCCTTTTCGAACGATTGCGTGATCACGGCCACCGGGTTGTTCAGCCGCGGTTGCCACGAGGACACTGGCTCGGCAACAGGCGTCCAGCCGCCGCTCGGGCGAATGTCGCTGGCCGCGATCGACACACGCTGCGCATCACGCATCGAACCGCTCGACAACGTGGGCCAGACCAGCAGAGTCATGACCGTCGCGAAAACCGCCGCGACTCGTCGCGGCATGGTGGCCGCGCCGCGAACCGGCGACTCGTTCTCCGCCGGCGCGTCCGCTGCGCTCGACGCCGTCGGCCGTGCATGGTCCTCGCGCCAGACGGCACCGAGCGCAAAGACGAGCGCCATGATGATGCCGAAAAACAGACCGCCGTACACCAGATGGTCGGCACCGGTAGCGATCTGGTTGTTGCTCAGGTGACCCAGCATCACGATGCCATAGGCCCGGATCCAGTTGGCAACGATCGCGATCACCAGCGCGCAGCCGATGAACAACAGTCGCCTCGCCGTGCCGCGATAGATCGTCCAGCTGTACAGCGACGAGACGGACAGACAGGCGAACAGATACCGGATGCCGCTGCACGAGTCGACGACCGACCACTTGCCGCTCGGTATGTCGAAGTGCAGGCCGTCGCGATACACCGGAACGCCCGACAACTTGAGCGCCGCCACAGTGAAGTCGGCGGTCCAGTCCATCAGCACCGGCACCCATGATTCGCCGAAGGGCACTGCGAAGAACAGGAAGGCGAACGGGAACAGCAGCGCGCGCACCCAGGCCGCGCCGAGTGTGGCCGCCGTGGCGGCCGGTACCATGGCGACGAGGGCGAACTGCGCCGGCAGCGCCAGCGAAGTCCACTGCGCCGCGAGCCATATCGCCCCGGTGACAGCCAGCACCGGCAGCGCCCACCACGACGGCCGCACCGGCAAGCGGGACAGGACCTGCCGGCGCGTCCACACCAGCCACAGGAAGGCCGGCACGATCAGGAAGCCGTGCGAGTAGGTGCCCGAGGCGTCCCAGGTGGCGACCAGCGACGCGCTGGTCCGCCAGAAGATCGCCGCCAGCGCGACGACGACAACGGCCACCCACGCGAACGCGCGTTCTGGCATGCCCAGTCGAAGCGCAGCTACCTGCACGGTCGCCCGACTACTGCTTCGCCAGCAGGGCCGGGATGCCGGCCTTGCCCGGAAAATCGACCTTCGCTGCGGCCAGTTCGCGCAACTCGGCCTGGCCCTCCTGGGTGCGACCGGACTGCAGCAACCCCATCGCGTAGTGCAGCCGCAGGTCCAGCCGGTCCGGCGCAAGCTGGCGCATGCGCCCCAGCGATTCCATCGCCTTCTTCGGATCGCCTGCCCGCAGATGCAGCATGCCTAGCGTGTCGAGCACGCTCGGGCTGTTCGGCGCCAGTGCCACCGCCCGCTCGGCGAAGCCGATCGCCTTGGGATCCTTGAGTTCGCCGAGCACCCAGGCCAGGTTGTTGAGCGCCATGGCGTTGTTGGGGTCGACCGCCAACGCGGCCTCGTACTGCTGTGCGGCGAGCGGGTACTCGCGAGCGCCCAA
Source organism: uncultured Burkholderiales bacterium (assembly GCA_937871935.1). Classification (GTDB taxonomy): domain Bacteria; phylum Pseudomonadota; class Gammaproteobacteria; order Burkholderiales; family Burkholderiaceae_C; genus JAEUPI01. Next base: position 5,095 of record CALMQI010000160.1, read on the forward strand.
TGCCGCCTCGGCGACGATCAGGCGCATCGACGTGTCGGCCGGGTTACGGGTCATCCAATCGGCAGCAAGATCCGCGGCTTCCTTCTTTTTTCCGGTCACGGTCAGAACGCGATAGGCCTTGACGGCCACCGCGCCCGCGCGCGGATCGACCTTCAGCGCGGCGCGATAGGCCCGTTCGGCCTCCGGCCACTTCTTGGTGAACACACGCACGTCGCCCTCGAGCGCGTGGCCGATCGCATCCTGCGGCCGGCGTGCCTGCAAGTCCCTGGCGACCTTGAGCGCTGGCTCTACCTTGCCGCCTTGCAGGTAGACGCCGATCAGTTCGCGCGTCACCCCATCGTTGTCCGGCGCCTTCTCCTGCGCCCGCACCAGCGTGCTGGCAGCGCCGTCGAAGTCGCGCTGCCGGGCCTGGATATGCGCCAGGCGGACCAGCGGGCCCACCGCATGCGGTTCCTTCAGCACCAGCGCCGTCAGCGTACGCAAGGCATCGCGCCCGGCGCCTGCCGCCTCCTGCGCCATGCTCAGGAGTTCGACCAGCCGCAGCTGGTCGGGATTGTTCGACACCGCCTCCTGCGCGACCTCCATGGCGGCCTTGGCGTCCTTGCGGCGCAGGTGGTACTGCACCAGCGCAACGGCTGGTGCCGTCGACCGCGGAGCCGCGGCGACCGCCTTGCGCAAGGTCTTGCCGGCGTCGTCGAGCCCGCCCGTGCGCTCCTGCAGTTCGGCCAACGCGACCAGCAGTTGCTCGTCGTCGGGCTTCTTGGCGAGAAGCGCGTCGTAGCGGCGCTGCGCGTCGGCTGCCCGTTTGTCGGCCACATCGAGATCGGCCAACCCGCGCAGCGCCGGCACGTGGTCGGGCTTGATCTTGAGCGCCGCCTCGAAGCTCGCGCGCGCCGCAGCGCGGTCCGCCTTCGCCAGCTGCGCCATGCCGGCCAGCACCGGGCCCATCGGGTTCTGCGGCTGCTTCTTGATGAAGGCCTGCGCTGCGGCGAGGGCCTTGGCCGCATCCTGACGGCGCAGGTGCAGTGTCACCAGCAGCAGATCGGGCTCGACCTGGTCGTTGGTAAGCGAAGACGCGGCCTGCAACTCCTGGGCGCCGCGTTCGAAGTCGCCGCGGGTCACGGCGATCTGGCCGAGCCGGGTGCGTGCCACCGCTTCGTTGGAGGGCGCGGCTTTCGACGCCTCGAAGTACTCGGCCGCCCGCCGGACGTCGCCGTTGGCGAGATAGGCTTCGCCGGCTAGCAGGCTGACGCCGGCATCGCGGCTGGCCGCGTCCTGCAGCAGCGGCTGCAGCGTGTCGATCGCCTTGCCCGGCCGGTTCTGCCGCAGGTAGGTCGTGGCCAGCAGGCGCTGCACGGCCGGCGAGACCGAGCCGCGGGCGGCTTTGCCCAGGTGCTGCTCGGCCATGCTGAGATTGCCCGACCGCAGCTCGATCTCACCGACCAGCAGCAGCGACGGCCGATGCTCGGGCGCCTGCTGCAATACGGCCGACAGAGCGTCCTTGGCTTTCGGCAGGTCGCTCTGACGCAACGCGATCAAACCTTGCAGGTAGAGCACGCGAGGGTCCTTGGCCGGGACGCCGGCGGCACCGAGCATCGACTTCGCCTTTTCGTAGTCGCGCCCGTCGATCAGCAGCGATGTCAGCGCCAGTCGGGCGGGCAGGAAGCCAGCGTCGATGGCCAGCGCCTGCTCGAGCGACTCGATCGCCGGCGCTCGCTGACCCTGGGCAAGTTGAAGCTGACTACGGAAGGCAAGGCCTTCCACCAACCGGGGATCGGACTTCAGGGCGCCCTCGGTGAGCGCCAAGGCCTCGTCGAGCCGACTCTGATGTGCGGCGATGCGTGCCTGACCGAGTTGCGCCGTCGCCAGGCCTGGCTGAGCGATCAACGCCGCAGCGAAGGCCGCCGCAGCCTCCTGAACTTCGCCCCGCATCAGCCGGGCCTGGCCGACGCTGTCCCTCAGACTGGCGTTGGCCGCCGGGTCTGGCAGGCTGGTGCTGGCGAACTCGTCGATCACCTTTTGTGGCTGACCCAGGCGCAGCAACGCCTTTGCCAGGCTGGGTAAGACGTCGTCGGTCTTCTCGCCGAACGTGAGCGCCTTGCGAAGGACGATCTCGGCGGCGACGGGATCGCCGGTGCGCATCAAGGTCACGCCCAGCAGCCGATGCGCCGGACCGCTGCTCGGCGCCAGTTGAACCGCGTTGCGCAGCTCGATCTGGGCCGCGCGGTGGTCGTTTTCGGCGATGTGACGCTGAGCCGCCGTCATCAGGCTTTCGGGGGTCGGCTTCGAGCAGCCTGCCAGCAGCAGGCCAGATAACAGTGCGGCTCGCCAGGCAGCGGAACCTGCAATTCGTTGGAAGAGCGCCTCGGCAGGCTTCATCGATTCGCCTCGTTCATTGCAGTGACGCGGGACACCGCGTCGGTTGGCCGATTGTCTGGCCGTACCGAAGTGGTCAACTCGCCATGGCCCGTGGAGCGCGGTCATTCTGCGCATCCCAGAGCTGTGACCCCCGAAATCAATGTGTCGCTGGGAAGCGCAGTGCCACTGTCGGGGTTCTTTACGGTTCACTGAAAAGATGCGCAGACCTTGCTGTCCCGGCAACGAAAATATTCTGTGAATCAATGATTTACGTCGATTCACCGAGATCGGCTCGGTTCTTGCATTCCGTTTGAACCAGCGTTCGGGGAGCAGTCATGCAAGTGTCGATGGTGCGCAGAGTCTGTCGTTGGGGTGTGGCAGTTTCTCTTGTAAGTTCCGCCGCCATGGCCAACGCGGCCGTGGTGGTAGTCCGTTGGGATCCGGAGTTCAATACCTCTTTCAGCGGCTTGGTCGGCACGACAGTGGGTTGGGAGGGTGAGGCGTTCATTGACGTCGCAGACAACTGCCTGACGCATGCCGGCACCTCCTGGGTTGGTGGCAGCGCGTGCAGTTCAGCCGTCTTGGACCACGGGACTTTGCGCTTCTACGAAGTCGGAGGGTCTGGGCCTGATCTGCTCAATCTGTCTTGGGACAAGGATGATCCCGGGTTCGACGCAAGCATCTTGTTTGTGCGTACCAATGGAACCGATGTCACTGGAATCGTCTCGACTCCCATTGAGTTTGAGAACCAGTCGCTTGGCACCTTGGCCGTCGTCGATATCGATCTTTCCTTCCTCTTCTTCGACCCGTTCGGCACCAGCGGCTATTCCGGACCGTTGCTCGCGGTGACACTGGATAGATGCAGTTGGTGGCGGCAGCAGTGCACGTACTTGTCGACCCTGTCAACTGACGAAGGGGATCCGACCGCACCGAAGAACCTAGAGTTCTCTCGCGTACCTGAACCCGGGTCGCTGGCACTCTTCGGATTGGCGCTGGTTGCGGGCGCATGGGCCCGGCGTCGTTTTGAAAAGCGACCCGCCGCCTGGCACTGCCTTCAAGCAGAGCTTCGGTCAGACTGTCGACAGGTCGAAGGACACTGCGAGCGCTGCGCGGATTGCTGCGTCGCGACTATCGCCTTGACCGTCCTGCCACGCCTTAACAAAGCTGGCCTCCGGTAGGGCTGATCGCAGCAGATCGTATCGCGCGCTCCATCGGCGTTGACGATGCGGTGACAGCACGAGCCCGAGCCTCTGGCGAGCATGTTCCGTCGCTGACGCGAGCTGAGCTGCCGTTTCTGGCTTACCGTCGGCAAAGGCCAGCGCGGCGTGATCCTCCAGGCAACCGGTCCACTCCTCGTGCATCGCGAAGTCGTGGAAGGTCTGCAGGGCCGCGCCGAGATTCTGTCTCGCCGATGCCAGATCGCCCACCTCGAGCGCGACCCGACCGAGCCACCACAGGGCATGCGCCTCACCGCGACGGTCGCCCGCGTCACGACAGACCGCCAGCGAGCGCTGCAGGCGATCACACGCCTCGTTCGCTCGACCGAACTCGAATGCACACTCCCCGAGCACCAACTCAGCCTCGCCTTCGACCTCGCGGTTCTTGAGGTCGCGCGCAATGCGCAGGCTCTCGCCCAAGGTCGACAGGGCAAGTGTTTCATCGCCGGAGTAAACGGCGATCTGCCCCAGGTGCAGCAGGGCGATCGCTTCGGCAAGCCGCTCACCTTCAGCGCGAAAGATTTCGAGAGCCTCGCGCTCGCTCTCGGCCGCCTGTTCCGGGTCACCCGCCTGCAGTCGCGCCAGCGACAAGGTCGACAGCGTCGCCGCGATCTCGACCGGATTGCCCATGCCGCGGCGCAGGACCAGGCAGCGCTCCAGCATGTCGCGCGCCTCGGTGTGATCACTTTCGCTGCCGGCCAGTGCGGCCTCCACGTACAGCGCATGCGCCTGCGCGACGTCGGACTCCTGTATCGCAGGCAGATCGAGTGCCGCGCGCACCACTTTGCGCCCCTCCGACGTATAGCCGCGCAGCATCCAGAAGATCATCAGCGCGATCGAGAACTTGACGACGATGAAGGCGTCGGCTCCGCCGTTCAGCGCGAGTGCGATTGCCACCCGCATGTTGTCGAGCTCGGTCTCCCCGCGGCGAATCCACTCGGCCTGCTCGGGGCCCTGCAGTCCGTCGCGGATCGACTTGGCGATGACGAAGTAGTAATTGCAGTGCCGCACCGCGGTCGCCGGGGCGTCGCCGGCGCCTTGCAGCTTCTCGCGCGCGTAGTCGCGGATCGTCTCCAGCATGCTGTAGCGGGTGCCTTCGTCCCGCTCGCCGGTCATCACGAGTGACTTCTCGATCAACGACGACAACGGGTCCAGCACGTCCTCCGGCAGCAACGGCTCCTCGCCGCACACCGCCTCGGCCGCAGCCAGGTCGAAGCCACCCGCGAACACGCTGAGCCGGTTCAGTACGGTCTGCTCTTGCGCCGTGAGCAGGTCGTAGGACCAGTCGACCAGCGCCCGCAGTGTCTGCTGCCGCTCGAGCAGCACGCGTCCACCGCCGGTGAGGATCTTGTAGCGGTCCTTCAGCCGGGCGTTGATGTCTGCCACGCTCAGCGATCGCAAGCGCGCCGCCGCCAGCTCGAGCGCCAGCGGGATGCCCTCCAGCCGCGCGACCAGCTCGGCCACCGCCGGAGCCTCGCGCTCGTTGAGCGTGAACGACGGCTTGTGCAGTTGCGCCCGCTCGACGAACAGACGCACCGCGGTCGAGCGCAGCAGCGCGTCGAGGCCGTCGCGCTGGCCCGGCACAGGTAGCGGCAGCACCGGGTAGCTGTGCTCGCCCGGCACGCGCAGCGCCTCGCGGCTCGACGCCAGGATCTGTACCTGCCGGCCGGCGCGCAGCAAGGCATTGGCCAGGTCGGCCGACGCCTTGATCACGTGCTCGCAGTTGTCGAAGATCAGCAGCAGCCGGCGCGTCTTGACGGCTGCCGACAGCGTCTGGATCAGCGGCCGGTCGGGCTCTTCGCGCACGCCGAGCACCTGCGCCGCCTCGCTGACCACGAGCGCCGGGTCGCGTATCGGGGCCAGGTCGAGGAACCACACGCCATCCGGAAAGCGCGCCAGCACGTCGGCGGCCACACGCAGCGACAGCCGCGTCTTGCCCAGCCCCCCCATGCCGAGCAGTGTGATCAGGCGGGCCTTGCCGATCAGATCCCTGACCTCGCGCACCTCGCGCTCGCGGCCGACGAAGGAAGTGACCTGCTGCGGCAGGTTGTTCGGGATCTCCTGCACCGGGCGCCATTGATCGTCGACGCGGACGACCTGATGCGCCTTGTCGCCCTCCGCCGGCAGCTGAAAAGCCGTCTCGGCATCGCCGACCTCGAACAATTCGATCGGATCGCCCAGGCCCTTCATCACCCAGTGGCCGTGCGAGAAGACGTGCCAGGTGGTCTGTTCGCCGAGCGAGTCGCGGGCCTCGGCGGTCAGCAGCGTCTGTCCGCCGCCGGCCACCGCCATCACGCGCGCCGCGGTCGGCTTGGCCAGGCCGTCGACCTCCAGCGGCTTGGCGCCGAGCGCCACGTCGGCCGCGTCGTTCTCGCGCAGCACCACGGGCCCGACGTGCAGCCCCGCGCGCGCCTTCAACGCCACCGGCAGCGCCGCCAGCGCACGGTGGTAGGCCCGGGCGTAGGACACCGCGTCGACGGCGGCATCGAACATCAGCAGCATGCCGTCGGTCTTGTCGATCTCGCGGCCGCGCCACAGCCGCAGCAGGTCGCGCGCCACGCGGTCGTGCGCTGCCCACACACCCGCCATGTGTTCGTCGCCGAGCTGCTCGGACAGCTTGGTGCTGTCGACCACGTCAGTCAGTAGCAGGGCTCGGACTTCGGACATCTGTGCCGTTCGATGCGACGCGAGGGTTCTGGGGCGGCGATCGGTGCCGGCGCGTCAGGCGGGCGCGCGCGGACCGGTTTCAGAGAGCATTCAATGACGGCGGCCTGCAAGGCCCCCCAGCGGCCGCCGCCGGCGCAGTGTAGCCACACGCGCGGGCGGGTGCATCCACCGCCCCATGCGGGCGTTTGTCCCGTCTGCGGCCCCGCAGACCGGCGCTCAGGTCGAGGCGGGCGGCTCCGCGCCGGCCGGCTTCAGGCCCGCGCGCGCCATCAGGTCGTACAGCGTCGGCCGGCTGATGCCGAGCAGCTCCGCCGCCTTGGTGATGTTGCCGTTGGAGCGGCCCAGCGCGCGAACCGCCGCCGTACGTTCGGCATCTTCGCGAATGGCCTGCAGGTTCAGCGATGCCGGCGCCACGTCGGCCGCGGCGAGGCCGAGGTCGGCGGCGTGGATCAGCTTGTCGTCCGCCATGATGACGGCGCGTTTGATCACGTTTTCCAGCTCGCGCACGTTGCCCGGCCAGCCGTGCGCCTCGATCGCCTCGATGGCATCGGGCGCCAGCGACATGAAGCCGCGCTTGTTCGCCGCCGCGAAACGGCGCACGAAGGCGTGCGCCAGCAGGCTGGCGTCGCCGGGCCGGCTGCGCAGCGGCGGGATCGAGAGCACGATCTCGGCCAGCCGGTAGTAGATGTCCTCGCGAAACTGGCCGTCGGTGATCTGCTGCTTGGGGTCGCGATGCGTGGCGCAGACCACGCGCACGTCGACCGCGATGCTCTCGCGCCCGCCGAGGCGTTCGATCGAGCGCTCCTGCAGAAAGCGCAGCAGCTTGGGCTGCAGCGCCAGCGGCAGGTCGCCGATCTCGTCGAGGAACAGCGTTCCCTTGTGGGCGCTTTCGATCTTGCCCTGGCTCTGCCGCGTGGCCCCGGTGAAAGCGCCCTTCTCGTAGCCGAACAGCTCGGACTCCAGCAGGTTCTCGGGGATCGCCGCGCAGTTGATGGCCACGAACCGGCCGCGCTTGCGCGCCGACAGGTCATGCAGCGCGCGCGCGAAGAGCTCCTTGCCCGTGCCGGATTCACCCAGCAGCATCACACTCGCCTCGGCGGCCGCCACCTTCTCGGTCATGCGGCACAGCTTGATCATCTCGGGGTCGCCGGTGATCAGGCTGCCCAGCGCGTTGCCGGCCTGCGCCTGCGCCAGGCGCCGGTTCTCCTGCTGCAGCTCGAACAGGCGGTAGGCCCGCTCGAGCGTCAGCGCCAGTACGTCGGGCTCGACCGGCTTGGCCAGGAAGTCGTACGCCCCCAATGCGATCGCCTTCAGGGCGTTGGCGCGGTCGTTCTGGCCGGTCATCACGACCACCTTGATGTCCGGCGCCAGCGCCAGCAGCTCGCCCAGCACGGCCAGGCCGACTTCCGGCGTGTCCGGCTTCGGCG